>DATHPO010000286.1:0-15991 GCA_035483835.1 Terriglobales bacterium
TGGAAACTTCGGACACGCAATTGGGTCAGGTCATCGACAGTAAACAAGTCACCAGCATTCCTTTGAATGGCCGCAGTTATACAGATTTGTTTGCGATGCAGGTGGGAGTCACTCCTCTGACTACGAGTGGCGCTGGGAACAGCACGTCGGGCGGCGGCTTCGGAACAGTTCCTGTGGCGGGCAACGCCGACACCGGCCAATTCTCCATCAACGGCCAGCGCGAATCGGCAAATGGTTTCACGCTCAATGGCGTCAGCGTGCAGGAAACCATCGGCCAACAGGCCGGAATTATTCCTAACCTCGACTCGATTGCGCAATTCCGCATTCTGACAAGCAATGCGGACGCCGAATATGGCAATTACAGCGGCGGCCTAATCAGCGTGGTGACCAAGTCGGGTGGCAATCAATTCCATGGCGATGGTTTCGAATTCTTACGTAATACTGCTCTGGATGCGCGCGGGTTCTTCGACCCCGCGCGATCAACTTTTCAGCAGAATCAGTTTGGCGGAACGTTTGGAGGGCCGATCAAGAGAGATAAAGTTTTCTTCTTCACCGACTACCAAGGACAGCGAACCGTCCAGGGTGTCGAGACCGGAATCGTGAGCGTGCCGTCTTTGGCGAATCGCGCCGGTGATTTTTCGGATTCCGCGAACACACTCACGGGCAAGGTCAACGGCACTTTTTTGGCGCAGACTCTCGCGAGTCGCCTGGGCTACGGCGTCGCCGTCAGCGAGCCGTTCTACACGCCAGGATGTGTCTCCAACTCTCAATGCGTGTTTCCGGGTGCCAAGATTCCGCAGGCCGCTTTTGGTGCTCCCGCAAGCAAGATGCTGCAATTCATTCCTACACCCAATCTCGGAGCTAGTGAATTCTCGACGGAAGCGAATAAGCTCCGCCTCAACGACGATAAAGGCTCTGTGCGAATCGACGTCAACACTGCGCGCTATGGGACTTTTTCAGTCTACTATTTCGCCGACAGCTACAATCTCGACAACCCGTACCCGAGCGGTTTCGGAGGCGCCACACTTCCGGGTCCAAACGGTGCGTACGACGCGCTTTCATCGGGCCGGGACCAGATGGTCGCGCTGAGCGATACCAAGACATTCGGCTCGAGTCTCGTCAATCAAGCGCACATCGGCTACATTCGGTTGAACAACAACCTCGGCGTTCCAAAGGGTGGCGTAGGCGTCAGCCTTGCGGACCAGGGGATATCCTCAGGCCCGCAAGGAATTCAGCAAGGGTTCCCGCAGTTTGCTGGAGTTGAGACGCTGTACTTCAACTCTTTTGCGGTCGGCACCAATCCCTTCTTTGTCGCGCAGGTTAACAACACCATCGATTTCGGCGATACCGTCTCGAAGGTGATTGGCAATCACACGTTGAAACTTGGCGGACAGTATATTTGGTATGCCGTGAAACAAGCACCGGACCTGGTTGCCAATGGTACCTTCTCCTTCTTCGGATCAGGCGCTCAAAGCACCGGGAATGGCTTCGCGGATTTTCTGCTGGGCCTGCCGGACTTCTACTCACAACAATCTTCGCCGCCATTTCATGAGTTCTCAGCAACGGGCGGAATCTTTGCTGAGGATAGCTGGCGCGTGCGTTCCAATCTGACCGTCAACTACGGCCTGCGCTGGGACTACATTCGTGGATGGTCCGAAGAGCACAATCAAGGAACCACTTTGATTCCTGGCGTCGAGTCGCAGACCTTTCCTGGTGCTCCGCTCGGTTACCTAGTGCCCGGAGATCGCTTGCTGAACGGTCAGACGCTGCCTTCAACACTGGCATATACGCCGATGGACGATTTCTCTCCGCGCCTGGGACTCGCCTATTCGCCCAATTGGTCGAAAGGATTTTTGGGCGCACTGACAGGAGGACCCGGGAGGACCAGCATCCGTGTCGGCGCGGGCCGATTCTTCACTGCGATCGAAGGTTTGACGATCGCATACCCGACAGGCAATCCACCTTACGGCCTGACGTACACCAGTCCGGAGCCTCCAGAGATGGCAACGCCCTTCGTGGGTGCGCTCAGTGGAACGCAGTTCCTGCAACAATTTCCGGTTCAAGTTCCCGCTTATGGCCACTCGCCGACGAATCCGGATCCGAATATCCCGTGGTCTCGATATACGCCAATCAGTGGGGCCGTGAGTTACTTCTACAAAAACCCGACGCCCTATTCCATGGCCCTGAACCTTACGGTGGAGCGCCAACTCACTACGAACACAGTGGCGAGTGCGAGCTATGTAAGTTCCCTCGGTCGCCACCTGATGACCGTCGTCGAAGCGAATCCGGGAAATCCGACGCTTTGCCTAAGCCTCAGTCAGCCACAGGATGTAGCCCCAGGCAGTCCAACGTGCGGGCCATTCGGTGAGAATCTCGTTTACACGCGGGCCAACGGAACCGTTGTGACCGGCACGCGCAATCTGGCCGGCTTCCCCAACACGATCGGTACCGATGCGTGGTTCAAGAATATGGGCAATTCGAATTACAACGCGCTCGATCTAACGCTGAAGCACACCAGCGGTCGTTTAACTGTGTTGGCGAGTTACACCTATGGGAAGTCGCTGGACGACTCCTCGAATTTGCAGGAACAGGTAAATCCCTTCAATTACCGTGCCGAGTACGGCATCTCAGCGTACGACGTCAAGCACAACTTCGTTCTCAGCTACAACTACGAACTGCCGGCTGAAAAACTATTCCGTTCGAAGAATCGCTTGACCGAAGGTTGGGCAATCTCCGGAATCACTCGGTTCTCTACAGGTTTGCCGGTGACCCTAGCTAGCAACGGCGATAACTTCCTCGTCAACGCCCAGAACAACGGCATCAATTCAGTGAGCATCGATCTGCCCAATGTGGCTCCAGGAAATCTCGAAATCAACCACAACCCTCGAAACGGGCAGCCCTACTTCAATACTGCGCTGTTCAGCCCAAATTCTCTCGGGACGCAAGGCAACGCGGCGCGCAGGCCGTTCTACGGACCTGGCATCAACAATTTCGACGTGGCGTTTCATAAAGTCACGAAATTGACGGAAAGCAAATCTCTTGAATTTCGCTTCGAAACGTTCAACACCTTTAACCACACCCAGTTCGACGGCAGTGGCTCAGTCGATGGAAACATCAACGATGCGACGTTCGGCACAGTCGTCAAAGCGGCACCCCCGCGCATTTCGCAAGTCGGTCTAAAGTTCTTATTTTGAGAATTGGCATATGGGCAGATACCTTTGCTAGGAGGCACGCGAAGGCCCCAGGGCCACCTGGCGAGAGCCTCTACGTTCGGTAATTCTCTGGTGCTCGGAACTTACCGGGACACAATAGTTTTTGGTTGCGGAGGCCCGATCCGTACCGAATACACAATTGCTTAGCGCGACTGGATTACTTCCGCATCGCCGACCATCCGCCCTCATGCGTTGCAGGGGTTAACTGCAAGGCGACGCTAGTCCTTCTCCGAGAGAATTACTGGCGCCACGAGCTTGGGCTGATTCAGTTGTCGATCTAAAGTGAATTTAAGAAGGTGATCAGAGCTTGCTTTTCCACCGCCGTTAGATCACGGAAACGATTTCTTTCCTGCGCGGCCTCGCCACCGTGACGCTCAATGGCGCTTTCCAAGGTCAAGGACTTCAGGTCGTGCATGTGGCGGGGGTGCATGCGCAACCCCCACAACGGCACTGTGCGCAGTTTGTTGGCGGTGTCTTCCGGAGGGTTTTGGACAATACCGTCTCCGGTCTCGATGTCGTGAAGCAGAAAGTCGCTGTAAGGGTGGATGATCTTATTGCCCAGGGCGTCAGGTACGGTAAACGCTCCGCCATCGATAACTGTTCCAGGGGGAGCGGTAACGATGGTGCTGACATGACAACTGGCACAGCCAATATTCTCGAAGATTTGTTGCCCTGTGTGTGCTGCGGCCGAGGCAGCCAAGGCCGAATCGCGCGGCGGTGCTTTGGTGCCGCGCACGAACTGCGCGAAGTGATCGATATCCGCCAAACCGATATCGTCTGGAACGTCTTCCGGGTCGGACGTGACCTTGCCAACCGTGGTTACGTCCTTAGGCCGCAGGCGGTTGGTCACTCCCATTTCATTCAGGTATGCGTCACCGATAAAGGAAAGCAAGCTGCTGTGCTGATCTTTCCAGCCAAAGCGGCCGATGCGTGTTTGTCCAGGCGCTTCCAGAACTGGAACCTGGACTGCTTCGCCGTGGATTCTGCCGTGGCTGACCTCTACCTGGTGCTGAACGATGGCTTGCAAGGTGCTGTCCTCGATGGCTTCGACAAAGCCGTCTCCCAGGGTATTGAGAGCTGCCCGCAAGGCGCGAATGTTTTCAGCATCCGGTATATGCTCCTGCGCCTGTGGAATCAGTGCACGGTCGTTAATAATCGAGCGATTCGCAATAATGTCGGCCCCGTCGTTGATGGGAACGGTCGCGGCCACGAAATTGCCATTAGCGTCGCTATGGCCGGCGCGGATTTCCGTGAATTGACTGGACCCGCCGCTAACAGGGTTTTGGTGACAATCCGCGCATGCTCTCGCGTTAAACACGGGTCCCAGCCCCGTGCGGGCATCATGGTCTTGTTCAAAACGAGTTTGGTCGAGGGCATAGGTATCGCCGGATGGCTCGGCGATGCCGTTGCTAACACTCTGTGATCCAGGGTCTTGCGCCAGGGTGGGAGTGTCAAAGCCAGTCGGCGCTTCGGTTGGGCCTTGCTGCGCAATGCCGGCGACGACCATCGCGAGCGCTCCCAGTGCGAAGACTGCGAATGAGATACATTTACGGAACATAGACCACCTCCGGAACAGATTTAATTTGCTTAGAACCGAATCTGAAGCACACTCTCCGGCAACACCTTCACTTAGTGCATAACCGCGGCACTCGCGCCTTTATTCCAGCCGGATTGTTAAAAGTGTGTGAAAACCATTACCACTGCCGAAACAGACACCGGGCGCACAGCTTAGGGCAAGGGTTTTGCAATTCTTCAGTGTCCTGGAACTCAGTTGTAAATGTTTTGAGGGGGCCGGAATTGTTTCTGAGCGAGACCGGTCTGAGGACGTGTGAGCCGGAGTCTGTCTATATGCGGCTCACACTATGTCAAAGGGTTGGAGAAGTAACGAAAACGGGCGGTGAGAATCCGGCATACGTGCGCTTCGTGCCCAAGCGACGGGCCAGCCTGAAGTAACCGAGGTAAGACTTGCCGACTATCCGCGAGGAAAGACTCATTATGTGTTGCTTCGCTGCACTCGGAAGGCCCATTTCAGGCCCCACAGGCCCCTGCCTTACCGAACATGAGCGGGCTGTTTTGACGTGATTATCTCTGATGACGAATTCACTTCCGCGAACCACTTTGCATGAGAGTTTCGCGTCGACCAGCGAGTTGGCGAACCTCCACATCCACAAGCTCGACGCCGCAGGCAGAACCGTCGAACCTCACATCTACGCGCAAGAGGGGCATCGTTTTCTTAAGCGTGAGAACCGGATCGATGCTCGGACCGGCATCGTGCCATGGTTCGGAACACATTTAAAGTAGCGCCCACGCGATGGCGCAGGAGCCGCCGGCTCCTGTCGTGGCACCGGTTCCATGCGGCTTGCCTACTTTCCGCCTACATGGATGTTGACATTCTACATCCAGGAGATGTAGGATGTCTACATCTAAGCCCGAGCGGAGAGAACGTGAAAGACCGCTACCGGAATCGCATCGAGCTTCTGCAGGGCACGCTCGATCTTCTCGTCTTGCAAACGCTCAGATGGGGGCCGCAGCACGGCTATGGAATCAGCCGGGCTATCCAATCGCAGTCGGGTGATGTTCTGCGGGTGGACACCGGCTCGCTCTATCCCGCACTTCACCGCCTGGAACGAAAGAAGTGGATCGCCGCCGACTGGAAGACCTCCGAGAACAAGCAGCGCGTGCGCGTCTATCGACTGACCGCGAAGGGTAAAACGCAACTGGCCGATGAGCGCTCGCGTTGGGACCAGATCAGCTGCGCCATCGCCGGAATTCTGAACGCGCCCAAGAAGGAGTTCGAGACGTGAAGTGGCCGTGGTGGAAACGGTATAACCAACTGGAGGAGGAGATTCGCGGGCACATCGCGATGTCTGTACGTGAGCGTGAGGAGCGCGGTGAATCGGCCGAAGACGCGCGGGCGGCAGCCCTGCGCGAATTTGGCAATGTGGGATTGGTGAAAGAAACGACGCGTGACACGTGGGGATATGCATGGATTGAACATCTCTGTCAGGACGTACAGTACGGGTTGCGAATGATGCGGCGCGGCCCGGCGTTCACCGCCGTCGCGGTCCTCACCCTCGCACTTGGCATCGGCGCCAACACGGCAATCTTCAGTGTGGTGCAAGGCGTCCTTTTGGCGCCTCTGCCATACCACGATCCCGATCGCTTGGTGACGGTATGGCTAAACAACTTCCGTCTAAAGAGTCCCACTGCTCTTTCTTATCGTGATTTCTTGGATTGGGAACTCGCTTCCCCACCCTTCGAGAAAATGGCAGCCTACTCTCGGCGCAGTTTCGATTTGTCGAGCCCCGGAAATCCGGAACACCTTCAGGGCAGAGAAATTTCCGCGAGGTTCTTCAGCACGCTCGACGTGCAGATGGCGCTCGGCAGAGAGTTTTCTCCCGAAGATGACCGTTACGGCAGCGCACCTGTGGCCATCATCAGCGACGGCCTGTGGCGCGATCGCTTCGGCGGCACCCCCGCCGCGCTCGGCAAGTCGATCGTCCTGGATGGTGTCGAGACCACGGTCGTAGGAGTGCTCCAGCCCGACTTTCGCTTTGGGACAGAATACGCCGATGTTCACATCCCGATCGGTCAGAGAAAACCCGTCGACGCGAATGATCGCACGGCTCATGACGTCCAGTGCATCGCACGCCTGAAACGCGGCGTCAGCCTGAGCCAGGCTGACGCGGCAATGAACGCCATTCAGGACCATATCGATCGCCTCAATCCCGAAACCGAGCGGGGACTGGGGGCGAAGGTCCTCCCAACCAAGGAAGCTCTGGTCGGTGACGTGCGCGGCACGCTTTTGCTTCTGTTGGGAGCGGTCGGCGTGGTGCTGCTGATCGCCTGCGCGAATGTGGCGAGCCTATTACTTGCGCGTTCGGCAACGCGTAGGCGCGAATTTTCGATTCGTGCGGCTCTTGGGGCTGACCGCAGGCGTATTGTGCGGCAACTCGTCACGGAAAGCCTCCTGCTCTCGATACTGGGCGGAGTCCTGGGATTGGGCGTTGCAAAATGGGGAATCAGCGCGGCATTGGTTTCGTTGGCCGCGGATTTGCCCCGCAGCGATAACATCCGCGTGAATGCTTTTGTGCTTTTGTTCGCCCTGGCCGTTTCGATTGTGGTCGGAATTCTGTTTGGTCTGGCGCCTGCGCTCAGGAGCTCCAGGGCCGATCTGCAACTCTCGCTTAAGGAGGCAGGGCGAGGATCAACAGGCGGACACCATCGCACGCAAAGTGGTTTGGTCATCGCTCAGGTAGCGCTGACGCTGGTTTTGCTGACCGGAGCCGGATTATTGTTCCGTACGATCCAGCATTTGTGGAAAGCGGACCTCGGCTTTGAATCCCAGCACCTTCTGACCTTTCAAGTTGGACTCTCAGCTTCCGCGACTAAGACGGGGGCAGGCGTCCGCGCCGCGTACGAGCAGTTGTTGGGCCGCATCCGCCAGATTCCCGGCGTTCAAAGCGCAGAAATTACGACCGAAGTTCCCATGACTCATCAAATCAATGCCATTCCCTTCTGGGTTGAGTCGCGCCGGCCCGCGTCCGTCGCTGAGGCGCCGCGCACATTAGGATTTATTACCGGCCCTGATTTTCTGCAAGTTATGCACATACCGCTCATCCGGGGCCGCTTCATCAGTCAACAGGACGCCGTTGGCTCGCCGTTGGTCGCTGTTATCGATACCGAGTTGGCGCGAACTTACTTTCCAGGCAAGGATCCCATCGGCCGCACGATCACATTTCCTCAGGTCGGCGACTATCGGATTGTCGGTGTCGTAGGCCACGTGCAACATTGGCAAGTCGGCTTCTCCAGTCCGTTCATGCAAAATCAATCGTACGTTTCCATTTATCAGATACAGGATCGGTGGATGACCACTATTGATACATGGACGTGGGTCGTGGTTCGCACACCGCTGGATTCCTCGATGGTGCTGCCCGAAATCAGAAAGGCAGTCTACGAAACGGGAAGCGATCAGACGGTTTACCACGCGCAAACAATGGCCGAAATTGTTTCCGAATCTATCTCGCCGCAGCGGCTCCCCTTGATCCTGCTGGGTAGCTTCGCAAGCCTGGCCCTGGCTTTGGCGTCCATCGGAATCTATGGCGTCATCTCCTATTCGGTGACGCAACGCGTGCACGAGATCGGAATTCGCATGGCGCTTGGCGCGGAGAAGCGGGATATTTCTCGCTGGGTCGTCGGGCAAGGCCTAAGCCTGGTTTTTGCCGGCCTTATCATTGGGATTGTAGCCGCGCTGATTCTCACGCGCCTCCTGTCGAGCTTCTCGCAGCTCCTTTACGGAGTGAGAGCGAGCGACCCGTTGACGTTTGCCGTCATTTCAATTCTGCTGACAATTGTGGCCGTACTCGCCTGCTACATCCCAGCTCGGCGGGCGATGCGTGTCGATCCCATGGTCGCGCTGAGATATGAATAGTCCCTCGCTCACAAGTAAGCAACAACCATTCCTTAACACAAGCGCTCGTTAACGTAGGGAGTTGCAGACCCGGCGATTGTGACCGAGTCGCGGGCCATCTCGATTGAATTCCAGTTGCCCGATTTGTCGGACAAATGCCCGGGTGGTTCGGGGGATCTCACACCGGGAGGCCGAAGGCCCAGCGCGTCTGTTCGTCTTGAGGGAAGGTTCTACGACCGAGGAAGGGCATCAACGGATAGCCGGATGGCATTGGCCAAAAGCATCACTTCGCCTTGAAGCACAGCAACTCGTTGCCCAAAGTGGTGAGTGGTTCCCCGGATGCCATCTGTTCGATGGAATGCAATCCGCGCGCCTCCGGAACGTCGAGGTGCCCCAAAATCCTGCCCGTCTCGCAATCGAACTTGACCACCCAACCAGCCGAGCCCGGTGGCCGGTCGAAGGGTTGCATACCGCTCCACAACACTCCGCCCACCAGTTTCAGCGAATAGACCCGTCCAAGGTGGGGAATCTCGCCGAGGAAATTGCCGTCGAGGTCGAACTTCTCGATCCGGCCGTTTTCCCGGTCGGCCACGTAGACTGTTCCTTTCTCGTCAATCTGGATCGCATGTGGCAGGCTGAACTCGCCGGGACCTGTGCCCGGCTTGCCCCACTGCTTCACCCTCTTGCCATCGCAGGTGTATTCGAGGACTCTGGCGTTACCGTAGCCATCCGTGATGTACAGACGCCCGTTAGGCCCAAAGGCGATGTCAGTGGTTCCGTCGAACGGGCTTCCGTTATCTGGCTGCTCGCCCACGGTAATGGTCATGAGTTTTTCGCCAAGCGGAGAATACTCGATGATGACAGAAGAACCAGCGTCCACAGTCCATACATGGCCCGAAGGATCGATGCGGATACTGTGCGGGATATTGAATTCCCCCTTGCCCCACGAGCGCAGGACTCTCCCCTCGCCGTCTAGAACGAGGACGGGGTCGGCTTTGTCGCCACGTTGTATTTCGTAGATGCGGCCCTTACGGTCAAGGGCTATCGAGGAAACGGCTCCTGATTCCCAGCCAACGGCGGGCGGCTTGGCCGCGAAATGCACACTCGTGAAGGGCAGCTTAGGAGAGGCCTCCAGGCGAGCGCGTAGATCGGATGCGGCTCTTTCCTGGGTGTCCCTATCCAACTCCTTCACTTGCCGCGGGGCTCGCGCGGAAAATACAAGGCAACTGAGGCAGACCAGCATTCGCAACGACATTCGACTATTCATAGCGCAGGGCTACCATGGGATCGACATGCGACGCCCGAGTTCGGATATCATCGGCGTTGCCGTGGCTCTCGCCACGGTCGCATTAGCGGCCTGCGTAATAAACAAGCGCGAGTGTGAGTATCACCGCTCCGGTGAACGGCGCGCCACACCATCCTACCGGTCCACAACGAGCTGGCCTTTCATGCCTCGATGCCCCAATCCACAAACATGACAACACTTGAATGAGTACGTACCGGGAGTTTGCGCCAGAAATTCAATCGTCGTTGTCTCCCCCTTCTTGAGCTGCCAACAGTCTTCTGGCGAAGTGAATTGCAACCCCGCGGAACTGTCCGGACCGGCGCCGTCGGGAACAGGAAGAATCGAAAAGCCGTGGTCATGGTCAGTAGCAATGATCTTGAGCAAAATGTTCGCTCCGCTCTTCACATGAATGGGCGCGGGAGAATACTCGTATTTCTTTGCTGTGACTTCTATGACTTGCGGGCTGGCATTGCGTGCCGACACCGCCTTGGGAGGGGAAGAAAATAGCGCGGACGATAACCCCATCGCGACCAAGGCGGGCAACAAACCGCCCGCGACGAGCGTAGTTATGGAGCATCGTGGTTGCGCTACAACATGCAAATCTTGATTGGAGACGTTGTGCGGTGCCACTTCGGCACCGTGCGCGAGTTCCGGCTGAAAATACATAGAGCTAGTCTCCACTCACAAATGTCTTTTGCGAGGCATGAGCGAGTTCGTGCCCTTCCTGATTTGGATACAGGAACTCGTGGCCTTCCGTTTCACCAGCAAAGAACCAAGCCACGATTGCCTGCGGCTGCGCCTTTCCCCGATTCGCGAGAGTGATCGCAACTTCGACATCACGACCATTGCGCACTCTAGAAACCGAGTAGAGTGTCGCCACTAGACTTCGATCTTCGCGGAAGATCTGAACAAGATGACGATCGTTGCTGTCGGCCAGCCGGAAAAAATACGTCCCCGCTGATAGGACCTGTCCAGGAATCTGGACGGGCTGGCTGAACGTGAACCGGGCCGCCTGATTCCAGTCGTCCGCGTGGACTGCTGGGAACATGATGGTGAAGGCAAGCATTAACCCAAGGGTGAAAACCGTCTTTCGAAGTTTCATCTGTTATCTCCTCGAAACGTAGACCGTCACCCGTTTCGCTTTATTCCCGATAGTCCATCCTTGTTTTGTTCTGTCTCAGACGTGATGCGTAGCAAATTACCTGGACCTGGGGACCCCAGAGCAACTCCAGCTGCAACGAAGATGGTGTGAAGAAGCTCGGAAGACCGGCAAGGGCCAAGAAGATTCCGCGAGGTCCGTTCGAGCTAGCGGTCCCTTCGGGCAAACCTCGGTTCAGAGACGCTTATAATTTCACCGTGAAAGACTTTCAGCCGTTCGATCAGTCTTGGCATCTCTGTTCCGAACAATTCTGCCAGACGGATGTGGAAGCAAAAAAGGTCGCGGAATCTGTATTCGAGGACGATGCCTGCCCAGCCTGCATTCGTCATTTTGCACCGGCCTGAGCGAACGTCGCGTCGGATTTAGCGAGATGCTCGCGCACGGCCTCCACGGTTAAACGCGAAATCGGAATACTCAGGGTCGTCCTTGTCCGCGGCGAACTGAACAGTACGACCGATTCCATTTTGTTCGGGATCTCTTTCAAGACGCCCACGTATCTGCCGCCCCCAGCTGCAACGATCGACGCGAATTCCATTTCGCCCAGGTCCATTGCAGGGCCGGTGTCAATCCACCAGTCGCGTCGCTCTATGGAGTCTTCCATACTCTTCCAAACCGCGTCGCTCTCGTGTTTATTCCGCCGAATCTGTTTTGGTTCGTTCCGAACAAACGAAATCGCACACATTTTTTCGGTCTTATTCGCGGGGTGATAGAGGCTGGTTGCCTTAGGGGAGTAGGCTTTTCTCACAGAGGACGTCCCCGTGACCCACTTCTGAAAAATTACCCTGAAGGAACTCGGACGTCGTAATTAACTCTAAACACAGCGCACACTCTCAGATTCCGCAGTCGAAGGTTGTGGTCGACGATTCAATCTCTCGCCTGATTGCTTACGGAAGGCCATGCGCACCAACCAATTTTCTCGTAATTTGGTGCCATGGAAGGGCATCAGAACCAAACCACGGACCACATCCTTCAATAGCGCACGCTGCTGCCCGAAGCGCATCAGACCTCGCCAGCCGAGCTTTATCAGAAGAGCAAGCCGCAAACGTGCAAGGCTAAATAACATACGCGACAAAGATGCCGGAATGTCCTGCTCGCGGTGGTATTCGTAGAATTGGCTGTTCATCGAAGCGCCGGATTGCACCTTGACGAAGCTGTGGATCGCCCGGTTCTTCGGATTGGCGCTAGCCTCCCGGATAAGGTCTTGGAACTTTCTAGCATCATCCTCGAGTGTTTCAAGTGTGAAGAACCGGTTCACCAGTTTCACACCCAGCGGATCCCAGAGATAGTCATTCATCAGCAACGGGAGGGCGAGGTGGAAAAGTTCGGTCACCGCCAGATAGACGCGAAGATGACACTGGTAAGCATCACCCATGCATTCGTACAATTGTGCCGTATCTCGCGTCACCCCGCGTTGAAATGTCGTAATAGCCGTATCAAGATCTTTCGAGAACTCGGCCGTGTCGTAGCCGCTTAACTCCCTTTCGATGATCGCTGCAATCTGCCGGATCTGGACTGATGATAGGGCCATTCCGACGCTGTAGAGTGGATCAACCGTGTCGCCCGCGTCGCCGATAATGAACCAGCCATCGGGCGAATAACGCTGGCGACATTCCCACATGTAGGCGCTGTAGAAATTTGTGTCGACGACAGCGCCGCTGCGCGTGAGCTCGGCAATCACCTCATGCTCACGCCCCACACACTCCAGGAACTGCTCCATCGTCCGGACCTCGCCGTGAGGATAGATGTCCTTGCGATACGTGATACCGATGCTGATTAGCGGCAGGCTGTCGGGCGAGCGCATGGGGATGCACCAGATCCAATTACCCTTTCCAAAGAAGTGATGAGTTGCGAAGTAAGGAACGAAGGCGCGGTTCTGTTTCTTGACAGCCCGAATACGCTCGAGAATTTCAGGGTTGAAATTCGTTAGACGGAACCAGAAAACGTTCTTCTGCTCATTGACCGGCTGGTGAAGTCGCAACAACTTGGAGAGCACGCGGTTGCGCCCCGTTGCGTCGATCAGCCAGCGCGCACTCACTTCGTATCTCTGCTGCGCGGAATCTTGGACGGTCACCGTGTGCACGCCATCGCTCTCGCCAAGATTGACTCCGACCACCGTGCCGTCGATCATCTGTATCCCGTGTTCCACGTTGCGGTCCCGCACCTCGCGATCCAATGTAAAGCGGTTTATCTGGAAGGAGAGCAGCGGCGGCACTGTCGGAGCTTCGTCAACGATGTAAGTGCGATCGGCGGGATGGTCAATGTCAGGCTTGAAATAATAGGTGAGCCCGTACTTCGGATAGTGTTTTTCAATGAGATGAGCGCCAAACCCTAGTTCCATCAGGAAATCAACAGTGATTTCGACAAAGGATTCGCCAACGATTGGACGTTTCTTGTGCGGACCCTCAACCACGGTGACCTTGAGGTTCGGCAAGCGCATTTTCAGGTAGGCGGCCGCAAGCTGGCCGGTTGCTCCGCCGCCTAAAACTAAAACATCGCTCGTCATGGAACCTTTCTTGTTGTCGCGAAGAGTCAGAGTCTGCAGTCGATCCAATATCAAAAGCCGCTGGTCGACCTTCCTAAAGAAAAACCGCACCGGCTGTTCGGCCCGACCGAGAGACCGCTCAAACCATGAAGGAACCTCGGAGACACGCGTCGCAGCCCAAGCGGATCTGAAGGGGGTCTGTTGGCGCTGGTCTCCTCGAGCCATAGACCGCTTGCCGCTTCGTTTTATTCCCAATAATCCGAACGTGTCTTGATTTCCTTCTGCGCAGCGCGATGCGTAGCGAATTGCTTAAGGCTAGACAAGGTTAGGATCATGAACAGATGTCTTCAGTGCGACCGGGGCGCTAAGTACCAGGCGTAGTAGGTTCCGATCCCTAGGAGCAAGACCACCCACCAAAGCGCCAGCTCGATGCGCATCCATAGCTTCCAGCGCTGAAATCGCCAAGAACGAGGGAGAATGTTGGTCCCGGCGACTAGCAAGATGTACAACCCAAAAGCCTCGGCTAGAATCCCGAGAGCACCGTGGGCGATCGCGACGGAGTAGTGTCGTGTCCCGAGATGCCTGGAGAGTCGCGGCAACACTCGCACGTCAAACGACGGCCACATCACTAAAGCAATCATCGGTAAGTTGAGAATCAGCACCAGGGCTTGGCAAACGCCATGCGCCACGTAACGTTTGGCTCGCGCTAAGAAGACGCCTGCGAGCAGCGCGATGCCCATTGCGATTTGGACGAGGAGGTTCAGGTCTGCACCAAAACTGGCCCAGGTGCCGAGGAACCCTTTCACGGAAGTTCTTCCCTGTGCGCCTCGCGTCTACCGCACACGTCAAAACCCAAAAGCGCAAAGGGCCTCGGCTTCCTTCGGTGAGGCCGAGACCCTTTGTGTGCGTTGTTCGATTTCTGTCTGACGCTGTCCGCGATCATGAATTACGGACAGCTTGCCAGGTCGTTGGAAGCATCTTCTGAGGAACATCCGCGGATCGCCGAAGACATCCCTTGCTCTGACTGATGCTTCAAGATCCACAGTCCGTCGCTGTTTGTGATGTAAACCAAGTTGCGTTCGTCGTCCGCGAGAGTGCTCGTTACGCGAGAGAAAGTTAGGATTGTCAGCGGATTCGCCGGATCACTCAGATCGAGCACCCTTAAAGTCGCGGTGGAAGAAACAGTTTCCGCCGTCGCAGTGTCTGGCGCTTCAGCGAGAGCCAGCCGCCCCGCGACCATTTGCAACTTCCCGGCGGATGCCTGGTTCGGCCAAGCTTCGCTCCTGATGACGTTTGGCTGTTCCGGATTTGTGACGTCCACGATCGCAAAACCCTCCTTGGAAGCCTGCTCGACGTACAAGTATTGCTTGCTGCCGTGTTGCTGCAGGACCAATTCACTCACCGAGGCCCCGGGCAGGGCCAAGTGCCCGATAACAGACGCCGGTTGCAGGGCGGGCTTGGCGACTCGATGTTTCGCACTGGCGCCGGGCGACACGGCCGCGACGCACGCGAGAAGCACCGCCACCGCGGCCGCGTGTTTTTCTGCGATTAACTTGGCAGCGACTTTCATTTTTCTCTCCATTCATCTTCAAATGCGTTCATCTATTAGGACCACCCGGTTCCTCGGATTATTCCCGGCGTTGATCATGTCTGCTACCAGGGCGGAGATTCTAGAGGCGCCACCTTAGGTCTACTGAGGACGGTCCTCTTCCAGGCTTGATGAGATTCGCTGGATCTAGCCCGCTGCCACACCGAACCTGGAAACCTATTCGTATCCGTAGAATTCCTCAGCGCGGATGTCTTCGTCGGCAACTCCTGCACCGATCAGGATCTGACGCACTCCATTAACCATCGCGGGAGGGCCAGCAATGTAGTAGATCGGAACGCTCAGATCCGGAATCCACTTGGACAGCAGCTGGATGGAGATTCGCCCCGTTTCTCCCCGCCAGAGCGTTCTCGTTCTTTCGGGTTGTGTCACCGTGCAGATGAGTTTGTAGCGCCTGTTGAACTGCTCCATTTCTTGCAGCTCTTCGAGGAACGCTGCTTCCTCAGGGACTCGAACGGAGTAGAACAGGAGAATCTTGCGCGGGGACAGCGATTCGGCTGCGTTCCAGATGAGGCTGCGGAACGGGGTGATGCCGATCCCGCCGGCTAAGAGAACCGCAGGACGTGTGCTGTTCCGCGGCAGTGTCATCCAACCGAAGGGGCCCTGGAGAAGAAGCTCGCTACCTAGGGGCAACGAATTGAGAGTGCGTTTGAACGCTGTGGTGCGCAGGCGCATGGCCACCATCAGATTTCTTTCATGCGGCGCGCTGGCGATGGACAGAGCACGAGTGTTGCCTTCCAGATCCGTTTCGCCCGGGCTCAGCAAAGTAAAGTTGAAAAACTGTCCCGCCTCGAATTCGAACTCCTCGGGTTTCTCAAAATAGAAAGCAGTCGTACC
>DATHPO010000287.1:0-12206 GCA_035483835.1 Terriglobales bacterium
CTAACCTGTTGGGGGATATGGTGAACGAAGTTGAGTGCAATGCGAGTGCTGCCGTCGCTGGATCCGTCGTCTACCAGCAGGAGCTCCCAGTTTGGGTAATCCTGCTCGAGGACGCTATGGATGGCTTCGTTGAGAAATGGCTCCGCGTTGAAAAAGATGATGATGACGGATACGAGCGGCGACAGGTCCATGATCAGCTATCCGCCGCCATGATGAAGAACTGGGTAGCCGGCGAACCCGAGCCACTCGACAGATCGCCGGCAGCCCTCCGTGAAGGATACCTGGGGTGAATACCCAAGCATATGCTTCGCCTTATCTGATGGTAATTTCCATGCGCAGGTCTGGAGCAGCGTCCGTTCAAGATCGGGAACCGGTGCCGGTTCCGCTTCCATCACGTAGGGCGACCCTCCAGGGGGATATTGCAGCCAGGCAGCCAATCCCGTATACATGGCGTGACGGAGACGCAAGGGAAACGCTGGCAGCAGAGCCTGGCCGAGCTTTGAATCACGAAAACAGAGCATCCGCTCAAAGCTGGATTGCGCGGGCACCGAGCCCTTTATGGATGGAATTTCATTGAAAGGGATACCGAATGCCCTGGTGACCGGCTCGTACAGCTCGCGCCATGTTACCGTCTCCTCGTCGCCTACGAGGAAGGCATGTCCGTCCGCGCCGGGAGCGGTGAGCGCCAATTGAATCGCGCGCACAACATTGTCAACGTAAATGCTGTTACAAACGCCATGCGCCCCTTCCACGACGAAGGCGCGGCCGGTGAGCAGCTCATTTGCAAAACCACCAATCCACGGCGATCGGGGACCATAGACGATTCCCGGCCGCAGCATGACGGCCTCCACGCGGCCGTTCTCTCGCATGCGTAGAAACCTTCGCTCGGCCTTCACCTTTGCGTTGTTGTAAGCAATTGGCTGGTCTTCTCGTAATGGGGTGTTCTCATCGGTACCCGGCGCCGGAGATTGTCCGTGTACGGATGCGCTACTCACGTACACGATACGTCGAACACCGGCGTGCTCCGCCGCACGATATACCGGCTCGACTGTCCCCACGATGGTTGCGTTATCTCCGGCAATGGCATGGACCACGTATTCGCAACCGGCCAGAGCGGCGCGCAGTGCTTGAGCGTCGCAACCATCCGCAATCCGCGAATCGAGATTAAACCGGCGCGATCGCGCCAAACCTGAGATCCGACGCACGATCGGACGGACCTCGGCCCACCCTTGAAGATGGAACGATTCGACAACCCGGCTTCCGATGAATCCGCCTGCTCCGAGAACAGCAACTCGAGATGACGTCATGGGACCCGGCCGGCCTCGGCGCGAGCCGTGGCGCTCTCGATGTCTGTTAACCACGCCATGTTCATGAGTTTCCGGAGGCGATAGCACTCGTGGGTTAAACGCAAGCTTTTTAGCGCGTCCGCTCCGGAAGCAACCAGGGAAGCACGACGGTGCATAGCGTCGACTACATTGCAGATCTGCAAGATGAAGGCCTGCTGGAAGTTGATGCTCTTGCGGCCTGCGGCCGGACGGCCGAAGGACACAGTGCGATCGTGCAATTCGGCGCCGAGTGCAAAGGACGTATCATGGAAACCGATCTGGACCGATTCTGGTTCCGTGGGCATCCAGCTCATCCAACCCTTCGCACAATCGAAAAGGTAACGATTGGGTAGCTCCCAGTCGCGGCTCAAGCGTCCTGCGACTCGGATGCCCGAGTCGTACTGCAAAACGAACCGGCAGTTCGCTTCGACACCACCCATGGCATCGTCTTCATAGTCTACGCCGTCAGGTACGCCGAGCCACCAGACGAGCAGATCGAGCATGTGCGCCCCGACATCGAGAAAAACGCCCCCCTGTGAGCGATCGAAAAAGGACGGCGATCGCGCTGGCCAGCGGAACGGGCCGCCCTCGAAACAGGCGACGGTTCGAAGCTCGCCGAGCATGCGGTTAGCGAGAATCGACCGGACTGCTTGTGTCGCCGGAAGGAATCGCCTTACGAGCGCAATCGCGAGCAGTCCACGCGATTCGGCAGCCGCAGCGATCATTGCGTCGCCTTCCTTGACCGACGACGCCATCGGCTTTTCGCAGAGTACGGTTACTCCGGCACGAAGCGCATCAATGCTTTGTCGGGCATGAAAGGCCGGGGGGGAAGCCACGATGGCTAGGTCCATACCCGACAAGTCATCCGGCAAACTCATCCGCCGCGCTGACGGGAACCGCTCCGTCAGGCGGGCGACGGCCTCGCCGTCCGGATCGAAAATTCCGGCGACGCGTACGATTCCGGACTGCGCGAGCTGCTCCAGGGCGGGCGCGTGGTAGATGGAACAGACCGAGCCACAACCCAGCAGTGCGACGTTGACGGGCTGACCGGGTGCTATATTCGCATTCATGAGAGCAGCATCTTTGCCGACCGTTGCGCCGCATAAAGAAATGCCCGGGGAGATCGGCTTAGGCGAAACGCTTCCTTGGCGACAGCCATTCCTCCGGTGAAGTCCCGTTGTTTCAGCAGGGCAAGAGCCGTGTCAAAAGCAGAGCGCGCGTAGGTCTGCTTGGCACGGCGAGACAGCGTCTCTGCCACAGAACCGGGCAGATGGGATGCCATGATGTCGATCGCCAGGTGAATATGACGTATGCCTTCCCCGGTACGAACGTGACGGCCCGAGTTCGAATCTCGGTGCATGCGATACACCGCCAGGGGTTGGGGCTCGAACCAGACCGGGTAATGCGCGGCAATCCTGACCCACATTTCCCAATCCTCAGCGCACACGAGTCGTTCGTCAAAGGCGCCAAGATCTTCATATACGGAACGCCGAACAACAATGGACGGGGTCATGATGTGCTGCTCGGCCGCCAAATGCAGGAGTGCATCCTGCAGCAGACCGGAGTTGTCCTGGAGACACGAGGTAAAGGAATGTTGATGACCCTGTTCGTCGACCAGGATTGACCGACAGAAGGCCGCGCCCGCCTCCGGGATTTCGGCAAAGGCTCTCTCCATGGCACCGTAGAAACCTTTCAGCACGTAGTCGTCTCCGTGAAGGAGGTGAACCAGGCCGCCGCGCGCGCGCCGAAGGCAAGTCTCAAAATTCTTGGTGTGACCGACATTGGCGCTCTGGCGGAAGAACCCAACACGCCCGCCGCCCACCTCTTCAGCGATCTTTTCGGGATCGTCAACGGTCGAGTGGTCGTCAATCACTTCGATTTGCATTGTGTCGGGGGATCGAGCCTGCGCCAGGACACTGGCAATCGCCTGCGGAAGAAATCGTCCGCAGTTGAAGGTCGGAATCATCACCGACCAAAGCGGCCGCGCCGGCGGTTCCGGCACGGAAGGAATCCTGGTCACGTGCGGTCGGTTCAGAATCATGGAGTTGTGCGTACTTGGCGACGAGAGATGTTCAGTCTCAGCCAGATCCTTGCAAGCTTGCGCATTCCCGCCAGTGGATGGAGAGGCCGGCCCGTTAACCCCCGCTTGAAACACGCAAGTGCTTGCTCTCGCTCGCCACGGTTGGCGTGCTCATCTGCCCAATCCATGAAATATTCGAAAATTCCCGCCTTAATAAATCGTTGGTAACGATGTTCGAAGACTTCCTCGAAGCGCTGATACAAATGGTATGTTTGGTCCTGTTTTTGAGACTGGCTCAATCCCGAGTATGCCCCATCTTCGTGGTAGCGATAGACGCTCATGACTTCGTTGATATACCCGATCTTTCCCTTCTCGGCATTCAGAATATGCAGGGGCCAGTCGGTAATTGGAAAAAACGAACTATACCATTCCGGAGGAGCGTCGATTGCGGCTCGTCGAAACATGGTAGAACCCGTCGCTATGAAGTTGCCCATGCATATATCTTCCAGCACCGAGAATTCCTTCTGATTAGCTGGCGTCCAATACCAATCCGGGCGTTCGCCGCGCTCGTCCCGGGCAATAGCTTGATGAAAGCAGACGGTACATTCGGGGTGGGTGTCCAGAAAATCTACTTGCTTCTGCAATTTGTGACGATCCAGCCAAAAATCGTCACCGTCCAGAAGAGCGATGTATTCACCGAGCGCCTGCCGAATACCGCGAGTAACGATCTCATTGGAGCGCAGGTTGTGGTCCGAGAGTATCAGCCGAATGCGCCGGGGGTGATGCCTCGCATATTCCTGGACGATCTGCCTGGTCCGATCGGTGGAATAGTCCTCACTGATCAGGATTTCGTAATCGAAGTTAGTTTCCTGTGTCAAGGTGCTGTCAAGCGCTTGCCCTATGAATCGCTCATGGTTATACGTCATGACCAGAACGGTCACGCGCTCGCCATGGCGGCTTGCAGCGAAACCCAACTCAGCTCTCCGTCGTGGACCTTGACAATCGGAACCACTGTCTCAGGTAGCGGGCAGCATGGACTCGGACCGAAGTTGGACACCATTCAGCGAAGTGTGTGGCTTGGAGCGCACCCGCCTTCGTTCGATGCTACAGATTACGGCGCCGCTTGCAGACGTATCTTATGTCGGGTCCGTGTGTATCCTCGGCATCAGTCAGCAATACAGTTTTGAAAACCGTTTCACAGGCCGGGGGTGAGCCAGCGATGTGGCATACACACGGCCCCGTACCCAGTTTCTCGTGGCACAGGACGGCCATTCAGTGCTCCTTGTTCCACGTCCATGAAGATCGCTCCCTCGACAAAATCCTGAAGTTCCCCGTTCCAGGTAACACCCGCGTTAATGTGGTATCGGCCGGGGATGAGCAGCAACTGGTCGAGTTCGCATACGAACTCACGGCTTCCATTCCCCATCATCGCAACATCCTCAGCGCTGCTCATGGACGAGTCAAAGTATGTCACCGGCTGACCCAACTGGTCATAAATGTCGAACGCACAAGAGGCGCCAGGCCGGTACCGATCAACCTTGCATGCGAACCGAGCCGGCCGGCCAGTGGCCAGCACCTTTGAGGGATTTGCGTCGCCTGTCGACACCTGAAGCTCTATTAAGGTCATTAAACCCTTACCACTGCGGTCGACCCTGTTCGCGATACTTGCAGACGATACTTCCTCCAAGGTCCTTAAATACTCGGCCACGGTGTCAGAGGTTTTCCCGTCTGCGGCCACCCTGCCTTCACGGATCATCACCCCTCGACGGCAGAGCGATTGAACAGTGCCGAGATTATGGCTGACGAACAGCACCGTCCTCCCCTGGCGGGCCACGTCATTCATCTTCCCCAGGCACTTCCTCTGGAATCCCGCGTCGCCGACAGCCAGGATCTCATCGATCAGCAGAATCTCGGGTTCAAGATGGGCGGCAATGGCGAACGCGAGTCGGAGGTGCATTCCGCTGGAGTAATGCTTAACAGGGGTATCAAGGAAACGTTCGACTTCAGCGAAGGCAACAATTTCATCGAATTTCCGGGCAATATCTGACCGGCTCATGCCCAAAATCACGCCATTGAGGAAAATGTTTTCGCGGCCAGTCAACTCGGGATGAAAGCCAGTTCCCACGTCCAGCAGTGCGGCGACGCGACCGTGGATAGAAGCTGAGCCACTCGATGGTCTGGTTATGCGAGAGAGGATTCTTAACAGCGTGCTCTTGCCAGTGCCGTTGTTCCCGATTATGCCAACGGTTTCCCCTTGTCCGATTTCGAGAGACACGTCCCGCAGAGCCCAGACTATGTTTGACTGGCGCGGCTCATGAGGGCCGCGGAGCCGAGCCACAACCTGCCTGGCTGTCTCCGCCAGCGAATCCCTCAGCGTAGGGAAGTCGTTGTGAAGCCGGCCTATGCGGTATCGCTTATTGAGATGTTCGCAGATGATTGCAGGCGATCTCATCAGAATCACACAATGTCAGCAAACTCTGACTCCGCACTTCGGAAGTACGCAATTCCAATCATGAGCATAATCAACGCTGCAAGAATGGAAATGGAGGTCGTGGACAGGGCGATCGGACTGCCGAGTATTGCCCACCGGAAGCCCTCGACCACACCTACCATCGGGTTAATGGCGTAAACAAACTGCCATTTTCGGGGCAGCATGTGTCCCGAGTAAGCGACCGGACTGGCGAAGAGCCATATCTGAACGAGATAGGGGATCACCTGTTGGATGTCTCGATAGCGGACATTCAATGCTGCGAACATCAATCCAGCGCCACTGGCGGCAACCAGCGTCAGGAGTGTCAACGGCGCTATCCACGCAAGTTGCGCCCTCAACGTCACCCCATACCAGTACGCCATGGCCATTAAGAAAATCGAGGCAACTACGAAATCTACGACGCCGGACAACAGTGAAGCCAAAGGTACGAGCACCCGAGGGAAATAAATCTTCTTCACAAGGTCCTGGCTCGCAACCAGGCTGTTGGAAGCCTGGATCAGGCCAGAAGCAAACAGAGTCCAGGGCACCAAGGCCGCGAGGGTAAACAACGGGTACGGAAGACCCTCGGAGGAAACGCCCGCCAGCTTGCCGAAGAACAAGCTGAATACAGCCATAGTAAGCAGCGGCTGCAGCACAGCCCAGGCGGCGCCAAGCAGCGTTTGCTTGTATCGCACCTTAACGTCACGCCACACCAAAAAATAGAGTAGCTCTCGATATCGCCAGAACTCACCTAATTCCGCTGACAATGACGTACGGTCGGCCGTTATGGACACGTAGTTCAGATTGCCAATCAATTGACTCGTGCTCCGATTCTGATCGGCGACCTCTGGGGTGGCGCTCATAACTTTGTTACCCTGACCGCGATGACTACCGGATGCTGTGGTCCTGAGGTCTCCAGTTCCTGCTTCGAGAATTCGCTTGCTGCCACCGCATGCAGAGCTCCTACGGCGGTCAAAACGTTGCCCAGAGCTTCTATCTGGACCGAGTGCGGCTGGAACTGCGTCTCAAACAATTTGCGAGCCGAGAGTGTGGTGAAACGCCAAAAATCATCCTCATCCGGCCGACCCTGAGTTGTCGTCACTCCGGGCAGGGTCGCAAGAAGCACACCGGAAGGCTTCAGCACACGCCGGATTTCTCTAACCGCCAAGTCCAGGTCATAGGCGTATTGCAACCGCAGCATGCAGACGACCGAGTCATAGGCTTCGGAGTCCAGGCCCCCGAGCGCATCGAGACCCGGCCCGGAGCCGCCAAGTCTGAGCACCCGACCGACCAGGTTCTGTTGATGTCGCTCAATCCAATGATCAGAGTACCAGCTTACGATCGACTGCAGTTCGCCGTTCTCCGCTTTGATCGGAAGGGTGTTACGGAGCGCTCCGAAACGGACCTTCCCGACTGGGGGCCACACGGTTGATCTGCGGAGCGCGTGGCGCACAGCGTCGAGAATGTAACCAAACTTTTCCTTTGTTCCCGTCAATGAAACCTTCAGGAATGGGTAGTTCAACGCGACCGACGCCAGACTCCGGATGGACCTAAAGTCCGCGGGGCTGATCCGAAACCTCGCGCACAGATGTCGCAGGATCTGATCGCCGTAGTATTCGCGCACGTACTTGTCACCTTCGGCATAGGCCCGCTCCCGATCTGGATCACCCTTCACACGCGGGTATTCCGCCCGGCGAACTTTCAGAATCCATTTCAGCATAAACTCCGGATTCCGCGACATGTTTGTGCCATGTTGGCGGTAATCAGCAACGATGTTCCCATGGCAGCGTACGGGATAATTACGTGCGATCCGGAGATATAGGTCGTAGTCCTCGCAGGCCGCGAGACTTTCGTCGAAACCGCCAGCCTCCTGAACGGCCCCGCGTCTGTACATCACAGTGGCATGCATGCCGATGTAATTCCCACGCAGCAAGGCAAGATAGTGGTCTCGCTGTATCGGACGTGCCCGGAATTTGAAGAGGGGCCTTAGATCGGGGCCGACGAGCCGGTGATCTCCCGAGACGAACGCGCACTCCGGGTGAGACAGCAGATTGTTCACTCCGATCTCTAGAGCGTTTGGCGTCAGGACATCGTCGGCATCGAGGTAAACTAAGTACGAACCGGCGCTTTCCCGGGTGCCGGCGTTTCTGGCGGCTGCCAAGCCGCGATTCTCCTGATAGACATATCTAATTTTATCATACCGGGACGCCACCTCCCATGTATGGTCCGTGGAACCGTCGTCGATAAGCACAATTTCAAAATTGCGGTAGCTCTGGGACAGGATGCTGGATATGGCGTCCGGCAAATACTGTCCTTGATTGAAACAAGGCACGATCACCGAAACAAGCGGCTGTGGCAGGTTATCGGTCTTTTCGTCGTTGTTCAACTTAGCCCCATTCACAAGCTTAGCCTCTCCTCCTTGTGTACGGCCAGCTTTATGGTGGGTGATGTGTTTTCCGTTCCACTCAGACTCGTACCAAAGGAGAACTGCGTCGCGATGGGGATGCCCAGTTTTTAGGGAATTTCTGAATAATATCCTACAATATATATTAACTAAATAGTGTAGAAGTCTGGAAAAGCCGATGCGCACTCGTCGCCGGTCGATGCTCCTCCGCGATGTTCAGAAATGCGCTGAACAGATCGCCTCTCCCACTCGGACTGAAATAATGAAGATTGTTGCTGGACACCCACATCTGGATCTGGAGTCTCGCCGAGCCGAAGCGTCTCTCACGTCGCGTACAAAACGAACTGAGAGATGTGAACCATGAGCTGTGGCTGTCTCCTGTCAGCACTATTACGCTGATCCAACGCGAGTCTTGACGTCTGGGCATTCGTTGAAAGGATTTTTGTTGGGCGTCGGATTCGATCGAATGCCAGAAGAGTTTCACCACGGCATGAGGATTCCGGCCTTTGTAATTGTTTACGATCCATGGGGCCACGACCACCGTTCGCCAGCGCAGCTAGAGGTTTTGCGATGACGTACTCAACCCAGAGTGCTGCCGACGCGCAATCTTCTTGATCACCGGGATTCGAATCCGCGGAGCGGGAAAAGTTAAACTGTGGTTTTCGTATCAAACATGCGGCATTAGCGTAGCACGGCTCCCGGCCGGAATTCGAGCGCGCGGATTCAGTGACTAATTCGAAGGAATCGTTACGGAGACTTGGTTCGAATAAGCGCTTTCGATATTGCTCGAATCCACCGCGGTGACGACGTAGTAGTAGACTTGGCCGTTCGCCACTGTGGAGTCTGAAAAGGACGTGCTTGCGTCAGCCGCAGAGTTCACTTTTGCGTACGGGCCGCCGGACTTGGAACTTCGATAAACGAAGTATCCGACCACTGTGGACGAACTACGATCCCAGGCAAGGGCTACGCTGTGGTTCGTCGGAGACGTGACCCCGGTCCCGGAGAGACCGATTTTCATCGGCGAATTTGGCGCGTTGCTGGCAATCGAAAACGTGCCTGTGTCGTTAGCGGCGCTCTTGGGATCGAAGTTCACTGTGTAGGTTTCCGATTGTCCTGGATTCAGAGCGACGCTCGATCCCGAACCGCTAAGGCTAAAACCAGTCCCCACAACGGCTGCGCTTGAGATGGTAGTGCTGACGTTTCCAGTGTTCGTCACCGTGACTTGCTTGACGTTGGACGATCCTACTGTGGCGTTACCGAAGCTCAAATCGGTCGGATTAGCAGTGAGCTGCGGGACGGCCGCTTCACCAGTTCCGGTTAGTGCGATAGGCATGGAGGAATCAGTCGCGTTGCTGGTAACTGTAATATTGCCGGATACGCTGCTCGCAGCAGTGGGCTTAAAAGCTGCTGTGAAATTCGCGCTTGTTCCAGGAGCCAGGGTGATAGGCACGGTGAGTCCGGAAACACTGACGGCCGCGACAGAAGGTGCCAGTCCGGAAACGGTTACGTTAGCCGTTCCAGAATTCGTCAGTCGGATCGTCTGAGTCGTTTGGGTCCCTATTACAACATTCCCAAAAGTGATGGACGAGGGGGTCGCGGTCAGCGTCGACGTAGGGGTAGTGGTAGCCGTTCCGCTCAGTCCGATCAGTTCTGACGGGTCGGAGGCATTGCTTGCGATAGAGACCGATCCTGCGAGTGTTCCTGCGGAGCTAGGCTTGTAGGTAATCGTCAAGCTGGCGTCTTTTCCCGCTGCGAGCGTCAACGGCACAGCCAATCCCGTAATGCTGATACCGGAGCCTGAGAAGGTCATTCCGGAAATCGTCACGCTGGCAGTACCGGTGCTTGCCAGCTGCACTGTCCTCGTTACTTCGCTGCCCACGGAAACGGTACCGAACGCAACGGACGAAGGGGACACACTCAGCACCGACGTCGCTGCCGTTGTGCCGGTCCCGCTCAGAGCAACCGTCATCGAAGGTTCCACAGCGTTGCTTGCGATCGTAACCGTGCCACTATCCACGGCACTCGCGGTTGGCTTAAAGAGAACACTGATCGTGGTGCTCTGGCCCGAGCTCAAAGAAATAGGCAGATGTGGGCCGGAGGCCGTGAATCCATTGCCCGCCACCGAAATTGCGGAGATCGTTACGATGCCGCTTCCCGTGCTGGTCAACGTCACGGTCTTCGTGCCGCTTTGACCAATCGTTACATCTCCAAAACTGACGGAACTTGGTGAGAGTCCCAGAGCGATCGTAGTACTTCCTGTGCTCGCGCCTTTACTAGTAGAGCCGACGCAGCCGGAGGTGACGAGAACCGCAGCGAGAGCCACGATTGCGGCGCTTCCGTGAAGAATTGATTTGAGAGTGTATCGGCGTGAACGGTTCGACCTGTTCACGCGCGGTCTTTCCGGGATACGGGCGCGCGTCATAAGCAGGGCGATTGTCCGTTGGGGCAGGTTTGAGGAACTACTGGCCAGGGGTACACACTTGGGACAGGGGGTTAACCCTGTCCGCGGGGACAGTTGTTTCGCGCTCGCGAGAAGGCCACTGGTCCGGCCGTCTCGAGCATATCCAAACCGCTTCAAAACCTGCACTTAGGTCGCTAGAACCTTCGATGCTCTTACGCCCAAAGCTACGGAATTACCGCCGTGGCTTGGTTCGAATCCACGCTCTCGACGTTATTCGAATCGACCGAGGTGACCACGTAGTAATACGTCTGTCCTGAGACGACTGTCGAATCCGTATATTGATCGCTGGTGACAAGCGAGCTGTTCAACTTGGTTGTGTACGGCCCGTTTGACGTGGTGCCGCGATAGACGTTGTAGCCGGACACCGTGGACGTGCTCGCCGTCCAGGTCAGCGCAACCGTGTGAGGCGTCACCGAAATGCCCGTACCGGAGACGTTGATCGTCGCCGGTGAATTCGTGGCATCGCTGGCGATGCTGACATTTCCACTCACGGCTCCAGCCGTTCCTGGAGCGAATGTCACCGTGACCGTGACAGATTGATTTGGTGCAAGCACTTCGCCGTTGCTGACGCCGCTCGCGCTGAAGCCGCCTCCGGTCACGTTCACGCTTACGCCCGAAATGGTGACGTTGGTGTTGCCGTTGTTCGTCAGAATCGCAGTCAGCGAGCTGTTGCTGCCCACGTTGACGTTGCCGAAGCTCAAGCTCGATGTGCTGAGGCCCAAAAGCTTCGTTGCCGCCAGTCCGGTTCCGCTTAGCGCAATTGCCAGCGGCGAATTCGGTGCGTTGCTGGTCAGGTTCACAGAACCGCTTACGGCGCCTGCCGTCGTCGGTGCAAAGACTGCGTTGAAGGTTGCAGACTTACCGGCCGCGATACTGAGCGGAGTGCTGATGCCCATCGTGCTGAAGCCGGAGCCTGTGACTGTCACTGCCGAGATCGTGACCGTCGCGCTGCCGCCATTAGTCAGATTGATCGTTTGCGAATTGCTCGTTCCGTCGACCACGTTTCCGAAAGCCGCGCTGCCAGGAGTGGCTGTAAGTTGCGGCTGAGTAGCTGTGCCGCTCAGTGCGATTGTCAAAGGAGAGCTGGGTGCGTTGCTGACGATCGAAATGCTGCCAGTCGGGCTGCCGGCGGAGGTCGGCGCGAACTGTGCAGTAAACGAAGTGCTGAGGCCTGCACCAAGCGTAAGTGGCGTAGCCAGCCCGCTGATGCTAAAGCCGGCGCCGGATGCTGTCGCTTGCGAGATCGTGACGCTCGCGGATCCCGAGTTCGTCAGCGTGATGGTCTGCGACCCATTGCTGCCGACCGCGACCGAGCCAAAGTTGACGCTCGAAGGATTAGCGCTGAGCTGACCCTGAGTGCCAGTTCCCGACAGAGCGATTGCCGCCGGCGAACCTGGAGCATTGCTGACAACCGAAATATTGCCGCTCGCTGGACCTGCCGATGTCGGCGCGAAGGTAGCAGTGAACGACGCGCTGCTGCCGGCATTAATGTTCATCGGCATTGTGGCGCCGCTCATGCCGAATCC
>DATHPO010000288.1:0-15045 GCA_035483835.1 Terriglobales bacterium
GGAGCCCTTGAAGATGACATAGCGCGCCAGGTCGGGTGGGATCTCGATGCGCAGCCAATAGTTGTCGGCGCCGGGGATTTCGTCGAGTGCTACGAATTTGCCGGTGCCATCGACGTGTCCCTGGACGATGTGACCGCCGAAGCGTCCATCGGCGCGCATGGGGAGTTCGAGGTTGACCAGCGCGCCCGGTTTGATTCGGGAGAACGACGTACGATTCCAGGTTTCCTCGGCCAGATCTGCGCCGAAGGATTTCGCCGTGATCTCGACAGCGGTGAGGCAGACGCCGCTGACCGCGATGCTGTCACCCTTCTTCAACTCTTTGACGAGGTTGGAAGAAGAAACGGTGAGCCGGCGGTTCTCGTTTTCGTGGCCGATATCGGTGACGCGTCCAACTTCTTCGATGATGCCGGTGAACATGGAATCTCCTTCATTTCACCACAGAGGCACAGAGACACAGAGAAGGCAAGATAGGGAAATCACAGAGAAATAAATGGATTCTCGTTTTTCGCTGTGTGCCTCTGTGGTGAAATGCGTCTCAATCCGCATATGGATCTTTCAAGTATCCTTCAACTGCAAAATCCTCGCCGAAACAGTGCAGGCGTGTGGACTTTACGTAGGCAGCGTTGTTGATGCTCGCGAATCCTGCGCCTCCGACAAACGGCACGGAAGCCGTGCCTCCCAGAATTCTCGGAGCGTAGTAGAGAAAGATCTTGTCGACGATGCCTGCGGAAAGCGCGGCTGCGTTGACTATGGCGCCCCCTTCAATCATCAGGCTGGTGATCTCCATCTCGCCAAGCAAGCGGATGACGGCGGCCATGTCGGGATGGCCCTCCGAGTTTGCCGTGGGTAACTGTTCCACGCGAACGCCCAGTTTCAGCAGTTGCTTTTTCCTTTTCTCTTCGGCGAATGAGCACAGCACGAGAACATCGTCCTGGGCGGTCTTGGCCACGCGGGATTCGAGGGGCAAGCGCAGACGGGAATCGAGCACCACGCGAAGCAGCGGGCGGCGGCGAGGACGGCCGCTGCGGTCAGTGAGCAACGGATCGTCGGCAATCACCGTGCCGACACCCACGAGAATAGCGTCGCTCTGATGACGAAGCTCCTGCGCGTGAGCGCGTGCGGATTCACCCGTGATCCAGGCGGTGCGAGTCGTGTTCCTAACTGCGGCATTCGGCGATTGATTTGGGGGAGGCGCGATCTTGCCGTCGAGCGTCATTGCAGCCTTTAGCGTGACCAGCGGAATGTGACGGCGAATGTATTTGGCAAAGGACTCATTGAGCGCTTTGGCTTCTTCTTCCAGTAGGCCGGAGGGGACGTGGATCCCGGCGCTGCGAAGTTTGGTAAAGCCCTGTCCGCTGACCAGCGGATTCGGGTCCCGCATGGAAGCCACAACGCGAGAGATTCCGGCGGCGATCAATGCGTCGGCGCAAGGTCCAGTGCGCCCCTGATGCGAACACGGCTCCAGGTTGATATAGAGAGTCGCGCCGCGCGCTTTTTCTCCGGCTTGCTCGAGGGCGAGGATTTCTGCATGCTTCAGGCCGTCGTAAGTGTGGCTCCCCGTGCCGACAACTGTGCCTTTCGCCTCGACAATGACGGCTCCCACGCATGGATTGGGCGAGGTCAATCCGATCCCTTGCCGGGCCAGATCGAGGGCCTGGCGGAGAAAGAGTTCGTCAGTATCGCGATTGGGCATTGTACGTTTTCACCACAGAGTCACGGAGACACAGAGAAAGCTGGAACTGAATCATCCGGATGCGTTTGCACCACGCTTCAACTTCCGCGCAGGAGTTACGTCCTTCTCTGTGCCTCTGTGGTGCGAAAACTACGCAAATAAAGAATCCACAAAATCTTTGGCATTGAAGGGCAACAGATCCCCAGCTTTTTCGCCGACGCCGACGTAGCGGACGGGCAGACCTAGTTCTCGTGAAATTGCAACCACCACGCCGCCTTTGGCAGTGCCATCGAGCTTGGTAAGCACGATACCGGTTACGCCGGCCGCATCCGTGAACTGGCGCGCCTGTTGCAGACCGTTCTGCCCGGTGGTGGCATCCATCACCAGCAAAGTTTCATGTGGAGCGCCGAGAATGATTCGCTGCGCGGTTCGCCGCATCTTATCGAGCTCAGCCATGAGGTTGGTTTTGGTGTGCAGACGTCCGGCGGTGTCGACGATTACGTAATCGGTACGGCGGGCGGAAGCGGCTTGCAGAGCATCGTAAAGCACGGCTGCCGGATCGCCTCCGGCTTTGGTTCGGATGACTTCGGTCCCGGTACGTTGCCCCCAGATTTCCAGTTGCTCGATAGCGGCGGCACGGAAAGTATCGGCTGCGCACAGCAACACAGTTTTGCCCTGCGAACGAAAGACCTGCGCAAGCTTGCCAATGGTCGTCGTCTTTCCCGTGCCATTGACGCCGACCACGAGGATGACCTCCGATGTGCCGTCGACTTTCTGAACCGGACGGATGTTGGCGGCATTCAAGATGTTGAGCAGCTCTTCTTTCAACAGGCGTTTGAGTTCGTCGGTATTCTTGATCTGCTTGCGGTCGGCTTTATCTCGAAGCTTGTCGAGCACTTCCCGGGTGGTTGTGTTGCCAAGGTCGGCGCCAATCAGGGTGGCTTCAAGGTCGTCCAGAGTGGCGCGGTCGATTTCCTTGCCGATGGAAACAACTTCTTCGATGCGCTGGCTGAGGTTTTCGCGGGTACGCGTCACCGCCTCTTTCATGCGGTCGAAGAGGCCCGGCTTCTGCTGCTCGTCCAGGCTGCCAAACAGGGTCTGAATCATAGAGGTTGGGAATCGTGCGCTAAATATCAATTATAGCGGCAGGGGAAGGTTGAGAACGGAGAAGGGCAACTACTGACTAAGCGGGAGCTTCGGAAACGACCGGAGGTGCGGCAGCATGCGCAGCCGGAACAGGCACAGCGGAGGTAACTGGTATGGACGGCGCGGGTGTGGTTTGACGCGGAATGCGAATGTCGCCGCGTCCATAGATTGCGGTAATGGCCGCGACCGCGGTGGGATCGAGGCGCTTGCCGGAAAGATTGTGAATAATCTTCAGCGCGTCCAGGGGGGTATGTGCGTGTTGATAAGGACGATTGGTGGTGAGTGCATCAAAAGTGTCGGCGACGGCGATGATACGTGGCAGAAGCGGAATTTCGTCTCCCTTCAAGCCATGCGGGTAACCGCGTCCGTCGAGCGATTCGTGGTGCAACTCGATGCCCGGAATCATGTCCTTTAGTTGCGCCACTGGGCGCAGAATATTGGCGCCCTTCGTGGTATGCGTCTTCATGATGTCGAATTCTTCCGGGGTGAGTGCGCCCGGCTTCTTGAGGATGCGGTCTTCGATTCCGATTTTGCCGACATCGTGCAGTTGGGCGGAGATGCGCACGGTTTCTATGAACTCTTCCGACACGCCCATCTCTTTGGCGATCATCATGGAATAGCGAGTGACACGATCGGAGTGGCCGCGAGTGTAAGGATCTTTTTCGTCGACCGCTCCGGCAAGCATCTGAATCGAGCCCATGAACAAATCGCGGTTCTCGGTAGCGGCTCGTTTGAGGTCGAGTACGAAATGCTCGAGCTCCTCGGACATGACATTGAAGGTGTCGGCTAGTTCGCCGATTTCGGTGCGGCTCTTGACATGGACGCGCTGCGAAAAATCTCCACCAGCAATAGCCCGGCTGAAATGGGTGAGGACTTGCAGCGGATTCGTAATCCGGCGGGCGGCAAAAATACTGATGCCGATGCTCAGCGCGATGGCCATGATTGCAAGATTACGAGCATTGCGCTGCATCTCATACACGCCGCGGTAGGCCTCGGCGCGCGGTTTTTGCACCACTACGGCCCAGTCCAGGTTGGTCACGGGACTGTACGTGCCCAGCATCCTTGTGTTGGCGTTGCCATCGCGGACGTTGAATTCGCGGGTCGCGGCCACCATTTGCACCTTGGTGCCCGCCTCAACAAAATTCCGCACGATTTCGAGGTTCGACATATCCTGACCGGTCGCATAGTCAGAAGTGGCGCCGGCCACAAGCCGCCCCTGGCTGTCCACCACGTACGGCGTGAGGCCGCCCCGGTTGACCTCCTGCAGGCGGCGTATCAGGAATTGCAGGTCCACGACGGATCCGATCATGCCCAGGAAGCTGCCACCGTACATCACGGGAGTGCTGACCAGCATCACGGTGCGGGCCGACTTACCGGTGCCCACTACAAGCGCTTGGCCGTTGTAGACGCGAGCTTCGCGTGCGGCCGCATAAGCGCGCTCCAATTCGCGCTGCAAAAAGGCGTCAGGAGCGATTCGGCCGGCGGAAATTCCCTTGGCGTCGGCATTTAACAGCGTGGCATAGGCGAGGTCGTCGGAAGAGGAAACAAAATTCTCCAGTAGCGCACGCAGTTCAGGGGCTTCAACATGTTCGGAAGTGATGTCCCCGCCGCTGGCGACTTGGAGTGCAGAGGCCAGATTCGCCTGCATCATTCGCAGGGATTCCTGGTGCTGCGAAATGTCATCCGCGAGCGAGCGCGTGACCGTGTTCTGCAGAAGCCTTTCGTTGGTAATCAGGCGGTCCCGGTTGATCGACTCCACCTGGGCCGAGTAAAAATACATGGGAACCACGCTGATCAGTACGAGCACACTTAGAATGACGTACAGAATAGGCAGGCGAGATGGCGTTGGCAAATTCAGCGACAAGTGACCCCTGCACGCGGTGTTTTCTGCCCAACCAAGGCTTCAGCGATACGTTAAGTGTAGCGTGATATCGCGGTCGCCAATTGTTACGAAGGTACCCCGAAAGGCGGTGCCCTTCGGCGGTTTGACAGCTTTTGCGAGGTGTGGAGATGGCTTCTCCATACGATTTGTTTTCCGGCCAAGTGGTTGATGGAATGATCCTATGACTTCACTTCGGCGCGGCGAGTCTGACAGGGCGAACGTTGAAGACCGGTCCTCCAAGCGAAGGCGCGGGGAATGGGGATATCTGATTATGTGGGAATTTCAGGTCCGCTCAGGGATGGAAAAACGTTTCGAGCAAATCTATGGATCGGACGGCGATTGGGCGCGACTCTTCATTCAGGATGAATCATATTTCGGAACAGATTTAGTCCACAGCCTGAACGGCGAGCGGACTTATATGACGTTGGATTTCTGGAAGTCGCGACAGGCCTACGACGATTTTCGGAAGCGGCAGCTTGCCAAGTACAAGGCTCTCGATCAGCGGTGCGAGGACTTGACGGAAAGCGAACGCGAGATAGGTAGGTTTGTGAGAGTCCCGAGCATGTGAGGCCGCGATCAAGCCGGGGGACCGCCCGGATCGAGCCCGCTTTCACTCTTGGCACTGCGAGTCATCAGTTCATGGATGGCGTCTCGAGGCGACTTGCCGTGGTGCAGGATGGCGTCCATCTGCGCGGTGATGGGCATTTCAACTCCGCGCGAACGAGCGAGTTCGACGGCAGCATGAGTGGTGAAGACGCCTTCGGCCACCATGCCATGCATGGCTGCGATGATCTCGGGAAGCTTGCGTCCGCGGCCCAACTCAACTCCCACGCTGCGGTTGCGCGAAAGGCCGCCCGTACAGGTGAGGACAAGATCGCCCAGGCCCGCGAGTCCCGACATCGTATCCTGGCGGCCCCCGCACGCTATGACCAAGCGGGTGATCTCCGCCAGCCCTCGCGTGATCAGGGCAGCGATGGAGTTGTGCCCGAGGCCCAGGCCATCACAAACTCCGGCAGCGATAGCGATGATGTTCTTCAGCGCACCGCCCAGCTCTACGCCCGCGACATCCGTGTTGGTATAAACCCGGAAGCGCGGATCGCCGAACTCGCGCTGAACGGTTTGGGCAAGTCCGGCGTCGCGTGAAGCGATGGTGATGGCCGTGGGATCGCCGCGTGCTACTTCCTTGGCGAAGGTTGGTCCACTCAGCGCGCCAATGCGGGGCTGGAAGCCTCCATCTGATCCTACGACGACCGCGATCACTTCCGTCATCCGCAGCAGCGTTCCTTCTTCCAGACCCTTCGTGGCGCTCACAAACAGCATGTCCGACTTGAGGAACGGACGCATTTTCTGAAAAAGGCCACGGCAATGTTGCGAAGGCATGACGCTCGCAACGATTTCGGCATCATGAAGAGCTTCCTCAAAACTGCCGGTAATAGAAACGCAGTCGGGAATGGTGTGCTCCGGAAGAAAGAATTCGTTCACCCGGCGCGCCGAAATGGAATCGCGCACTTCTTTTTCGTGGGCCCATAGGCGAACGCGATGCGTACCCTTCCGGCCCAACACGATAGACAGGCTTGTACCCCACGCGCCAGCGCCGACGACGGCAATCTCGCTCACGTGCGCCTCCACTGGAAGCGGGATTCCGTGTGGTCGAGCAGACGGCGGATATTCTCGTGGTGCTTCGCAATGATGAGAAGGGAGGCGGCTACGATGAAAGGGAGCACCCGGGAAGTAGCACGCTCAGGCTCGATAATCCACGCCAGAAGCGGAAACAGGACCACGGTGAGAATCGAGGCGAGAGATACGTAACGGAACAGCAGAAAGATCACGAGGAAGATCGCAAGCATCACCAGAATGGTTTTAGGCGTGAGCGCGATAAAGGAACCCAGTCCCGTGGCTACTCCTTTGCCGCCCCGAAAACGCAGCCACACCGGGAACATATGACCCACGATTGCAAAAAGTGCCGCGGCACCGAGCAGTGTCTTGTTGCCGGGGAAATTCATCCGCGTAATGACAATGGCAGCGAGTCCCTTCAGCGCATCGAGAAACAGCGTAAGGGCACCCAAACCTTTCGAAGTGCGAGAAACGTTGGTGGCGCCAATGTTGCCGCTGCCCGTGTGGCGAACATCCTGTCCGCGAAATACGCGAACCAGGAGATAGCCGAAAGGGATCGAGCCCAGGAGGTAGCTATACGCGGCAGTGAGAACGAAGGCCATCTTAATTTGAACAAGCGTCTCGCGTTCCCTGCCGGCGAGGGCAACATGCCGGCGCTACGTTAGGGCGAAGCTTGCGAGCTTTGTGTAGCGCGAACCTCCTGCTGAGAGCTGGCTCTGGTACAGAAAAAACTCGTGGGCCGCCATGGTACCAAAATCAGGGGTGGGCAGAGCCGCCAATTTCTCCTGCAAATGGTGGAAGTTCTTATTCGTAGCATCCCCCTTACGCCATCGGGGAGCGCCGGAGCGTCCGCCGCCGCGCGCCAGCGTGAGGTGCGGTGCGAAAGGATGATCTTCTTTCGGGATTCCGAGAGCGGAAGTGGAGTCATCGACAACTTTCGCGAGAGATGCGAGTGGAGGCCCGGATTCAATTCCGACCCAGAAAACGCGCGCAGCTTTTGCGGTGGGGAAGAATCCGAAGCCGCGGAATGTAATCTCGAAGGACTCGGAGCGGATGACGCAAAGGGAGCGCTTGATTTTTTCCACGATTTCGTTCGGCTTCTCGCCAATGAATTTCAAAGTGACGTGAAGCGACTCAGGACGGACCCAGCGCGCATCCGGCGCGAACCCGCTCACACCTTCCATGAAGCGCTGAACGCGCTGGCGGATGGCGTCGTCGATATCGAGGGCAATGAAGATTCGCATAAGAGTAAGCTATCAGCCATCAGCCGTCAGCTATCAGCGATGCACGCCGACGTATCCGTGTTGCTGAGAGCTCAAGGCTGATAGCTGCTTTCCTCACATCAGCTTTCTTCTCACCATATCCAGCGCCTGTTGGCTGGCGAACCGGCGTATGTGTTTGCGATCTCCGGGAAATTTTCTTTCCACGACCTCGGTTCCACCGTCGCTGGCCAGCGCATGGAAAACCAATCCAACCGGTTTCGCGTCCGTCCCGCCGGTCGGTCCGGCAACGCCCGTGATCGCCAGGCCCAGAGTTGCGCCAGTTCGCCGACGGATTCCCTCCGCCAGAGCCACGGCTACTTCGCGGCTCACTGCGCCGTGCTTTTCGATGAGTTCAGCGGGGACATCTGCAAACGCAGTCTTCATCTGGTTCGAATAAACAACGGCGCCACCTACAAAGTAACGGGAGCTTCCGCTGACGGAAGTGATGCGCTCGGCCACCAGCCCGCCGGTGCAGGATTCCGCGACCGCGAGTGTGGCGTTGCGCATCTGCAAATAGTAGCCGACGATCTGTTCCATCGAATCGCCATTGTCGGAGTAGACGCAGTCTCCAAGTTCTTCTTCAATCTTCCCGACCAATTCATCGACTCGCGCCTGAGCGGCTTCTAGAGAAGCGGCGCGCGACTTCAGATGCAGTTGGATCTCGCCGGCTCCAGCCAGGATGGTCGTTTGCACATCCGTGTAGAGCTTGTAAATGGGCGCAACCCGGGCGTCGCAGGCCGACTCACCCAGCCCCGTAATTTTCAGTTCGCGAGTGGCAATGAATTGCGGCGGCAGCTTGGCCCGAAGGCGAGGCAGGCACTGCTCCTCGAAGAGAGCCTTCAATTCGTGCGGCGGCCCGGGAAGCAACATGATGATTCTCTCCCGGCCCTCATATTTACCGCTCATCCACTGTCCGGGGGCACTGCCGTTGGCGTTGGGCAGGACGGTTGCACCCGTGAGGACGTCGGCCTGCTTGATGTTGTTGGGCGCCATTTTCCAGCCGCGCGCGGCGAAGCGCTGTTCGAGACTGGTGATAATCGCTGGGTCGCGCTGAAGTTCCAGTCCAAGCGCGTCGGCTACAGCTTCGCGGGTGAGGTCGTCTTCGGTCGGCCCAAGTCCGCCCATGAAGATAACGATCTCAGCCCGCGACACGGCAAGACTGGCCGCTCCCGTGAGATGTTTCCGATTATCGCCGACGATGGTCTTGAAAATCACTTCAACCCCAAGCTGATTGAGCTTCTCGGTTAAATAGAGCGAGTTCGTATCCTGACGGAAAGGTGTCAGCAGCTCGGAGCCAATGGCGACGATCTCGGCGTTCACGAATAAAAGTGTAAATGAAAACGGAGAAACGAAGATCAGCCACGGATTTGCACGGATTCACGCCGTAGTTCTCAGGCTGAATGCTCGGTTCAAGCAGGGAAGTCGGCCAAGGGCAATCCTTCGATGTTCCATGCCAGATGATGCACGGCGCTGTTGGTTGCTAGAACGACCGAACGGCCCGGCGCGAACGCAAGACCGACCAGACCGGCGCCAGCAACTGCCAGCGATGCCTCGCCAGCGGGATTGATTCTTACAATGCCGCGTTTGCCTGACAGAGAAGCGGCCACGTAGAGATTGCCTTCCGCGTCGAAGGCAACGCCTTGAGGACGTCCCAAGCCACGGAAGAAAGTCGACACGTTCCCTTGCGGAGTGACCTTGTAGACGCAATCAAAGCTCGAGGTAGTAGGCCCGGTCACGAACAGGTCCCCGTGGGGACCGAAAGCCAAATGGTAAGCGGAAATGCTGGGCTCGAGAGTTGCGAAAACGAAGATCTGACGGTCGGAACCAATCTTGAAAATTGTGCCGCTACGGTCACCGACATAAAGATTTTCCGCGCGGTCAAAGGCAACGCCGGTAGCAATGCCCATTCCCTCGGCGTAGGACGACATGGTCCCGTTCGGAGCGACCCGATAGACCGTCCCATCAAAGCGCGACGAAACATACATTTGACCTGCCCGGTCAAAGGCGATGGAAGTGGCGTTCATTAGGTCCGCAAGGAATGGCTTGACGTTGTAGTTGGTGTCGATCTTGTAGATGGCGACAGGGACCTTTTGCCCCCGGCTCCCGGAAAAACTGACATAGATATTGCCCTCGGCGTCGAGCGCAGGATTGGTCACCGGGTGCAGATTCTCCGCAATGGGGACGGCAACCTTGATCTGGTGAGGATTGCTGGAGTGCCCATTGGTCGAGACTACGATGGGTCCGGAGGACGCGCCTTGCGGTACGCGAGCTACCAGGAATTCATCGGAACTGATGACCACTGCACCCTCGATTTCACCAAAGCGCACCCGGGGCCGTCGCAAATCCTGGGGGCGCAAACCGTGGCCGGTAATTCGTACTTCGCCACCGGGCATGGCAGCGGCCGGAAATACCCCTTCGATGTGCGGCTTCCCGTTGACGTTGGTCTTGCCCAGCAAGCGGTCAGAAATTCCCATCGACTCCAACTTCCTTGGTTATGCGTCCCCCGAAAAAAACTATCGCGGCAAAAGGCCGAAATGCAACGCCAGTTGCATCAGGGCCAGCGCGTAAAGTCCAGCCCCAACATCATCTAGTACGATGCCGGTTCCTTCCGGAAGGTGCTCCAGTTGACGAACCGGCGGAGGCTTGACGATATCGAACCCCCGGAAAAGTATAAAGCCCAGCAACAGAGATTTCCACGAGACTGGCACGGCAATTAACGTGATGAGTTGACCGGCAACCTCGTCGATCACCACGAACTGCGGATCTTTCAATCCAGTGGAGCGAGCCATTTGCGTGGCTGCGGGAATGCCGACCAGTATCGCCACGGCCGCCAGAAACATCGCGGCAGCGGGCTGCCAATGCGGGTTGATCCAGCCGCTTACCAGCCACCATAGTAAGACCGTCGCCGTCGAACCCCAACTCCCAGGCCCGGGGTGAAGCAGCCCCGTGCCAAAGAAAGTCGCGGTCAACTTTGCCCAGAGCCGTGCCCGGCGGCGGGACGACGGAGGCAGAAAAGTATTCGAGTCGGGCTTTTGATCCGACTCAGTCTTCATCGGAATTGTCCGGGAGTCCACCTGAAAGGTTGTCTGATGTGTCCTGCACCGGCGATGAAATCACGTACGTCCCGCTCGCCCATCTGCCGAGATCAATGGTGCGGCAACGCTCGCTGCAGAAGGGAAATTCCGCATCCCCGCTCTTGACCGGCTTCTTGCAAATGGGACACCGCAGGTTCAAAGTGCGCTTGCGTGCCATAGATTCCTATACGATTCTAGCCACCAGATCATAGTCGTGGGCTTCGGTAATCTGGCAGCGGTAGAACTCGCCCGGTTGCGGTTGCAGTCCCTCGGGAACGTCGTTCACAAAGACTTTGCCATCGATTTCGGGAGCGTGTCTCGGAGTGCGTCCTTCGAGCAGCAGGTCGCTCTCTTCGGACACTCCTTCCAGCAGCAGGTCGAGCTCTCGGCCGACCAGCGCCTTCTTTCTCTTTTTGCTGATGCGGCGTTGAATCTGCATAAGGTGTTTGCGCCGCCGCTCGATCTCGCGGACAGGAAGCTTCTCGTCCAGCGAAAAGGCGTTTGCGCCTTCCTGATCGGAGTAGCCGAACGCGCCCATCCAGTCAAATTCAGCCTGGCGCACGAATTCACAGAGTTGCTCGAATTCGCTTTCAGTTTCGCCGGGGAAGCCGACGATGAAGGACGTTCTCAAGGTAACGTCTGGAATGGTGCGCCGCATCTTCTCAATCGAACGCAAAAATACGTCAGCGCCTCCGCCACGTTTCATGCGCTTCAAAACCGCCGCCGATGCGTGCTGCAGAGGCACATCCACATACGCGCAAATCTTTTCGTGCGACGCAATGGTTTCAAGCAGGCGGCCAGTAATCTTGTTGGGATACGCGTAGAGGAAACGGATCCAGCGCAAGTCGGCAATGCCCGCTAGTCTTTCGAGCAGGAGCGCGAGCCCGTCCTTCAGCCCAAAATCTTCGCCGTAGCAGGTTGTATCTTGTCCGATAAGCGTGATCTCGCGCACTCCGGAGCGGGCCAACCGTTCGGCTTCGGCAACCACGGATTCAAATCGACGGGAGCGGAACTTGCCGCGTAGCTGAGGAATAATGCAAAAGCTACACGGATGGTCGCAGCCCTCGGCGATCTTGATGTAGGCAGTGTATTTCGGCGTCGCCAGGACGCGAGGCGTCGCCTCGTCGTAGAGGTAGTTGGGCAGGTCAGCGATGGCGCCGGCCCACGACTCGCGAGAAAACCGGCCTTGCGCCTCGCGAGCGTCGCCTTCGGGACGCGATGTCAAAATGTTAAATGGGGAAGAATTCGCTGGTGCAGCCGCTATCCCCGCCGCCGCAAGAATCTTCTCAAGTTCCCCCGTGCCCACCACTGCATCCACCTCTGGAATATTTTTGCGGATGTCGTCGCGAAAGCGTTCGACCAGGCATCCGGCAACAACCAGTTTCTGTGGGCGGCCGTCGGTCTTGTGGCGCGCCATTTCGAGGATGGTGTTCACGGATTCCTGCTGGGCGCTGGCGATGAACGAACAGGTATTGACCACGATGACATCGGCGTCTTCGGCGCGCGGAATCAACTCGGCTCCCGCTTGCGCCAGCATGCCCATCATGACCTCGCTGTCCACGAGATTCTTGGGGCAGCCCAGGCTGACAAATCCAACCTTGGGCCTAGAGAGCGGTGCAGGTGCGGCATCTTCGAGCGTATCCTCGATGGCTGCAGTAGGCTTTTGATGAGGCATGGAATCCTTCTATTCTAACATTTCGATAACGCCAGATCGCGGTCTGGAGATTGGAAGGATCACTGAAACAATAGAAAATAACGCAACAGGAGTGCCGACTTGAATCGACTGACGTGGTTTGGTTTGTTCGCCGTCACGGCGATGCTGGTGTGCTACGCCTTCGAAGACCGGAATCGATGGTTCATCCTGGCATTCGCCGGCGCATGCCTCTTGGGTTCGGCCTATGGATTCCTCCAAGGTGCTTGGCCCTTCGGAGTTGTGGAGGCGATTTGGTCGGTTGTTGCCGTGCGCCGTTGGTGGCTGGCGATAAACTCAAATTGACTGGTTAGCAGGAATCGAATCCTAGCGCCGTCCCGCTGTCGAAACCTCTTCGAAGAGTTCGGGCAGGCGCTGCGCATCCTTAGCGGAACCACCGAAGCGGGCCGACTCGTAATGCCGCGTGAACCTTGCCACCGACTCTCGCATCGCGTCATCTTGAATAAGCATCAGGAATTCTTCCGGAGTGTGCGCTGAGGACTTGCGCCAACCCTTCTTCGCGAGCATTCTCGTCATGCGCTCATACCAGATGGTTGCAGCCAGGCTCGGAGATTTCTCAGGACGAGCCGCCAGCCGGTGGCTGCGAAACGCTCGCCACAGCCGCCGAGCGCTGGCTGCCAGAACAATTGCGAATGCGACCAAGGCTCCCGTGGCGCTCCACTTCACCGGAGAATCAGAAATCGTCCGCGAAGTTCGACGAGCCGCATCCAGCAGTGCCTCATGATGCCGGTGCATCCAGGTTCGTATCTGTTGAAACCACACCAGGCTGTTGCGCGTGACCTCGCGGCCCAGATTGTACTGATGGCCCGCGTCGTAATTGATGACCCACTCCCGCCAGAATGAAGCCATCGCGTCCAGGTACAGCGCTCCCCTGCTCCAACCGCTCCGCGTCTTCAAAGGCGCCGCCGGAGTGGGATCAAAACTTACCCAACCATAGCCCGGGAAATACGCTTCTACCCAGGAGTGCGCGTTGCTGGCGCGAACCAGGTACTGCGAAGTAAGGTCGTTAAATTCCCCGGTGCGGAAACCGTTTACCACCCGGGAGGGAATGCCCACCACGCGCAGCATGATGGCCATCGAAGAGGCAAAGTACTCGCAGTGTCCCTGCTTGCGTTCGAAAAGGAAATTGGCAACGGGATCGCGCGGGACGGTGCGCGGAAGTTGCAGCGTGTATCCAAAGTGGGTGCGCAGATATCGTTCGATCGCGGCCGTCTTATCGTAAGTGTTGTCTGCGGAAGCCGCGATCTGCTGGGCCAGAGATACGACGCGACCATCCAGCGGAGGCAGTTGTAGATAGTTCAACAGAATCTCAGGCGGATAATCGTTCGAGGCCGCACGCAATTCGCCCGGACCGGGCTGCGCAATGTCAGACGTGGCCTCGTAGCGGCCAACCGGATGCTCGGGGTCGAGATCAAAGACGGCATCTCCGGTATCCATCGAGAGCAAACGATAGTTGCCCTGCAGAAGCTTTGTGGTTGGCGCGAGGAAGAAAACGTTGCTGGCCAGAGGCTCCGTCAAAACCCGATAGTGAATCGGCTGCGCGGGTTCCGAAAGCCGAAGATTTTTCCAGCGTGATCCGGTTTGAAGCAAGAGAAATCGGCCCTCGCCCATGCTGGTCACCACGTGCTGTGCATGCGGGTTGAACCAGGTCTTGCCATCGAACACGTTCAAGGTTACGCCGCGCCACTTCAAGTCGTAAGCGCCATGCGGATCGCCGTCGATCTGAACATGCATCACCAGCGAACTGGACTGTTGTATCTCGCCGATCTGGCCGAGCTGTACCCGGTCGCTGAAGCCGGTGCTGATCTCGCGGCTCCGCGCGAAGGCGCTGAAGTATCCGGTCGATATGCGGGGCAGCACGAAGAATATTGCCCCTGCGCCGAGCATGATCAAAAACGCGAGCACAGGTGCGGCCCCAGCCACAGAGAACGCCATCTGCCGGTAAGCGGAATCATCGCCCGAGGAGTTGGCCCTCACCGTGGCTTGGGCCGAAGCGCGCCGCATTTCCATCAGGATGCAGGTCACGACCGCCATCAGCATGAATACGGCAAACGCCAGCAGAAACGTGCTGTTCACGGTGAGCACGGCGGCAGCTAGCACCATGAGGAAGGAGATGACTGCAAGGAAATAGTAATCGCGATCCCGTTTGGTGGAGAACAGGCGAACCACCATGACGAAAAGTACGAGATGCACGGTCGCCGTGACGAACAAACGAGAAAACACGAAGTAATCGGCGAGATAGAACGCCACATAGCCAAGGGTGAGCGTGGTCGTCCAGCTCTCGAGAATCAGCAACGTGCGACGCGTCGCCAGCAGGTATCCCCGAAACGCAATCGCTGCGCTGACAAGCAGAATCGTGGGCAGATCCAAGGCACCGGTCGAAACCAGGGTCACGAACCCGCACAGCACAAGCAAGTAGAGCGCAACGTCAAAGTAGCGTTGCACCGCCGTGGGCAGTGGAGCGATCTCGGATTGTGGGCCATCCGCAAGAGTCATGAATCGGCTCTATGGAACACACTCGTCTATTGTTGGCGATTCCGTCTGGAAAAGGAAGAGTACGATCGGGATGTTAGAATCGAACAGGTCAGGCATCGGTCCCGCGCGACGCACTCTCGCCAACCCCGCCAGGTCCGGAAGGAAGCAACGGTAACGAGCTCTTGCGTGTGCAGTGGGTCGCCGGTGTC
>DATHPO010000289.1:0-19676 GCA_035483835.1 Terriglobales bacterium
GACGTCGCTATCTTCCGCAGGGGTAAACAGTAGATCAGCGAGCTGGTCTGTCACAATCCGGTTGATCTCTTCCGGCATGGTGCGATCGAATGAACGAAGTCCAGCCTCAACATGGCCGACGCGAATAAGTAATTTCGAGCACACGAGCGTCGCGGCTACCGTGGAATTCACGTCTCCGTAGACGAGAACGAGGTCCGGTTTTCGCTCCAGAACCACTGGCTCAAACCGCTTCATCACTTCGGCAGTCTGCGCGGCGTGGCTACCGGAACCCACCTCGAGGTTCACATCCGGCGCTGGCATATTGAGCTCGGAAAAGAAAATGTCAGACAAGTTCCTGTCGTAGTGCTGACCGGTATGAACTAGCGTCTGCCGGGCGTCGGGCCACGTCTCGAGGGCGCGCATCACCGGTGCAGCTTTCACAAAGTTCGGCCTCGCCCCGACAACATGAAGAATGTGCATGGCTTGTTTGACAATGGTACCGCACCGGCTTCCCTATCGATTTCCTGCGTTGCGGACAAGTCCCCCGAAGAGGTATCGCCTGAATGCGAAGCAGTCCCAAATGCGTGTTACTCGAATGTTTCAGCCTCTCCAAACGGTAAGCCGAGCGCGTCCTTCGCGGAGATGATAGGTGCGCCCTCGAGCCGCCAATCAACATTCACCTCGGGATCGTTCCACGCGAGAGTGCGCTCACACTCAGGATGATAAAAATCCGTTGACTTATAGAGCACGTGGGCACTCTCCGAGATGACCCGGAACCCATGAGCGAATCCGGCTGGAATCCAATACATCAGCTTGTTCTCTCCCGATAAGGTGGCTCCGTGCCACCGGCCAAAGGTCGGCGAACTCCGTCGCAAGTCCACCGCGACGTCGAAGACCTCGCCCGTGACCACCCGCACAAATTTTCCCTGCGGATGGCACAGCTGGTAATGCAACCCGCGAAGAACGTTTCGCGTGGAGAACGACTGATTGTCCTGCACGAACCGCTCCCGGATTCCGAGCTCGGCCATGACTCTTTCGTTATAGCTCTCCAGAAAAAAACCACGCTCGTCCCCGAAGACCTTGGGTTCGAGAAGCAGGACTCCGGCAAGTGGGGTGGGGGTCGTTTTCATGAGATCGGGTCGATCGATTCTAAGAATGTCATGATCGAAATTCAAGGACAAGTCACCGCAATAGCTGATGCAGTTTGGAGGGGATCTCTGGGTCCCCGCTAGAGGAGCAGCCAGTTAAACACCCCATGTCAAGCCTTGCCGGTGAGGGTACGGATTGCGACGATGCGCCGTTTTGCGTCCATTACATCAGTCACGGCTGTGTGATGTACTCTGAAAGAGTGCGCTGCGTCCTGGTTCATTTAGAAGCTATCTCACAAATACCTCAACAGGATGACACAGCAAGCAAGGTAGACCATCGCGAGAAAGTTATCCACATATTGCTCATATCGAACCGAAGAACTTCCCGTTCTCAGGATATTCGTATCAACGAGTCCTGCACAGCGGCCCGATCCACTTAGCTTTGAAGGTTGATGTTGTGGCGGGAGTGGTGCCCTGACTTTCGGTGAAGAATTGCAGCGAACCCTCGGCCTCCTCGGGACTGAGCGCGTCGATGCGAAGCGCTCTCTGCGTCTTCATTCCCTGATCGACGCACTTGCCACGCATTTCCACACGGCTGCTTGTCGAGGTCAGTACGGCCCAGCTACAAGATTTCTGAACCGGACGAAACGGCACCTCGCGTTGGAGTTCCTCTTTTGTGAGACATTGTTTTGCGTTGATCGTTTTCTGCGCGTCCGCGCTTCGAGCCTTCATTCTCTCTTCAACCCGCGCACGCTGCTCGGGCGTGAGTTTCTGCAAGAGCGCCGCGGGCAGCATATTGTCATCGCCGGCGCCTGTGGTGGTCGTCACCTCCCACAGACCGGTCTTGAGGTTCAAAGGTACCACGTTGTGCGCAGCGACTGAAACGCACAAGGTGAGCGCTGCCACCAGAGAGATTCGTCGCATGGACTCAAACTCTCGCGCCTCCGCTCTTAGTTCTTACTTCCCGGATACGGATCGCTCCAAGTTTGCCAATCTCGCCGCTGCCGTCTGGTCCGGCGGCACCAATCCCGCTGAACTGGAGCCTGCCCATTCTTCAGCGAACATTATCATCGGCTGGCTGGCAAGCCGCGCAAGTTGCCGCTCCGCTGCCGCCTTATGCTTTTCGCGCAGCTCGTTAGCAGAAGGCATCTTCGTTTGCGGCCGATGCAAAGCAGGCCCCTGCCCGTAAGGCGACTCTGACAGACGGAAGGTCTTCGTCTTGTCCTCCAGTCGGACGTTCTCGAAGCCTCTCCGCTTCGCCATGATGCGGTAGTCAAAGGCGGTGTTAGAGCTGCCATGACGTAGTTCATGCACCTCAAATCCTTGCGCTGTCTCGTTGGAAACATAAAGCCCTTCACAGTCACCTTTGGGAGTGAGAAACACGTGGTATTCGATCTCAGTGTTGACGGTCTGCCCGAAGATCCCTTCTAGGTTGACGACCGCTTCGCCATTCGACAGATGTCCAGAACCAGCATCTTCGAACCAGTTTTCAGGGGCCTCGATGGCGCTGAGCGCCACGTTGCGCGAGCCGCCTTGCACCTTCGCGGGAGTGGTCACGCTTCCATTGCAGCTCAGGTTGCCATTGACATCAATTTTGCACTCACCACCAAAACCATCACTTACGGCCTCGAACAGAAGCGCAGAGGAGTTGGTCGTGTCAAGATCCATAACCCCCAGGGTGGCGTAGCCGGTAGGACTGCTGTTTGCGAAGATCGCCCCAAAGCCATCGTCGGCTGTGCCAAGAATCCCAGCGTTGATGGCTCGGCCGGAGTCGCCCCAGACCCCGGCTGGGTTATAGATCGAGAGGTAGGCGCCGGTATTGCTCGCACTGTAATCCTGTCCATACACTCCGAATCCGATGTTACTGGCCGAGTAGCCGTAGACCCCTATGGTTTGCTGGGTTGATCCCTCCTCAAAACCATAGCTAGCCGCTAGGTACTGGGCGTCGGTGTCGTTTTCGGCGTAAATACCAGCGGCGGGTCCAACTGCGTAGATGCCGTCAAGGCTGTTGCTCCTGAAGATGCCGGCATCTGAACTGGTGGAGGCGGCCACGCCATAGGTGACGCCATTAATAGAAATGCCCGTCCCGCCATTGAGGTTCATATCAATACCGTCGCCGTTGCCCGTGTTGGTCAAGGACAAATTCGGGTTGTTGCTGTTCACGCTGATCGAGTTGCTGTTGGTGAACGTGTTGGCCGCCGCCAACTGCGGCACCTTGGTGGTGTCCAGATTTAACGTGAGACTGCCTCCCGTGCCTCCCCCGGTGAGATCGGTGCCGGCGGTCACGCTTGTAACTACTTTGGCCGTGTCCACGTTCAGTGTTACGTTGCCGCTGCTACCGCCGCCGGTGAGATCCGTTCCCGCAGTTACTCCGGTGATGGTGCCATTTCCTGTGCCAGGAAACGTCTGGCCTTTCGCAAACGTGATCTGACCGTTGCTGGCGATGTTCAACCCCGTCTCCGCGGGTTTGCCAGAGCCTTGCCCGAACAAGAGATTCAGTGATCCGCTAGCATTATTGGTATTGCTGCCCACCGGCTCCGCTTGCCATTGAAATGTCTGCGGGACCGCCGTGCTGGTGCCGCTGTTGAAGGCCGAAGTCACCAGATCCATGGGTTGCGACTTGAAACCTCCGCTGGCTGTGGCAGTACCGGTGGCAGGCAGACTGAACAGACCGCGGATCGTGCCTCCGCCCTTTACGTCCAGCGTGGACGCTGGTTTCGTCGTACCGATGCCGACCTTGGCTTTGGCGCCCGTGCCCGATTGGAATAGCACCGAATCGCCCAGCGTGCTGCTGTCAGTCCAGATCGGCAGGTAATCGGTCTTGCCGCTTCCGCCCAGTGCGGGAGGGTTCGGGTTGGAGTTGGTGTTGGATGACGATGCGGCCGAAGAATCGGAATTCGACGGCGGAGCGAGCACGAAGGCCGAGGGCGGCAGTCCCCCGATCGTCTGTGCGTCCCCGGCCTTCAGCGCGTAAGGCACCCCGGCAGCATGATCCGCGACTGCTCTGCCTGTCCTTGTGCTTGCACAGCCAACCAGCGCGCCTCACCCGTAGCGAACAGGTTGGTGGGCAATCCCTGGCTGTTGCTGGCACCCAGCGCCACCGTGTAATGTCCGCTCTTGTCGAGCTGGACGTTCTGCGTCTCCACCCACAGCGGCGATCCACCTTGCTGATCTTTGCACAAATAGAATGTGACGCCCACGGTGCCCGTGAGCGGCTTGCCGTTGGCATCCGTCAACGTGCCGCTGAAGTTCACCAGGGTGGGCACGACTGAGTTTGTTTGCTGGGCGCCTGAAATGGTCGCCATGCAAGCCATGAGCACAAGACTCACTATTGATTTCAAAATCGTGCGAAAGTTATAAGTTGTCACAGTCATCTCCTTAAATTCGTAGGTCACGCCATTACTTTGCCGCCGTTGTTTGCGCCGCCGGGTGTATCAGCATCGTGTTGTTCACTGGCATGTGCGAAAGGGGGCCCTTGTGCTCAGCAGCCCGGGCGCGCTTCCGGATCTGATCCATTCGATCAAGGTCGTGCGTGTGGTCGGCGAAGCGGACGCTCTCATAGTCTTTCCGCAGCGCCATGATGCGATAGCCGAAGCTCAGACTGGAGGCACCACCGCCGAGTTCATGCACCTCGAAAGAGTTCGCGGTTCGGTTGCTGACGTAGAGACCCTTGCAATCGCCGTAGGGGGTCAGAAGTACCTGGTACTCACGAGCTGTATTCGCGGTCTGGGTGAACTCGGAATCGATCAAGACCACGGCCGCGCCGCTTACCAGTTCAGAGGAGCCGGCATCTTCGAACCAGTTGTTGGGCGACTCGATGGCCGACAGCGCCACCTCGCCCTGGCCGCCATCAATAGGCACGACGGCGTTTAGTGAGCCATTGCAGCTGAACTGAGCGCTTGCGTCGATGACGCAAGAATCAAGGGTGGCGTAGGCGGCGAAAGGCCAAGTGGCGCTATTCTCGGCGGATATACTCATGGTGTAATAATCCGAGGGGGAGTTGTTGACGAAAAGCCCTGCGACTCCGTCGTCGGCTGTGCCAACGATTCCGCCGGCCGCAGAACCGTTCAGTGGGCTACCGGCGCCGCCGTCACCCCACACGCCTGCCTCGCTCTCGCAGAAATTAAAAGGCACACAAGGCAATCCCGTACCTACTCCGCTCTCCGCTCCATTCTGGCCGAAGACCCCAACCGAGACCACGGGGTACCCAGCAGTGGCAGGAGCTTGTCCGTGGACGCCCGTGCCCCCTGCGCTATTGGAACCGGAGACCCCATAGCCGTTGAGACTTGCGGAGCCGCCAACCACTCCAGAGGACGTCCCCGAAGTTGCAGTGGCCACGCCGACCACCCCGGCGCGCCCGACCGCGGTGGCGTACGCATCCAGCGCGTCGATGTTGCCGCTGGTAACGATGCCTTGGCCGCTCGTGAATGTGTTGCTCGCCGACAACAGCGGCACGACTGTCGTGTCAATGCTGAGCGTTCCACTGCCCGTGATCGGTCCACCTGTGAGGCCGAAGCCACTCGCAACGCTCGTCACTGTGCCCATTGCGGTGCATGCCCAAGCACTGCCGTTCCACTGCAAGACCTGCTTCGCTGCGCAGGTATTGGTCAGTGCCAGATTGAGCGTGCCACTGGTTCCTCCTCCCGTCAGTCCGCTTCCGCTTGTGGTGTTGACCCCGGTGATCGTGCCTGTACCGGGAAACGTTTGGCCGGTGGCGAACATGATCTGTCCGTTGCTGGCGATGTTCAGTCCGGTTTCAGATGGCTTGTTCGTGCCTTGCCCGAATAACAAATTCAGCGAGCCGTTAGCGCTATTCGTGTTGTTGCCCACCGGCTCCGCCTGCCATTGAAACGTCTGCAGGACCGCTGTGCTGGTGCCGCGGTTGAACGCCGACGTAGCTAGATCCATGGCTTGCGAGTTGAAGCTTTTGGTCGCGGTTGCAGTTCCCGCTGCGGGCAAGCTGAATAACCCGCGAATCGTGCTTCCGCCTTTTACGTCCAGCGTGGACGCGGGTTTGGTTGTGCCGATGCCGACCTTGGCCTTCGTTCCCGTGCCCGACTGAAACAACACCGAACTGCCCAGGGTCGTACTGTTGGTCCAAATGGGCAGGTAATCGGTCGTGCCGCTTCCGCCCAGCGCGGGCGGATTCGAGTTGGAGCTGGAGTTGGACCCAGATGATGATGTCCCCGAATTCGTCGGCGCGGCCAGCACAAACGACGAGGCGGGCAATCCTCCGATGGTCTGCGCGTCTCCAGCCTTCAACGCATAAGGCACGGCGAGCAGCATGATGCGGGGTTGCTCCACCTGCCCTTGCACTTGCACTCCGAGCCAGCGCGCCTCTCCTGCAGCGAACAGGTTTGTGGGCAAGCCCTGACTCTTGGTGGCACCGAGCGCGACCGTATAATGTCCGGCATTGTCCGCTTCCACGTTCTGCGTCTCCATCCAGAGCGGCGATCCACCTTGCTGATCTTTGTATAAATAGAAGATGACGCCGACGGTGCCGGTGAGCGGTTTAGCGTGGGCATCGGCAAGCGTTCCGCTGAAATTCACCAGGGTGGGAACAACCCCCGCTCCAAGATTGGATGACGCAGTTTGCTGCGCCCGGCTGAACAGACTGCAGAACATTAGTACAGAAGTCATCACCACACTAACCCGATTCATAAATGCCTCCCCTTGTAGACTTTCTATTCTGGGTTCAGACCGTGCCCCACCCACGCAACACCCCGCGGGGAAGAGCACAGCCTAGCGTGGTTTCTCCGCCGCGCCACTTGGCGTCAGGCTTGCAAGCCCGGCCGCAGATGGAATGGCTTTCGTTGCCGGATCATGAGACTGCGACCGCTGCCGCATCGTCTCAGCGCGCTTTCGGATCAGATCCCTTCGATCAGGGTCGTGGGTGTGGTCGGCGAAGCGGATGCTCTCGTAGTTTTTCCGCAGCGCCATGATGCGATAGCCGAAGCTCAGACTGGATGTACCACCGCCGAGTTCGTGTACCTCGAAGGAGTCCGCACTCCGGTTGCTGACGTAGAGACCTTTGCAATCGCCGTACGGGGTCAGGAATACCTGATACTCGCGAGCGGTATTCGCGGTTTGGGCAAACTTGGGATCGATCGAGACCACGACCGCGCCGTTTACAAGTTCAGAGGAGCCGGTATCTTCGAACCAATTGTTAGGCGACTCGATGGCGGCCAGCGCCACCTTGCGCTTTCCCCCCTCGATAGGCACGATAGAGTTTAGCGTGCCGTTGCAGCCGAGCTGGGCGTTCGCGTCGATGATGCAGGAATCACCGTTGGAGACGTAGGCGACGAACGGCGAAGTGGCGCTATTCACGGCGGATATTGCCACGGTGTAATAATTCGAGGGGGAATTGTTGACGAAAAGCCCGGCAGGACCGTCGTCGACAGTGCCAACGATTCCGGCCGTAGCCGCACCGCCGTCACCCCACACGCCTGCCTCTTCCACGCAGAGACCAAGATAATTCCCACCAGGACATCCTGCACTGGCAACGCCACTCTCCGTTCCGTCCTGGCCGAAGACCCCAACCGAGCCCAGGGGGAACCCAGCGGTGGCAACGGCCTGTCCGTAAACGCCCGTGCCCCCTGCGCTATTGGAACCGGAAACACCATAGCCGTTGGGACTTGCGGAGCCTCCAACTACGCCAGAGGACGTCCCCGAAGTTGCAGTGGCCACGCCAACCACTCCGGCGCGCCCGACCCCGGTGGCGTACGCATCCAGCGCGTCGATGTTGCCGCTGGTCACGATGCCTTGGCCGCTCGTGAATGTGTTGCTCGCCCACAATAGCGGCACGACTGTCGTGTCGATGCTGAGCGTTCCACTGCCGGTGATCGGTCCACCGGTCAGGCCGAGGCCACTCGCTACGCTGCTCACTGTGCCCACGCCAGCGCATGCCCAAGCACTGCCATTCCACTGCAAGACCTGCTTCGCTGCGCAGGCACTGGTCAGTGTCAGATTGAGCGTGCCACTGGTTCCTCCTCCGGTCAGTCCGCTCCCGCCTCCGGTGTTGACTCCTGTGATCGTGCCCGCTCCCGGAAACATTTGGCCGGTCGCGAATGTGATCTGCCCGTTGCTGGCGATATTCAATCCGGTTTCAGATGGCTTGTTTGTGCCTTGCCCGAACAAGAGATTCAGTGATCCGCTAGCATTATTGGTATTGTTGCCCACCGGCTCCGCTTGCCATTGAAATGTCTGCGGGACCGCCGTGCTGGTGCCGCTGTTGAAGGCCGAAGTCACCAGATCCATGGGTTGCGAGTTGAAACCTCCGCTGGCTGTGGCAGTACCGGTGGCGGGCAGACTGAACAGACCGCGGATCGTGCCTCCGCCCTTTACGTCCAGCGTGGACGCTGGTTTCGTCGTACCGATGCCGACCTTGGCTTTGGCTCCCGTGCCCGACTGGAACAGCACCGAGTTGCCCAAGGTCGTACTGTTGGTCCAGATGGGCAGATAGTTCGTGGTGCCGCTTCCGCCTAGCGTCGGGGTGACCGGGTTGGAGTTGGATGACGACGTGGCCGAGGAATCTGCATTCGACGGCGGGGCCAGCACGAAGGCCGAAGGCGGCAATCCCCCGATTGTTTGCGCGTCCCCGGCCTTCAGAGCGTAGGGCACACTGAACAACAACACGCGTGGCTGCTCCTCCCGCCCCTGCACTTGCACACCCAGCCAACGCGCTTCACCGGAGGCGAAAACACTGGCGGGCAATCCCTGCCTGCTGGCCGCACCCAGTTGCACCGTGTAGTACCCGTTTTTATCGGCCTGGACATTTTGAGTTTCGATCCAGAGCGGCGCGCCACCCTCAGAGTCCTTATACAAGGCGAAAGTGACACCCACAGTGCCGGTCAGCGGCTTATGGTCGGCAGAGCTCAACGTGCCACTGAAGCTGACCAGCGACGGCACCACCGTCGTGTTATTTTGCTGCGCGCCGGCGATATTTGCGACACACGCGATGAGCAGTGCGAGAAGCGCTACCGATTTCACAATAAGAAAGTTCCGAAGCTGCATGTTTCCACCTCAGAAGATCATTCGTGGCCGCACAGCGGGAAAACTGTCTGTCGAATCCCCTGCGGCTTGCCCCACACGAACGGCAAATTAGGGGACATTCTGTGATTCGTCAAAGGGCCAAATCGTGGTTTCTCCGTGACCGAATAAGCCCAAGCGTTTCAGGCGATTGAGAGAAAACGTGACGTGCCTGCAAAGCTTTCGTGCTACACTTCTGCGCCAAGGAAGGCGTGATTCTGTTACTCCTTCGGCCTTTCTCGCCACGGGGCATGGGGGCACCGGCACAATCCACGCGCTACCGCTTCGGGCTTTTTGAGGCGGACCCGGCCAGCGGGGAACTGCTGCGCCAGGGTGTGCGCGTCCGATTGCAAGACCTGCCATTCCGCATGCTCATCCATCTTCTGGAGCGCCCTGGCGAAGTTGTGTCGCGCGAAGAGCTGCGCGAAAAACTTTGGCCTGCCGACACATATGTGGAGTTTGACAGCAGTGTCAGAGCCGCGCTCAAACGCCTGCGAGCGGCTCTGGGAGATTCCGGCGAGAATCCCATTTTTATCGAGACCCTCCCGAAGCGGGGATACCGCTTCATGGTCCCGGTGGCCATCGAAGACGAGCCCGTTGGAGCCGAAGCAGACTCTCTCCCTGAGCCACCAGTTCCGGTACAAACCACGGCACCGGAGGTGATCGTGTCGCTGGAACCGCGTGGTTGGCAACGGCGAGGCCTAATCTATGCTGCAGCCCTTGCCGTAGTTCTGGCGGCTGTCTTAGGGTGGTGGTACTCGATTCGCCATCGTTCGCGGCCAGTGCAGTCATCTCTCAGCAATCCAGGGCAATCGATTCCCGTTCGAAAATCGGTGGCCGTCCTCGGATTCCACAACGCCTCGGGGCGCGCGAACGATGAGTGGCTTGCCACCGCCATCTCCGAGATGTTGAGCACTGAACTGGCAACGGGTGAAAAACTCCGAGTGGTTTCCGGCGAAGAAGTCGGCAGCCTTCGCATTTCGTCGCCGTGGTCGCAGGCCAGCACGCTGGGGCGCGAGACCGCAATCCGTATCGGCACAGCTCTAAACAGCGACCTACTCGTGCTTGGTTCCTACACGGCACTCGGCCCGGCGGACCATTCGCAATTAAGGTTCGACGTGAGGTTGCAGGATGGCCGCACGGGAGAAGTTTTGAACCAGATAGCGCAGACAGGCAACGTTAACGATCTGTTCCAGTTCGCGTCGGAAATCGGCGCACGGTTGCGCCAGCGGCTGGGAGTTCCCGAGATCAACAACACTGAACAGGCAGGCGTGCTGGCTTCGTTGCCGCTCGATCGCGATGGCGCGCGCTTTTATGCGCTCGGAGTCGCAAAGTTGCGCGAATTCGATGTGTTGGCCGCCAAGGATCTTCTCGAGCAAGCGACGAAGACTGACCCAAAGTTCTCTCTGGCACATCTGATGCTGGCACGCGCCTGGGCTCAACTGGGATACGAGCAAAGGAGAAAGGAGGAAGCGAAGAAGGCGCTCGATCTCTCGATTGATCTTCCGCGTACGGAGCGTATGCAAGTGGAAGGGGACTATTACGAGAGCCTGCCGGACCATGAGAAAGCCGCTTCCACCTATCGCGCCTTATTTGCGTTATTCCCAGACAATGTCGAGTACGGGTTGCAGTTGGCAGCAGCACAGAAGGCCGCTGGTCACGACAGCCAAGCTCAGCAAACGATTGCCGAGTTGCGGCGCTTGCAGCCGCCGGCTTCGGAGGATCCTCGCATCGACCTGGCTGAAGAAAGAGCGGTTCCGGTGAATTTTGCGGTTCAGCTCGAATTGGCTCAAAGAGCGATGCACAAGGCCCAGACGCAAGGAAAGAAACTGCTTTATGCGCAAGCTGAACAAATCGATTGTCACGATCTGAGTTACAGCGACCATCCAGAACAGGCGGAACCCTACTGCGAGGACTCCTATAGCTTGTTCCTTGCTGCAGGGAACCGGCTGGCAGCGGCCGAATCCATGCGCTTGTTGGGAGATATGCAAGGAACACTGGGCCGCCTAAACCAGGCGATCGCGACCTACCAGAAAGCGTTGAGGATTCTTGCCCAACTAGGGGAACACGAAAAGACCGGCTCGGTTCTGAACAACATGGCGATAAATTTTACCAACGAGGGGAATCTCGATCGCGGGGAGCAGCTGTATCGTGAGGCCAAGTCTCATTTCGAACAAGCGGGAGACCAACGGAATACCGCTGTAACCATCAGCAACATCGCGGATATTCTTTACCTTCGGGGAAAGTTGCTGGCGGCAGAAAAGTCTTATCGCAAAACGATTGAAATCGAAAATGCGCGGGATCGCGGGGTTCCGGCTTATGCTCAGTATCGACTTGCGGACCTGAAATTGACCGAGGGTCGAGTAGCGGAGGCTTACAAGTTGGCTCAGGGGGCGGTTGAGGCTCTGCGTGCAGCACAGGGGTCTTACCAATATTTGACCCCTGCCATGAACGTCCTGGGAGATGTGCTGAAGGCTGAGGGAAATCTTGAAAAAGCGCACCAGCAATATCAGCTAGCGCTCGATATTGGAAAGAAAGCTGGCGAGCCGGTTGCCGAAACTCAAGTGGAGCTTTCTGAGCTTGCTCTTGAGGTGGGCCACCCGGATCAGGCCGAGCCGTTGCTGCGAGCAGCAATCGCGGAGTTCGAGAAGGAGAAGGCCGACCCCGACAGCATCAGCGCGTACATCGAACTCAGCCGAATGTTGCTGATGGAGGGCAAACTGCAAGATGCACGCACTGCGATTCAACATGCTGCCGAGCTCGGCCGCACCAGTCCCGACCCGGGACTGAAATTGCCGATCGCGATTCAGAGTGCACGCGTGATGCTGGCGGCTGTCCGCCAGAACGAGCGCGGGCATCCGACTCTTGCTGCAGTTCGCCAGCAATTACGTTCTGTCTCTGACTCTGCCAAGAGGCTCGGGTATTACGGGCAGGAATGCGAATCTCGGCTGGCGCTGGGTGAGTTGGAAGTGAAGGAAAATCCGAAACTTGCACGCTTCCTGTTGACCCAACTCGTGGCCGACGCTCACCAACACGGAATGGAACGCATTGCCCGCCAGGCGACAGCGCTAGCCGCGAGCACGAATGCGACCCTCATGGCTGTCACCCCGAGTCTTCCCCGCTGACCGCTCGGTCTGGCTAAACAGCCGCACGCCCGGTATGGTTCCTGCAAAGGGATATGAACCGAAGCCCTTCAGATCGCGCACGTGATGTCATTTCTTGCTGGCGACATCGGAAGTTTTGGCGGTAGCTTCCGCCAGTTCGGCCCTGACTTTTGCCGCCTGTTCCGGCTGTTTCAGCGCGTCGTATTCTGCCACAAGATCCGTTCTTGCATTCTGCAGCCAGGTGGCGGATGGTGTGGTCTGCTTTGTGAGAATCTCGTAACCGGCGTGGGTCTCATGCTCAGCCTCTGCATAGTGGCGCTCCGCAAACAGGGCGCGCCCCAGCTTGATCCGCGCAATGGCAACATTCTGATGATCGGGGGGAAGTGTCTGCGCGTACATTTGCAGTGCCTGCCGGAAATTCTGTTCCGCGCGGGAGTATTGTTTTCGCTCCATGTAGACGCCACCCAGGTTCACCAGCGCCGCGCCAATGTAGTAATGTTTTCCGTTGTAGACCGAGCGATAGATATCGGCCTGACGACGGGAGTCGGCTTCAGCTTCATCTAGTTCGCCCTGTTGCATGGCAACCTTGCCGAGTTCGCCCAGGGCCGAAGCCACGCGCGGATGTACTGGGCCGTAGACTCGTTCCTGAATGCCGAGCGACTCACGCAGCATGTCCGCTGCCTCGTCATATTTTCCCTGAGCGATGAGTGATCGCCCAAGCACCGTCATAACCGAAGCGGTTTCCGGGTGATCTTTACCATAGAAACTCTGGATTATGTCCAGCGCCTGCCGATAGTCGCGTTCCGTTTCGACGTAATGCCCCCATTCCGTTTGAATGGCACCAAGGTTGATTAAGTCTTCGGCGACATTGGGATGACGATCTCCGTAGAGCTGACGATCCATGATCAGCACCCGTTGATTGAGCGAGTTGGAAGTCTCCAGGTGACCAGCATAGAAGTTGGCGTTGGCCAGGTCGGTCAACGTCTCGGCCAGATCTGGCGGGACACCGCCGGGCACAGATTGTAACCGCGCGGCCTGGTCGAGAACCTGGATAGCCAGGTCGTACGAGCCGCGATTTGACAGCGCCCGGCCCAGCGCCGCGGTTGCCTTGCCCACCGCAGGATTGCTGGACGGCAGATGCCGCTTCGTCATGTCCAATGCCTGGCGAGCAAGTTGTTCGGCTTCATCAAACCTTGCCTGGTCCACTCGCAGCTGAACCAACGCGACCAGGGTATCCGCGACTTCAGAGCTATCAGCGCCAAAGATTTTCTCGCGCTCCTCGAGCGAGGAATTCAGCAGTGTGTCCGCCTGGTCGAATTTGCCGAGTTGGTCGTAGATGGTTCCCAGCGTGTGGTAAAGCTCAGCTTGTACCTTAGGCTCGGAGCTAAGCGTGCGGGCTTCCTGCACACCACGATCAAGCAGCGTGACCACTCTGAGTTCTCCCGATGGACCTACGGATTCGTCTCCACCCTGAAACAGGTTCATCATGAAGCGCTGGATGCGCTGGGTACGAGCGGCCTCCTCGAGCGCGGCATTGCGGGCCTTCGCTAACCGTATCGTGAAAAACACCGCGATGGCGATGACAAATGCGAACACCGCCGCGCCGACCGACACGGCCCGCCGATTACGCCTGATGAACTTGTCGAGCCGGTAGGCCGCTGAGTCTGGGCGGGCCTCGAGCGGCTCAGCTTGCAAGTAATGGTCGACGTCCCGCATCAGGGCTTCGACCGAGGGGTATCTCCGCTCCGGATCTTTGTGCATGGCGGTCAGGCAGAGCACATCCAAATCACTCCAAGCAGTTTTGCTGGCGGAAATCCCGGGTGAGGTCTTCCGTGCGCGCTTGGACACCAGCGACGGTTTCTCTGGTTCCTGATGCACAATTATGGTCTCGGCCTCTCCCGGAGTTTTGTTCGACAGGTCAAAGGGAAGCCGGCCTGCAAGCAACTCATAGAGAACCACGCCCAACGAGTAAACGTCGGTTTGAATTCCCACACGCTCACCGCGAATTTGCTCGGGTGCGGCGTAAGCCGGCGTCATCAGGCGCAATCCGGTTCGCGTCTGGTCCAGGGGCGCGTCCGGTCCTTCAATTTGCTTGGCGATTCCGAAATCGAGCAGCCTGACCGTACCGTCAGGCCTTACCAGAATGTTGGAGGGTTTCAGGTCGCGATGAATGACCGCGTGCTGATGGGCGTACTGCACCGCTTCACACACCGATCGAAACAATTGTAAGCGCCCTTCGACCGAGCATTTCTTCCCGGCGCAATACTCGGTCAGGGGAACGCCTTCAACGTACTCCATGACGAACCAAGGAGTGCCGTCGGCGAGGGTGTCTGCATCGTACAGCCGCGCGATCGAAGGGTGGTTGAGTTGAGCGAGAGTGCGCTGCTCGCTGGCAAAGCGCTCGCGACGGGCCGGCGACAGCCAAGCATCACGCAGGATCTTGATTGCGACCAGGCTCCCAAGGTCGCTGCGTTCGGCGAGGTAGACGATGCCCATGCCGCCTTCGCCGAGGGCTTGTTTGATGTGATAGGGTCCGAAATCCCGCAAGGCCAGCTCAGGGCTGCGAGTTTCATCCAGCAGGTTGCGTGCGACGTGGGCGAGGTCTTGATCCAGCAGGCTTGCGCTGTGGGCGTCCTCGGCCAGCATGGCCGTCACGTCGGCCAGGAGTCCGTCGTCAGGGCCGCAGGCGTTCTCCAGGAAAGAGCGCTGCTCGGATTGCGGGAGATCGGCGGCCTCATGAAAAAGCGCCTGAACTCGTTCCCAGCGTGCGCTGTCCATTTCAGATCCCCGAAACTGACTGCTCGCTCTCACTGCCCTGGCGACCGGTTCTGCACGGAACGGGACACCCGCGCCTACTTCATGCTTTAGCGCGCCTGACGCAGTTCGTGCGCCAGCCAGGCTTTTGCCGCTCGCCAATCGCGGAGAACGGTAGCTTCCGATATGTTGAGCAAAGACGCGGTTTCGCTGATGTCGAGGCCGCCGAAAAAACGGCTTTCAACCATCATGGCCTGGCGTGGCTGGATTTTCCCCAGCTGTTCCAGAGCAGAATCGAGAGCGAGCAAGTCCTTACCGCAAGACCCTATGTCTTCGAGCGCGTCGCCCAACCTCAACGTAATGGCCACTCCCCCGCCCCGTTTGTCGGCATTTCGCCGGCGCGCAGCCTCAACCAGCACCTGGCGCATGGCGCGGGCGGCAATGCGCTTAAAGTGAGGACGCGACGTGGTGGCGCACTGAGGCGAAGCCGCCAGTTTGATCCAGGCCTCGTTGACCAGTGTCGTGGGGCTAAGACTGGCCCCAGGGTCGCTTCGCCGCACGCTCGAAGCGAGGCGGCGCAGTTCCTCGTAGGTCAGGCTGAAGAGATCGTCTAGCAGACGTCTCTCCTCAGCCGTCTCTGGTTGTTCTTCAGGTTCAAAGCTCCCCGTCCATCGGCGATTTCTCACAGGCATGACGGTTTTTCCTGCGCCTTTGCGCACTGCTTAGTGAAGGCCGGCTTTGGGAGCCACCTAGGGGAGGGACAGGAGAGCTCAAGCTCACCCGAGATAGGAATGCTATCAGCCCCGGCCGACTTTGATCAATGAAGAAATCAGAAAGGAGTAGATATGAAGCACCGGATTTTTGTGTCTCTTGTGGCGCTTGGAGCTGCTGTACTGTTAACCCCTTTAGCATCGGGTTCGTGGAGCGGTTTTCGCAGCTTGGGCACGACCAAAGTTGTAGGGACCCCTTCGTGCGTACAACTTGGTGCCGATGAGGAAAAAATTCCAATGCAGTTCCTCCTCTCGCAGCACGGTCGTTTACTGGCCTTCATTTCCGGCTTGTCGCAATCCTGACCTTAGCGCCTTGCTACACGTTGCTGAGTTCCGCGATGCGCCGGCGGAGGTAGCGTCGCTCCACGGCATTCGCGCTAAGGCTCAGCGCTCGCTCGTAGGCGGCCAGCGCTTCTTCATTCCGCCGGAGCCGGCGTAGCAGGTCCGCCCGCGCGGCGTGGTATAGATAATACGAATCGAGATCGCCGGGTGCCGCGATTTGCTCAATCAGCTCTAAGCCAGTTTCAAATCCCCGGCTCATGGCCACGGCTACGGCGTGATTGAGCGCGATGACCGGAGAACGCGTGCTTCGCGCAAGAACCACATAAAGAGCCGCAATCTGGTCCCAATCGGTTTCCTCTGCCGTCTTGGCCTGGGCGTGCACCGCCGCAATTGCCGCCTGCAACTGGTAAGGTCCCGCCCTGCCCATACGGAGGGATTTTTCCACCAACTGCAGTCCTTCTCCAATCTGCGCCACGTGCCAAGTGGAGCGATCCTGTTCCTCGAGCGGCACCAATTCTCCGGCGGCATTGACCCGCGCATCACGGCGTGAATCGTGCAAGAGCATTAGTGCGAGCAAGCCGAGATTTTCCTGCTCGTTCGGCATCAGTTCGCAAAGCGTTCGCGCCAGGCGAATGGCTTCCGCGCAGAGTTCACGGCGCATCAAAGGATCGCCTGCGGTGGTGGCATATCCTTCGTTGAATACCAGGTAGATGACGGCTTGGACCGCGGCCAGACGTTCCGGCAGCGCGCGTTCTGGAGGGACTTCACAGGGAATGCGAGCATCGCGGATCTTGCGCTTGGCTCGCACCAGCCGCTGGGCCAGCGTAGGCTCGGGCAGAAGAAAAGCTCGCGCAATTTCCGGGGTCGTGAGTCCGCCAAGCGTGCGCAAGGTGAGGCCGACTTGCGCTTCCGCGTTGAGAGCAGGGTGGCAGCAAGTGAAGATGAGGCGCAGCCGATCGTCGGGAAAGTTCATCTCTTCGGCTGGAGCATGGCCACAAACCGGCAGAGGCGCGATGGACTTTGGTGTTTCGTAAAGCAGTTGATCTTGATTGCTGCGCCGCGTCTGATCGCGTCGCGCGTAATCGATCAGCTTGCGATGCGCAGCGGCATTGATCCACGCCGCAGGATTCATCGGAAGGCCGTTGCGCTGCCAATCGACTAGCGCCGAAGCTAGCGCGTCCTGCATGGCCTCTTCGGCCAAGTCAAACGATTGGGAGACGCGGATCAAGCCGGCAATTATGCGGCCGGACTCCCTTCGGAAGACCTCCTTTCCGTTTGGTTTCGATTTTCTGACTATAAATCTGACTATAAAGATGTGAAGCTGTGTCTCTCATTTGTGAAGAGTCCCAAGAGTTGTCTCTCCACAGCATCCATGTTCGCAGTTCTACTCATCGTGATCCTTGCCACCGCTGCCAACCCCGCTCGTCGATTCTCGTAGCTATCTAGTTTTCCACCAGGATAGGCTTGATGCCGATTGGGACCTTCGAATCCGTGATGGGAACGGTATCACCGTCGAGAGTTCGATACTGTCTGTAGTTCGCGCCGACGGTGTATTCAACGGTGTCGCAGCTTCCTTGGTTACAGCTCTCTGCGGTGTCCCAGATCGCTTCAGCGTGATACCCACCTGGCCGGCTCAGTCCGCAAGTCCAGACTGTTCCCTGTGCCGTACACGCAGAAGTCAGCCGGGCGCCGACCAACCAGTCGTATAACTGGGCGTAGGCAATACCGGGTTTCAACAGGGTTCCTGGAAGCCTTGGGTCATGCGGGTCTGGCTTCCAGAGCGCGCCCCATAACTGATTGTTCCATTGATACCAATAGAAGCGCGCAATGCCGAGGGACCGGTGCACTAAATAGAATCGGGCGAGAAACGCCGCCTGCAGGTCCTGATCGGTAAATCCGCTGTTCGCGGTGTTGCCCCAACTGGCCTCCGTGTCCCATATTTGCTTGTGACTCTGGCCGTATTTGGCGAGAATAACTCGCGACAAGCTCATGTAGTCCACTAGGTCTTCCGGTTGTCCTGGACTCCCTTGCTTACACATATAGCCATGCACGGCGATAGCATCCGTATATTTCCCGCCCCCGGCCGCTAGATACTGGTCCAATAAGTCTCGAGAGGTTCTCAACTGAGCTCCAAAGGTTGGATTCAATATCAAGGCGGAAGAGTCTGCCGCCTTGATGATAGCGGAGGCATCTTGCGCCATTCGGACCAGTTGTGCAATCGTGCCCTTCCAGCGCAGTGAATTGCCGAGACCTTCATTCCAGATCTCCCATCTCGTGATGTGACCGGTCATACCTTTCTTGTTATGGTTCACCAGTGCACTGACGAAGTCTTTCCAATATTGATCGCTGCCGCTACCGTCCGCATTGAGGTCCTTGGGCGGATCGCACGATCCCGGGTTGGCGGCACAACTGGAGTCGTTGGGATTTGAGGACGCCCAAGTGGGTACTTCACCGAAGGTATAAAGAATTCTGACGTTGTTAGCCTGCGCGTCGGCCAACCACTTATCCAACAGCGTCCAGTCATACACTCCTTCAGCTGTATTGATCTCTTGCCAGGAGACCCCGCTGTCCCAGAGGCGCATGCGGCTAAAAGTAACGGAGGGCCACGGCTGTCGCGCCACGGTACCGCTGTTCATTTGCAGACCAAAAAACGAAGATGGAATTTTCTGTTGTGCCGATGCGGGAAGACAAAGTAGGAATGTGGCTACAGCAGTTGCGAAGAAGCGAGTGAGCTGATTGGGATATTTATTAGTAGCTTGGGACCGCTTCTCACAGGGGTTGAAGGAAAGATACCGGTTACGATCATCGCATTTCGCGATGACCAGGGGATTTGGTGAGCGCACGAATACCTCCTATAGCGAGCAGGCGGTCACCTAGCAAGGATCCCGAAGTCGGACATTTGCAGCCTGACCGAGGTGTCTGCTCTGGTGGAGATACTCACAGAAGGAATGCGCCGGCACTAGGTGCCGTAGGTCATGAAAGGGCGCGTCTTCGGTACACGTACCGATGAACTTCTCCGCCCTCAGGGGAGTGCGGTCTTTGCGGTTCAGCGAGGATGAGTCGGCGATGAGCGACGTGTAACAGGCAACGCCACTCATCCATTCTAGGAAGTTGACTAGTCTTCTACCAAGATCGGCTTGATGCCGATTGGGACCTTCGAATTGGTGATGGTGAGGGTTTTACCGTCGAGGGTTCGATACTTCTTGTATTTGGCATCGACAACGTATTCGTTTGTGCCGCAGGTTCCGTGTTTACAGGTTTCCGCGGTGTCCCAGATCGCTTCTCCTTGATACCCGCCGGCTCGGCTCATTTCGCAAGTCCAGATCGTTCCCCGTGCCGCGCAGGCAGAAGTCATGTGGGCGCCTACCAACCAGTCGTAGAGCTGGCGATACGCAATACCGGGCTTCAACAACGTTCCTGGAAGCCTGGCGTCATGTGGGTTCGGAATCCAGAGTGCGCCATCCGTCCGGTTGTTCCACTCGTACCAGTAAAAGCGGTTAATGCCAACCGACCAGTGCAACAAATAAAAACGGGCCAAAAATGCGGCCTGCAGGTCGGGATCAGTAAATCGATTGTTCGTGATGCTGCCCCAACCGGCTTCCGTATCCCACAGCGGTCGGTTGTTCAGCCCATACTTTTTGAGGATACCCCGCGACAGGTTCATATACTGA
>DATHPO010000290.1:0-5729 GCA_035483835.1 Terriglobales bacterium
CCTGCTAACGCGATTCGGATATTCGTCGTAGGTGCGATTGTCCAGTAATCTGCCGTTTTGCTTTTTTCTCACTCCGCCCCATTGCTTGAAGAAGAAAGGCACTCGCTGATCTCTACACAGTCGGCGAATGGAGATGACCCACTCCTTCTTCATCGGACGCGCGCCGGGACCACTCTCGCCGCCAACAATGACCCACGCGATACCGGTCAGATCGATTTCCCCGAGGTCTTCGAGCAATGGTTCGATTGACAGAAAGCGTACTTTAGCGGAGGCGTGGCGAAGATGATCGATTCGGGGCAATCCGTATTTCCGATCTTCGACGCTTACACCCCACCAGATGTTTTCTTTCTCCGCGGCGAACCGTAGTTTCCCGTTGAGCAAGTCCCGCAGTCTTTCCGATCGCTTGGTCAACACCTGATACGTATGCCAGTCAGCGGTCGCCATCACCCGCGAAACCGCTTCGGTGTACGCGTCGGGCACTCCCGGCTGAAACAAATCGCTCATGGAATTGACGAAGACCAACTTGGGCGCACGCCAGGTAAAAGGCTCAGTCAGCTTTTCCGGGACCAAACGCAGATCGAACCCTTGCTCGTAAGGATGACCCCTGACCCTGCGAAACCGCTCCGCGAAAGTCTCCGCATAGCAGTGTTTGCATCCGGGGCTGATTTTTATGCAGCCCCGGACGGGGTTCCAGGTGGCGTCGGTCCACTCGATTTTGGAAATTATTGCCAGTCTTCGCCTCCTAGAAACATCTGGTCGGTGCTGTACTTTAACACTTGATCCCAGAAACTGTACGCTCGAGGACTACGCGAGAATAACGCTAAGGTGTAGAGCCGAACATTCATTTCAGGGATGGTGATCGGTTTCATCTTATAGAACGGCTGCGGCTGATATTCCAGCGTCTCCATGCTGTTAGAGAATTCCTCGGCCAAAAACTGCGGGAACAGGACTCCCTCCAGGAGGCGGCTCTTCCATCTCTCACGCCAAGTCTTCGACCCAAGGAACTCGTCAACCTTTACCGCCTCGTCCTTAACGTAGTTATCGATGTTCCTATTTGCATCCATGTAGAGAGCGAGCAAGACCAAGAAATCCACGTACTTTTTCGAGAGCTTGCGCAGAGTTTCAAACTTAATTCCGATGTCATAAGGGTCAACAAAGCAGAGCGACAATACGCGATGGCCGGGCGAATGTGGAGGAATCTCAGCCAAGATATCGTCAGCGCGCTGATTGCAATCACCGAGTATGTACGCCACCTTCGCAAGCGGCGCGGTTTTTTCGACGCGAGCTTTGAGAGCATCAAGGTTCTTGGAGTTCTTTTCGCAGAAAATGTATTTGTCGAAGGGATGCTCTAACGTAAGAGCCTGAATAGGAGAGCCAACTATCGTTCTCGATGTTTCTCGGATCTTGCTGTAACCAGATCCAGCGTACAGCTCGACATAAACCCGTTCGTGCCACTTGTCCTTCATCCCGGTGGAAAATAGCTTTGCGTAAAACGATACGAGGCCATGCTTCTCCTCAGCCCATTTGCCGACCTCTGAACAAGTTAATCCGTCATCAGAGACGTCCACGTTGCTCCTTGTATTCGCCTTGTATTCGCCATTGTGCCAGAAGGTTTGAGATTACTCAATAACTCTTGAGTTTACAGTGGAGCAACGTCCAAGGCAGCGGACAGGAGTGTCCGCTCTACATATCTCGACGGAAGGACTGATGACTAGGACGCGATAGTGAAGCTGCAGACCCGACACGGAGAGGCAACTACCAGGTGCACACCGATCGAGATGGATTACACTCTGGGGTACCGAAACCCATGCAAGACGCGACGAAAAATCTACTGCTCGTTCTGGTTGCCCTCTTCCCCATCGTGGACCCGCTCGGAGGCAGCCCCTTTTTTCTGGCGCTGACCCGGCAATACGCACCGGAAGCACGAAAAGCGTTGTCGCGGCGCATTGCGGTCAACAGTTTTTTCTTGCTGGTTGGATCGTATTTTATTGGGACTTACGTGCTCGCCTTCTTTGGGATTTCGGTGCCGGTGGTGCAGGTCGGCGGAGGCCTGATCGTGATTGCGACGGGATGGTCGCTGCTGAAGCAGCGAGATGACGAAAAACACGATGTACAGAGAAGCGTCCAGCCGCAAGACACATTCCGCCAGGCGTTCTATCCCTTGACCATGCCACTGACCGTTGGCCCGGGATCAATCTCCGTGGCGATCACGCTGGGCGCGAACGCGGCTCACCATCACCAGTACCATCCTCTGACAATCTTGACTGCCCTCATTGGGTTGTTGTTGATCGCGGTCAGCATTTGGCTTTGCTATGGATTTGCCGACCGGCTGGCGCGCATCTTTGGAGCAACGGGGATGACGGTGATCACGCAATTGTCGTCCTTTTTCCTGGTTTGTATCGGTGTGCAAATCGCCTGGAACGGGATCAAAGCGTTGCTGGAGTCGGTGACACTACATATGGGCTGACCAGTCGGTACCTTCCTCTGGCGTCACTCACCATTCACGAATAAGGACTTGTTCCCCCCGCAGGAAACCGCTGCTATAGTACGATTCGCCAAAGCGGCGATAGCCTATGAAGATAACCAAATCGGTGTGGGGTACGGTCCCTCGAAAGACAGTCATTATTTCTCTGATCGGAGTTTTCTTTACCTTCAGCACGATCGGGTTTGCCAACGACATTATCGAGATGGGCCGCGCGCCTGCGCTCCGGTTCGGGTTGGCCATTTTATTAACTGGTCTATTCTGTGTGTCGTATGCGGTTACGGGAACCATTCTTCGAAAAAATTGGTGGAAGGCGGGCTTGCCAATCTTTATCGCGCAGTTCGTAGTGATGAACGCGCTTGGCAACTTGTTTCCCGGCCTGCCCGAACCAACCTGGATGGGCACGGCCGAGATCGCTCGTTTGCAAAGCCGGCTGACTCTCGATGGTATAGGCATCATGCTTGTGGTTGCAGTGGGCTACGCATGCTTCGCTTACGTCTCAATTACCGAGGGCAGACGCTATTTCCGCGTCCACGCGGAGATGGCGCTGGCCACCGAGATCCACCACGTGCTCGTCCCCACCATCGATATGAAGAGCGATGGGTTCGAGTTTTACGGACGCTCTCTGCCGAGTGGCGAGGTAGGTGGCGACCTGGTCGATGTGTTTCAGAACGATCGGGGCTGGATCGCTTACATTGCCGACGTCTCCGGCCATGGTGTTGCTCCGGGCGTCGTCATGGGCATGGTCAAGAGTGCCGCGCGAATGCAACTCTCGTCCACGGAAGAAAGCGCGGCGCTGCTCGAACACCTGAACTCGGTCCTGATCCCCATCAAGAAGCCCGAGATGTTCGTTACGTTCGCTTACCTGGCATGGAATGGAGAACGATTGCAGTACTCCATGGCGGGACATCCCCCGATTTTGCACTACCATGCCGCGACCAAGGAAATTTCTGAATTGGCGTGCTCCAACCTTCCGGTGGGAATGTTTGGCGGGCAACAGTTCGTTAGCGGGTCGGTGCAGTGCGCTCCCGATGACTTGTTCCTGCTATTTACGGACGGAGTGCTCGAAGTCGCGAATGCCAAGGACGAGGAGTTTGGCTTGGCTCGCGTAAAGGAGGTTATGTCGGCGCACGCCGGCAATCCGCCCAGCGCAACCTTGCAGGCGGTTCTGGATGCTACAAATCGTCATGGCCATGCGACTGACGACCAGTCGTTGTTGCTTGTTCAATGCCACCTTCGCACGGCCTAATACGGACAAGTAACTTCGCCCGCTCCCGCAAGAGACTGAGTCAACGGCAGCGGACCGGAGTGTCAGCTCTCCATGAACTATAATTGCGCGCACGGATGACTCTTGCTTCTGGCGCAAAACTTGGGCCTTACGAAATTCTGTCGCCGCTGGGCGCGGGCGGGATGGGCGAGGTATATCGTGCGCGAGACACTCGTCTCGACCGCACTGTTGCGATCAAGGTCCTGCCTTCGCATCTTTCTGCTGATCCTGGATTGAAGCTTCGCTTTGAGCGGGAAGCCAAGGCAATTTCTGCTTTGCAACATCCGAACATCTGCACGCTCTATGACGTGGGGTCACAGGATGGTGTGGATTTCCTGGTGATGGAGTGCCTGGAAGGTCAGACCTTGGCGGACCGGCTGGTGAAGGGTGCCCTGCCGTTAGAACAGGTTTTGAAGATCGGCGCGGAGATTGCGGAGGCGCTCGAGAAGGCGCACCGGCAGGGGATTGTGCATCGTGATCTGAAGCCGGGGAACATCATGCTGACCAAGTCGGGCGCTAAGCTGATGGACTTCGGGTTGGCGAAACCGGAATTGGCAGTTGCGACGGGGACGAAAGGTTTGTTGACGCCGTCCACGCCGACCATGAATCTGGCTTCGCTCACGTCGGCTGCGTCGCCGCTTACGCAGAAGGGTTCGATTGTTGGGACATTTCAATACCTGGCTCCGGAGGTGTTGCAGGGATCGGAGGCCGATGCGCGGAGCGATCTCTTCAGCCTGGGTTGCGTGCTTTACGAGATGGTAACGGGGCGGCGGGCTTTTGAAGGGAAATCGCAACTCGGCGTGCTGACCGCGATTTTGGAGAAAGAGCCGGAGCCTATTGCCACAATCCCTGCAGCGCCGCCGATGCTGGATCGAGTGGTGCGCGCTTGCCTGGCGAAAGATCCGGCGGATCGTTACCAGGCCGCGCATGATGTGGCGATGGACCTGCGGTGGATGGCCGAGTCCGCGGGCGGTGAAGAGGCGAAGCCCGCACGAGAGTTCAAGAGATTCTGGGCGATTTTATTGGCCGCGGCTGTCGTGGTGTTGGTTGGGCTCGCCACTCTAGGTGGCTTTTGGTGGGCGAAACACGGCGAAAGTGGAAAGGCTCTTCACGCCGAAATACCGCCGCCGGACAAGTTCTCGTTCGACGCCACCGGAGACAACGGCGGCATGCCGGTGCTGTCACCCCAGGGCGACAAGATTGCGTTTGTCGCTCATTCCGCGAACGCCCAATCGCTTTGGGTGCGGTCGCTGGAAAGTGACACGGTGCAACAACTCGAAGGCACTCAAGGGGCGATCCATCCCTTCTGGTCGCCGGATGGACGGTACGTCGGATTCTTCGCCTACGGAAAGCTGAACAAGATCGCCGTGTCGGGAGGACCGGTCTCCGTCATAGCCGATGCTCCCAATCCGCGTGGTGGTACATGGAGCGCGGATGACGTGATCGTGTTCAGTCCGGACTTCCGGGACGCACTTTTGAAAGTGAGCGCACAGGGCGGCACGGCGGTCCCGGCTACTGTGCTGGACAAAGAAAAGCACACCACCCATCGCTGGCCATGGTTTCTTCCGGACGGGAAGCACTTTGTGTTTCTGGCGACCAGCCACACGGCAGGAAATCCTGAATATGACGGAATCTACTTTGGGTCGGTCGACAGTACTCAGAGCCACATGGTGGTCGCGTCGGATTCGGGGGCGCAATACGCGTCAGGCCATCTGCTTTATCATGCGAATCGGGCGCTGGTGGCGCAGCCATTCGATCTAACGGCGGGCAAGTTGTCGGGCTCGCCTGTGCCTCTGATTAGCAATGTCCGCTACGACTCAGGAGTGTGGCGCAGTATTTTCGCGGTATCGCAGAACGGGCTGATGGTGTACCAGACAGGGAGTGCCGCCGCGGCGGGAACACGCCTGGTATGGTTTGACCGCTCCGGGAAACAAATTGGCGACGCGGGTCCGCGCGAGAATGGGCTGTTTGACGTGACTC
>DATHPO010000291.1:0-5202 GCA_035483835.1 Terriglobales bacterium
GCCGAAGTCGGGGTTCTGTCCGCTGCGGTAACGCGTGTACCAGCTAAGGTCAACGTCGAGATTCAGCAGGTTTGTCAGCCTTCCGATATTCTTGGCGCCGGTCGCTTGACTACTGGGCAAAGTCCGGAACGCATCCAGATCGACCGGTTCTACCCCCTTGGAAACCAAGTAGGCATTCAGGAAAGCCGCGTGGCTCAATTCATCGTCGGTGTTATCAGCAATGTATTGAGGCATGTCGCCATCAAGGTTGCTGAGCGCGGCCATGTAAGCGGGATTGCCTCCCTGGACTCCTCCCAGTTCGTTGTATTGTTGCCACAGATCAGCCTCTACGAGTTCGACTGCCGCGGCAAACCGCAGGAGCGCTGCATCACCTTTGGAAAGTCTGCCTGTGCTGCGCGTGTCCTGCGCGTTGCCCTCAGTCGCCAGCAAGGCGCCAGCTGACAACGTTGCACTGGCAATTCCCAGCCCCTTGAGAAATGAACGTCGCTTGACCACACCCTGCCAATGACGTTGAACATCTTCTCTCGTCGAAGAAAGACTTGTTTCAGATGAGTTTGCCTCGGACACCACAGTAGATTGAGAATTCTCTTCTTTCATGCTTTACTCCAATTCCTTTTGGTTATGATTTTGTTACCGCAATATGTGAAACTCCGCTATGCGAGGAATATTCCCCGATTCCAAGAAATATTTTTCGTGACGAATCCATGCTCTGCTTGCAGGACATCTCGCTTGTCACAGCGTTCGGCGCTGGCGTGCGAAATTCACCAGCCAAGCCACTCCGATACTGACGGCGTAAAGGGCGACCATCGGGGCGGCAAAGAGGCACATGTTCAAGATGTCGGTGGTCGGTGTGACCATTGCCGCGACAACAAAAATGGCGAGTATGGAGTAGCGCAGGTTCCGCCACATCCACCGAGCTGTAATCACCCGCATCAAAGCGAGAAAGAACACGAGAATCGGCATTTCGAAGATCAGGCCGAGACCGATGATGATTGTCAAAAACAACTTCGTATATTCCCCGATCGTAATCATCGGCTGGAAACGCAGGCCGTATCCGATTAAGAAGTCCAGCGAGGCCGGGTAGACCATCTTGTAACCAAAAAAGCCTCCAGCAACGAACAAACCAACTGAGCTAAGTAAGAACGGCAGAACATAACGCTTTTCCTTGCGATACAATCCGGGAGCGATGAACAACCACAATTGATAGAACACGAATGGTGAAGCTGCGAATAGTCCAGCGACGAACCCAACCTCGAGATAGAGGTTGAAGGGCTCAGTTGGATTTAAATACACCAACCCGCCTCCGATTCCGTGGTGACGCAAAGCCTCAATAATGGGTTGCTGCATTAAGCCGAAAATCCGGTCAGCATAAGACCAGCATGCGAGAAAACCCACGAGTATCCCAAAGACTGAAAAGATGATTCGCTTCCTCAACTCCTCTAAATGGGTCAGGAGCGGCATGGAATGCGTGTCTTGTGTGAGTACAAAGGAAGCGGCGTCGGCCATGAAATACCTCGAGCCTTTGGACAAGGGAGCACGAGTGTGCGCCCTTGTCCGAGGCTATTGTCTTAGTTGATGTTTACGGTTAAAGGAGTGGAATGGCTTAGTGCGCCCGATGTTCCCGTCACCGTCAGAGTCACCTGAGATGCGGACGTTTGGCCTTTAGCGCTGCTCGAACTGCTACCGCATCCAAGGGTGAACAGCGAAATCGGTAGCAGCAAACCCAGCACACTCATCCACAAAATGCTCTTGCGTCCAAGCGGTTTCCGTTTGCGAGTTGTGAAAAGGGTTCCGAACAGCCCCAGACCAGGTAAGAGTAGTGCCATGCCGTAGCCGTTAGTCGGTGGCGCAGCGGCGGCGGAAACAGTCAAAGTGGACGGTGTACTCGTCCCGGCAGAGATGGTCGAAGGATTGAAAGCGCAGGTCAGACCCGACGCGGTGGAGCAGCTTAGCGAAATCTGGCCATTGAATCCCCCCACCGCGCTGGCGCTGATCATGAGGTTCGCCGAGCCGCCCGGGGCTACGGTTGTGCTTTTAGGCGAGAGATTCAGAGAAAAATCTGGCCTGCCCACAGCGGCCGCAGGTACAAGGCTCGCGAACACACCGGTTGTGTTGCCTCCAGCGGGGAAATTGGGTTGGTTGCTCCCTCCTGCCGTGAGATAAAGAGTACCCGGATCACCCGAGGGCCCGCCTCCGCCAAACGTCATATCCCACAAGCCGGGATTCACCAACACCTTGTCCGAAGAGTCGGTGATCTGGCCGAGAAACTTCCCGGTTGTGTCGAACGCATTGATGGTGCCATCGCCAAAATTTCCGATCAAGATCGCGTTCGGGAACGTTCCGAAAGTAGCAGGAGTTGCCACGACACCCCACGGCGCATTGAGTTTGCCACCAGCAGGCACGAACGCGCTCACGAAATTTCCGTTCGAGTCGAAGATATCTACCTGCCCGAGGCCGGCGCCCGGTTTGGCATCGTGCTTAGCAGTATCCTGCATAGCGTAGGCGACGTAGATCTGGTTCCCGATCACGTGAATGCCGTGGGGCGCAAGTCCCGCCGGAAGTTTTGGATCGGTGAACGAACCGCTCAACGAAGTAGGGTTGAAGTTGCGATCATAGACATCGACTTTGCCACTATTGAAGTTTGCCGCCAAAAGGAACGTGTCGTTCAGCAAGGCGAGACCCTTGTAAACCGCGCCGCTGGCGGAGTTATCGAAGGCCACAACGGCGCTGGTGCCGCCAGTCCAATTAGCGATGATGCCATCTTCGGTGTCAAAAATGAAAGATCCTCCGCCGAAGTAGCTCCCATTGGTGTTTGCCACGTTTCCAGTAGGGCAGCCAGGAGTGCAGTTACCATTCGGATTTTTGGCCGCCCCGGGTATGGTCACGACCAGAGTATTTTTGTTGCCCTGTGCGTCATAGAGCGTGGACGTACCTCCGTTGTTGTTGGCGATCCAGAAATCTTGTCCGGGGAAGATAGAGATCCCCCACGGGTTCGAAAGTTGAGTGTCTGTGGCCTTGCCTACGCCGGCGGTATTCGAGACCAGATCGGTCTGGGAATAGCCGGCCTGCTGGGCCCATAGCCCCGACGGAATTGCTAACGTCATGAATAGCGTGAATAAAAGCATTGTTCGTTTCAAGTTGTTCTCCGTAACCTTAATTCCAAGATTTGTACGATACTGAATATGGCTTGTTTCCTTCCCTCCGCAAGAGCCGCTGGTTGGCGGATCACAGGGAATCCAGGCATAGATTGATACAGTTTTCGGCGCCTGAACTCCCTGCCAGAAAGTCAGTGGTGATTTGGTTGATTCAGTTGCTTCCAGCGTGGGACCCGCCTGGCTGTTGCGTCTGCGCGAGCTTAATAGCCGCACGGGGTATGTTTATTGCGTATGTCCCAATCGGTGTCTCGATGGCGCTGAGAAAATATGCACCTCCGAGATGCTCGAAGTTCATCTGCGCTTTGTCGGATTGAACGTCATCGAAGACCGTCGGTATCACTAACACACTTGCGCCCGTTTCGAAGCTGCTGATTTCCAGCTCTCGCGATCCGCTGGAGGGACGTACGCGCATCACTCTATAGTTGCCCGCAGGAAGTACCTTGCCTCCGGCTATGAAGTCGAACGGCACGTTGGTAACAACTGTGTCTTGCTCCTGAGCATGAGCACCCAGCCCCAACCCAAGAACGCAGATCAGTGTGAACAGAACTGTTAGATATTGCTTCTTCATGATTTCTCCTTGGTGAAACATTTTGACTTTCGTTATTGATAACCGCGCTGGTGAGGCTTTATTCCAAAGTATCTCCCGGGCGGGGTCATCACATTTTCAGAACATGGTGGTTGGACGCTGCGCGGGGATGACAAGATGCGCCTGGAATGTCATTTGATTGTCAGTTCTTTGTCGAGATTCGTTAACACGACGTCACTGCGGAACGGAGAGTACTGCGACATTCAGGTATCGATCTGAATCATGCATAGCTGAATCCACACTCTAGATGGGTTTGTGGCCGCGGTTGTTGGGATGCAACGTGGTGACTCGGTGAAAAAGAAAGCGAGCGCGTCTGAGATATCGAGTGATTCAGACAGCCACTAAAGGCCGAGAATTGTTTGGAGAGACGGACAGGTCGTCAGCTCGGTTCGATTCCATTCGAGAATCGTCACTTTTGCTGACGTCCTGTCCGTGCTGGGGGAGAGACTCAAAAACTTTTACTCGAGCATACCGGCGCTGCAACATCTCAAAAAGCCGCGGAGCCTCCAACGCAACGAGACTCCGCGCTACTTCCAACTGCTACGCGGCGCCCGCGATTACTGTTTCACCTTGAATAAAACGCCGCATCCGCCGGGAAGGTTGCCGGGGCAACCGGTTTGGTTGAAGTTGAAGTCGCCGCCTGACCCTGCCGAGCCAAAGACGTCGCCGTTGGCGTCGAGAGCAAGCCTGTCGTCCCCGGGCTCGGCTCCGTCGGCCCCGCCTAGGAAGGTATACAGAATCGTCTCCGTCCAGGTTCCGTCGGAATTGGGCGTCAGCTTGTAGACAATGCCACAGCCCCCACCCGAGTCTTCCGTGCACGTGAAGGCGTGGCCGCCACCATTCGAGACAACGCCGTAGAGATTCCCCGCGGCATCCGGAGTCAGGCCGGAACTAGGATAAGCTCCATCCGTTTCGCCGGCAAATTGGTGGATGAGGCTCTCCTCGACTTTCCCTTTGTCTTTGGGAGTGATCTTGAACACCGTGCCGTGCAAGGCGCTTCCTCCGTTCTCTGTCGTGCCGACTAAGTCTCCCGCCTGGTCAAGGATCAAACCCGAAAAAGAATTCCAGCCAGTGCTGGCGTCCACGAAGCTATACAACGTGCTCTCGGTCCAGCTTCCGTTTGCGTTGGGCGTCAGTTCGAACACGGTGCCGCAGAAACCCGCGCCGTTCGTGCCGCCGCAGGTCGGAGGGTTGCCATCGCCGCCAATGAACGTTGTCCCCCAAAGGTTACCGGCCTTGTCGAACGCCAGCCCGCCGGTAGGACTCTGGCCATCCGTGCCGCTCCCTGTGAAGCGATGGAGAAGGGTCTCCGTCCACTTCCCGTTCGCCAGGTGCAGCTTATAAGTCGTGCCGCAACCGTTGTTGCAGAAGAGATTGCTAATGCCGCCACCACCGTTGAAGGTGCCGCCGAAGAGATCTCCCGCTTGGTCAAAGATTAAACGGCCACTGGGATTGCACCCA
>DATHPO010000292.1:0-22177 GCA_035483835.1 Terriglobales bacterium
CGCTCTGCTCAAGCAACTCAAGCCGGCGATTCGTCCTGGCAGCATCGTAATCGATACCACGGTACCGCTAGCCGCGAGCGTGGGCGGGCGGGCCACGCGCACACTCGGCGTCTGGCAAGGCTCCGCGGCGCAAGAGACCGCAGAGCTTGTGCCCAAGGGCATTTCGGTTGTGGCCGCATTTCACAACGTTGGAGCCGCACTGCTCAATGCCGATGGTCCAGTCGATTGCGATGTGATTGTTTGCAGTGATGATCCGAATGCCAGCCAGATCGTGCGCAACCTGGCCAAAAAGATTCCCGGTGTTCGCGCCCTCGACGGCGGCAAACTGGAGAACGCGCGCATCGTCGAACAAATCACGGCCTTGCTGATTGGCCTCAACATCCGGCACAAAGGCCACTCCGGCATTCGCATCACCGGTTTGCCGGCAATGGCGTACGAAGTTGGGTAGCGCGCTGTCTAATGTGGTGATGAAGATTCCTTTGTGTACCTTTGTGTCCTTCGTGGTAAAAAGTCCTCTCTACCATCAACGAGACGATCATGATTCAACCCGACACTCGCCCCGCCATTGAATTCCGCAACGTCTCGTATCGGTTGAATGGCGAAGGCAAAGATGGCCGTGAACTGCTCCACGATCTGAACCTCGAAGTTCAACGCGGAGAAACATTAGTCCTGCTGGGACGCAGCGGCTCCGGCAAAACCACGACCCTCAAACTCATCAACCATCTTCTCACTCCGAGCGAAGGCGAACTTCGCGTCGATTCGCGCCCCACTCACGAGTGGGACGTAATCCGCCTCCGCCGCATGATCGGCTATGTGATCCAGGAAGTAGGGCTGTTCCCCCACTTCACGGTGGCACGCAATATCGGCCTGGTTCCGAAGATTGAGAACTGGCACGCCGATCGAATCGCCGAACGAATGCATGAGTTATTGCAGCTCGTCGGACTCGATCCCGACATCGCCTCCCGCTATCCGCGCGAACTTTCCGGCGGCCAGCGACAGCGGGTAGGCGTAGCGCGCGCCCTGGCAGCTGATCCGCCGATACTTCTCATGGACGAGCCCTTCGGCGCTCTCGATCCCATCACCCGCACCGAACTGCAACGCGAATTTCTCCAACTGCAGAAACGCCTCCGCAAAACTGTCGTCTTCGTCACTCACGACTTGCGCGAGGCCTTGTTACTCGGCACCCGCATCGCGCTGATGGAAGCCGGCCGCGTGGTCACCCTGCAAACGCCTGACCAGTTTCTAGCTTCCAAAGAAGCGTTGCCTTGCGCCTACAAAGACGCCTTCGGCGCCGGTTTGTGAATATGGAGGACGGACGTCCCCGCCCGTAACGAGCGAAGGTTGGCAATTGCTCTAACTGAGGAACCATGAACCTCTACCAATTCATGCTACAGAACCACACGGAAGTTCTCGAACTCACACTCGAGCACTTGTGGCTGGTTGGAATCTCCACTCTTCTGGCTGTGCTCATCGGAATTCCGCTCGGCATCGCGATCACCCGCTGGCCCGCGCTCAACAAACCCGTACTCGGCGGAGCCAACATTATTCAAACCATCCCCAGCCTCGCCCTTTTCGGATTCCTCCTGCCCGCGCCCTGGATCGGAGCCCGAGCCGATCGCCTCGCCATTCTGGCGCTCGCCCTCTACGCCCTGCTGCCGCTGATTCGAAACACCTACGTCGGCATTCAGAGTGTGGACCCCGCTGTAGTCGAGGCTGGACGAGGTATGGGCCTGACCGATCGCCAACTTCTATTTCAAGTTGAACTCCCGCTCGCTCTCGGAGTAATCATCGCCGGCGTTCGCGTCGCTACGGTAATCTCAGTCGGGTTAGCCACCATCGCCGCCGCGATCGGCGCCGGAGGCCTGGGAGAATATATTTTCCGCGGCCTAGCCATGGTCAACAACCAGGTCATCCTGGCAGGAGCAATCCCGGCCGCCGCCATGGCCTTGCTAGCCGACCTGAGCCTGGGCTGGCTGGAAAAACGCCTGAGCCCACACTGAGAACCGGGAACGGCGAACCGAGAACTGATCCTGTAAACGTGGCCCACCCAAATAACAATCCGCGCGGCTCCAGCCAAACGATCCGCGGACTCTCGTTCATCCTGATCGCCCTGCTGACCGCCTGCGGCCCCTCGCGCCAAGACCGAATCGTCGTCGGCTCCAAGAACTTCACCGAACAACTGATCCTCGGAGAACTAATCGCCCAGCAGATCGAAATCAAAACTCATCTTCCCGTCGAGCGCCGCTTTTATCTCGCCGGAACTTTTATCTGCCAGCAAGCCATTCTCGCCGGCCGCATCGACATCTACCCCGAATACACCGGCACTGCTCTGACCGCAGTCCTGAAAGAAAAACCGAGTGCCGATCGCAAAGAAATCTACGGTGAGGTCAAAACAAAGTACGAGAAACAATTCAATCTGGAAGTCGGCGCGCCGTTCGGATTCAACGACACTTTCGCGATAGAAATCCGCGGCCAAGATGCCCGCCGCCTTGGCCTGAAGACCATCAGCCAAGCCACGCCATATACGCCCAACTGGCGCGCTGGATTCGGCTACGAATTCATGGAGCGCCCCGACGGCTACAAAGGCCTGGCCGCCACCTACAACCTGCATTTCGCCGACTCCCCGCGAATCATGGACCTGGGCCTCCTAACTCGCGCCCTGAAAGACAAGCAGGTAGATCTGATCGCCGGCAACACCACCGACGGCCTGATCCCCGCGCTTGATCTGTTCGTCCTCGAAGACGACAAACATTATTTTCCTCCCTACGAAGCCGTGCCCATCATTCGCCACGAAACCCTGGCCCACCATCCCGAACTAAAGCCCGCCTTGGATGAACTAGCCGGAAAGGTTTCCGACGCCGAAATGAGCCAACTAAACTACGCGGTAGACGGCCAGCACCGCGACGTAAAACAAGTAGTCCACGAATTCCTGCAAGCCAAAGCTCCATGAGCCAAGTAGCCCGGACACTCCCGCCCGCGACCGTCGAAATTTGCGAATTCCCCACCTCGCAGAAGCAAAGACACAAACCGTGCAACCGAATCCCACCCAAAAACGTAGACGTCATCCTGAACCCGGCGTCAGCCGGGTGAAGGATCTCGCGCGGAGTGGCAAGCTCACTCATCAGCCACGCAGCTAAAGCGCGTGTAGCGCGGACACTCCGAGAATGTTGCCTATGACCCAGGTGTGGCGCGGGCGCCCTAGCCCGCGAAATGAGATCACTTCAGCCCGAGGTCCGCCGAATGTTATCAGTGACAGAGCTCAGCCCCGGCAGGGGCGACCGACAATAGCCCAGGACGAAAGTCCTGGGTAAAACCAATAAAAGACGCAGGCCCCGCAGGGCGCGACGCTACCAAGTAAACGTCCGACTTCGATCATACTGAGGCGAAACCGTGCAACCGAATCCCACCCAAAACGTAGACGTCATCCTGAACCCGGCGTCAGCCGGGTGAAGGATCTCGCGTGTAGTGGCAAACCCACTCATCAGCCACCTAGCCAAAGCCCGTGTCGCGGACATTCCTGTCCGCGAATGTTGACCGTTGCCCGTGTGGCACGGGCGCCCTCGCCCGCGAAATAAGATCACCGCAGCCCGAGGTTCGCCGAATGTTATCAGTGAAAAAGCTCAGCCCCGGCAGGGGCGGCAGACTATAGCCCAGGACGCAAGTCCTGGGACACTTACCACCGGGTTGATGCCGGCTTTCCAAATACGAAGAATCTCGTTCCTCAGTTACCTCGGGCAACAATAGTTCTCGCCTCTTTTCCGTTAACAATCGGTCTGGCCGAGCTATGGTGGTATGAGCAAGACTTCAATCTATCGCAGATGAGAGCAGTGACAACCTCCGCAGGTGTTTTCGCTGTCCGCAAGTATACCTTTTTAGGTTGCATCGCCTTCCTGTTATATCCCAGCATATGTGTCGGTCAGGCTGCAATCCAACTCTCCAAGTGGGTCGGTCCACCCACTGCCGAAACGTTAGTCTCCGGCCACAATTTTCCGGCTGACGATAAACTGAAGCTCTATTTCGACAGCCTGAGCGTTGGGCAGGTCACTACGAATAGCAGGGGGGCTTTTCTCGACGCTCCCATTGAGGTACCCAGAGGGGCCCTGCCCGGAAAGCACTTTGTGGTCGCCAAGGCAGTCAATCCACGGATAGAAGCAAAGACACACTTTCTGGTAAGGACCGATTGGCCGCAATACGGCTTCGGTCCGAACGGTGCACGTCACAATCGGTTTGAGAACCTCCTTAACCCCAAGAACGTTGGAAAGCTGGCCTTGCGCTTCAGCTATGCCGCCCCGGCCGGTCTGGCGCCGCCCGTAGTGGCTGAGGGAATGGTGTACTTCAGCTCGAATGACGGCAACGTTTATGCACTAAATGCCGACACTGGTGCCTTCGTCTGGAAGGCGGAGGGCTATGAGCCAGCCGTATCAGACGGAATCATCTACTTCACGGGTTCCGGCTCTGACTTCTACCTTTATGCCCGGAACGCGAAGAGCGGCGACGTGGTTTGGATCCATAATCTCGAAGTTCCTGCCACGGGACTCGTAGTGTCTGATGACGTGGTCTATGTAACCGCTGCGCCCGCTGCCGGCTACGATCTGTTTGCCCTCAACGCCACCACCGGTCTCTTGGACTGGAGAACCTTCATTTGGGGTACGCCTGCTCTGCGCAAGCCCGCGGTTGCTCGTTTCGTGGTTTACGTAGGCGCTTCGGGTTCCTCCGGTAGCGACCTCATAGCCGTAGGCGTTGGTTTCTGGCAATACCCAATCGACGTATCCTCAGCACCAGCCGTCGTCGATGGTGTGGTTTACGCAGGCTCTGCGGATGACAACGTTTACGCGCTGGAGTCAAACGCCGCCATGCTCTGGAAATATTCGACCACCAACTCTGTCTATTCCTCTCCAGCTGTGGCAGATGGAGTAGTGTATGCCGGCTCGGGAGACGGAAGTATTTACGCGTTAAAGGCAAACACCGGCGCGCTCGTCTGGAAGCACTCCGTTGGATACTTCGCGGGATCGCCGGCAGTAGCCAACGGCGTGGTTTATGTTGCTTCTGGTGACGGCAATGCCTACTTCCTCAATGCCCTGAACGCGAAAACGGGAGTCTTGCTGTGGAAATATACGTTCGGACTTCAGCCGACGGATCCTGTAGTTGCTAATGGCATGGTGTATGTCGGCTCGGCGGATGGCCACCTCTACGTATTTGGCCTCCCTCACGGCGGCTTTCGCCGTACAGCAACCAAGCCGCGTCCACTCCTACGATAACCTGCCTCCGCCGACGTTTTCTTAAGGACCGCGTTGCGCGCCGTCTAGGTCCTGATGGACGGCATCTGCTTCCGCGGGACTTTACGGTGGCCTATCTTTTTCGCGCTCTTACATCAACCAAACCGCATCCACGTCCACAATCACTTGCGTTCTCGGGATTTTCTGCTCGACTGCATAGACGAGCATCGATCTTAACGTCGCGTTCAGCTTCTCCCGGCTCGCCGACTTCAAAACAAAATGATAGCGATAGTCCCGCTTCAACCGCACGATCGGCGCGGCCGCCGGGCCCAGCACGCGAATCCCTTCATGCCGCGTCTTCTCGAACCACTTGCCTAAACTCCCCGACCATCGCAGCGCCTCATCCAGCTTGTCGCTGCGCACCAGGACATTCGCCAGCGCGCTGTACGGCGGATAGTGCATCCAGCTGCGAAAGCGCAATTCTTTTTCATAGAAGCCGATGAAGTCGTGCTGCGCCGCATACTGCACCGCATAGTGATCCGGAAAATAAGTCTGCAACACGACTTTGCCCGGAGTCTGCCCGCGTCCGGCGCGTCCCGCGACCTGAGTCAGCAATTGAAACGTCCGCTCCGCCGCGCGAAAATCCGGAAACCCCAAAGCCATATCCGCCCCGACCACGCCCACCAGCGTGACCCCGTGAATGTCATGACCCTTCGCGATCATCTGCGTTCCCACCAGCAGATCAAGTTCACCTTCGTTGAGCGCATTCAGCGCCCGCTCAAAATCTTCGTTGCCGTGAACCGTGTCCCGGTCAAGACGCCCAATCCGCGCCTGCGGAAACAAGCCGTGCAACAACTCCTCCAGCTTCTCCGATCCAGTCCCGAGAAAATAAACATACTCGCTGCCACACTCGCCGCAGACCTTCGGCACCGGCGCCATGAATCCACAATAATGGCACACCATGCGATTCGAGCGCTGATGGTACGTCATCGCGATGGCGCAGTTCCTGCACTCCATCCGGTTTCCACAGGCGCGGCACAGCGCCACCGGAGAATATCCGCGACGGTTGAGCAACACCATCACCTGCTCCTTGCGATCCAGCCGTTGCTTGATCTCCTCCGCCAGCTTCCGCGAAATCGCTTGCTCCTTACCCGTCTCCTGAAACTCCAACCGCATGTCAACGATCTCGACCTCGGGCAGCGGCCGCTGTTCCACACGATCCGGCAACACGAGCAGCGCATACTTGTTCTTCGTCGCGTTGAAATAAGATTCCAGCGAAGGCGTAGCCGATCCCAGCACGACCGCAGCGCCAGCCATCTTCGCTCGCATCACCGCCACGTCGCGCGCGTGATATCGCGGCGTTTCCTCCTGCTTGTAGGACGAATCCTGCTCTTCATCCACAATCATCAGCGCCAGATTGGAGACTGGAGCAAACACCGCCGAGCGTGTGCCCACGACCATACGCGCGTCCCCGCCCTTGATGCGATGCCACTGCTCCGCCCGCTCCTGATCAGAAAGCGCCGAGTGCAGGATGGCGACTTCGTCTCCGAAAACGTGATGCAGATCAGCCGCAACCGCTGGAGTAAGCCCAATCTCCGGGACCAGCAGGATTGCCGACCGCCCTGCCTCGAGAACCGAGCGCATGGCCGCGAGATAAACCGCGGTCTTGCCCGACCCGGTCACGCCATGCAGCAACATGCCCGAGAACTTGCCGGCCCGTACACTCTCCTCGATCCTCCGGAGCGCATTCAGTTGCGCGGAATTAAACTCAAAATCCAACGGCGAAGGCCGATTCTTTTTACTAGGGACCGTGAACTCAACTGCCTCTTCCAAGATCTCAACCAGTCCCCGCTTCACCAGCGTTGCCAGCGTAGTTCGGGGAACCTCCAGCGCTTGCAGAGTCTCAACGGCAACCTTCCCGCCCGCGGCAGCAAGCGTTTCGACCAACGTTCGCTGATTGGAATTGAGTTTTCCCTCCGCGCTCTTCAACCGGGCGACCTTCATGGTGCGAGTCGCGTCGCGTGCATCTGATAAATCTTCACGCACGATCCATTTCTTGCGCACCATGCCAGCCAGCACCGATTTTGAAACGCGGGTCGCGTTGCGCAAACTCTCTTCCCGCACCGTGTCGCGCTCCGCGAGGTAGTCGAGCACGCGGACCTCCGCCAGTTGTTCGTCGGGCGTCTTGCGCGAGCGGACTGATGAGCCAGACATTCCCGCAAGGTACAGCGCCATCTGTCCATCGCTCGTGATGCGATAGCCGATCGTCCGTTTGAATTCCGCAGCCAGGGGCAGCATGGTACGGAACACCTCGCCCAAGGGGACGAGATAGTAGTCGGCAATCCATTTCCCCAGCCGCACAAGCTGCTCATCCAGCACGGGCGAGGCGTCGAGGACGCTGAGCACTCTCTTCGCCTGCACCTTGGGCGCGCGATCGTGCAGTGCGGTCACCACGCCTGACATGCGCTGCTGGCGAAACGGAACCAGCACGCGCCCGCCGACCACCGGCAGCATCCGGTCCGGGATGTGATAGGTGAAGGCCGTGTCGAGTGGGACGGGGAGCGCGACGTCGCAGAAGTCAGGCATGCGGATGGGAGTGGCTGATTGGCATCGTAACATCGTGTCGACGGGTGGTGGCGAGTGACGTTATGTTCCACGTGGAACACTATTTTCTTTATGATAGCTAATAGCTATATACGAGAAAAACGCCTCAAAGCAATCACTTACATGCTGGAGGTCTGCTTTCCGTGGTGGGCGATGGTTTGCCGCTAGGGAAAATTTGTACAAAAGCGTGACATTCTATTGACAACCAGCGCCCGGATGAGCCCTAATATCATGCACCAGCGGGACAGACGCGTCAGCGTTCTCACCCGCGCAGGATATTGGGACCTCCCCCGCCCTCTAACCATATTCTTCAAGGAGAAATCAGAATGCAACGTCTTTTAGTTCGCGGTACTGCTCTGACTTTGTGGCTTGCGCTGGCGCTGGGGTTCGGTTCCAGTTCAGCCCTGGCACAATATACGGTAACCAATCTGACCTCGAATCAGGCGGGCAAGGCCAAGCACACGGACGGCTTGCTGCAGAATGCATGGGGACTTGCCTACGCTCCCAGCGAACCGTTCTGGGTCAGCGACGAGAATGACGGATGGTCCACCCTTTACAGTGGGGCGGGTGTGCCACAAAGCCTGCAGGTGATTGTTCCTTCGGCCAGCGGCAGCGGGCCGGGCATGCCCACGGGACTTGTTTACAATGGCTCGACTGAGTTCAAGATTGACAGTTGGACGTCGCTCTTTTTGTTCGCGACTCTGGATGGGACCATCCAAGGCTGGTCGCATTTCAATCCTTCCTCAACGCTTATTGCGGTGAACAACTCGGCCAATAAAGCCAGCTATACGGGCCTGGCCATCACCAGCAAGACCTCGGGAAACTTTATTTATGCCGCGGACACGGTCAGAAACCTGGTGGACATGTATGACGGAAACTTCAACTTCGTGAAAGAGATCACGGATCCGAAAATCCCGAAGGGCTTTACGGTGTTGGGGGTTCGGGACATCAAAGGAAAAGTTTACGTTTCCTATGCCAATGCGGCCGGCGGCCCGGGCGGATACATTGACATCTTTACGGAAGCGGGCACATTTGTGAAGACGCTGATCCACGGGAAACCACTGAACCAGCCCTGGGGATTTGCCGTGGCTCCAGCAAATTTCGGTCCGCTGAGCAATACGCTGTTGATTTCGAACAACACCAACACCGGCACGATCAATGGCTTCAATCTTACGACCGGCGCGTTTGTGGGCACGCTCAAGAACTCCAAGGGCAAGCCGATTACCATCAACCAGCTCTGGGCGATCGAGTTCGGTGGTGGGACTGCAAGCAACGGGAAGAAAAATCAACTTTACTTTACGGCGGGACCGAACAATGGGTTGGACGGATTGTTCGGCGTGATCGCGTTCAAGTAGTTTGGGGACGAGCTAGTCGCGTGGGGCAGGTGCTGGATTCGAAGCGTCCGGAGCCTGCATTGCCCCAGCCGCAAAACGGTAGACTCTGCCGCAGCCGACGACGGACGTCACCATGTTTCCTGGATTTTGTTCCCTGGACACGCGAAGGTTTCTGGATCCCCACCCTCCGCAAAGAACGCGGAGGGTGGGCCACCAACCAGTTAGGGATTGCAAGACACGAGGTCCCTCGACTTCGCTCGGGATGACAGATCCTTGGAAGGAGGGTGCGCCTAGTGTCCCGCGGACGTCCGCGCCTACATGGGTAACTGGCGGGTGGGGGTTGTCCCTGCTACCATTTCTGTAAATGCCACCTCGCAAGCGGGCGGGAAAAACTGGGCAGGGAGAGCGCAAAGCGGGACGCGGGAGAGCTGCGCGCGACCGGCGGCCGCGGGCTGAACTGGTTATCATCACGGGCATGAGCGGGTCGGGGAAAGCCTCGGTGCTCAAGGCTTTCGAGGATCTGGGCTACTACTGCGTGGACAATTTGCCGGTTGGGCTGATTCCGCAATTTGCGGAGTTGGCCGGGCAGTCTTCAGAAATCGAGCGGACTGCACTCGTTGTGGATGTTCGCGAGGGCACACAGCTCGAAGCTCTGCCGGAGATCGTGAAATCGGTCCGCCGGGTGCTGCCCACCAAGATGATTTTTCTGGAGGCGGCGGATTCCGTCCTGCTGCGCCGCTTCAGTGAAACCCGGCGTCCCCACCCTCTGGGCACGAATACTACCGTCAAGGCTTCACTGGCCGCGGAGCGTCAGCATCTGCGACGCATTCGGGCCATGGCCGACCTGGTGATTGATACTTCGAAGTTCAATGTCCACGAATTGCGGTCGCATATTACCGAGCGTTTTCAGAAGCAGGAGTCGGGCAGCAACAACATTCTGGTTTCGTGCGTGAGCTTCGGCTTCAAGCATGGAGTGCCGGAGGACGCGGATCTGGTGTTTGACGTTCGCTTTTTGCCGAATCCTCATTTTGTGCCGGAGTTTCGTCCGCTGACTGGACGCGATCCCAAGGTTGCGAAGTATATCCGGTCGTTTCCGCAGACCAAGGAATTCATCAGCCGGATTTCGAAGCTGCTGGTCTATCTGTTGCCGCACTACATCCGGGAAGGCAAGAGTTATCTGACCATTTCTTTTGGCTGTACGGGCGGGCAGCACCGGTCGGTCATGATTGCTGAGGATGTCTCGAAACGGTTGCGGACGGCGGGGTATCGGGTGAAGGTGGTGCATCGGGATAGTCCGGGGTAGAGTTGGCCGTTCGTCGTTAGTCGTTAGTCGTTAGTCGTTGGTCAAGATCAACACAAGGTCCCTCGACTTCGCTCGGGATGACAGAGTTTTGGCGCTACCAGCGACCAAAGACCAACGGCCAACGACTGAAGTAGAATAAAGACTTGCAACGCATGCCGAATTCATCTGTGGCGGGCCGGGTCGGGCTGCGCATGGGGAGCCCTCGATGCGGCAACTGACACGCCTCATACGATACGTGGCGCCCTATTGGTGGCCGGTTGGGGCGTCCGTCCTGTTGATGGCGGCGGTGGGGTTGCTGGATGCTTTCCGCCTTCTGCTCATTGGACCGATCTTTGACCGCGTGCTGAATCCGGGTTCGCAGTCTCGCGAGATGCAACTGTTTAAGATTCCGGGCAGTGAACATGCGATCTACCTGCAGCGATTCGTGCCCTCGCACTTTCAGAATCCGTGGACGGTGGTGGCCTTTGCACTCGTGGCCGCTACGGTTTTGAAGGGAATCTGCGATTACGCGGGCACGTATCTGGTGAACTACGCCGGATTCGGCATGATCACCGATCTGCGCAACGACCTCTACGATTCTATCTTGCAGCGCTCGGCGGCATTTTTTCACAGGCATACGACCGGTACTCTGGTTTCGACGATCGTCAATGATGTCGAGCGGGTGCAGTATGCGATGTCGAGCGTGCTGGCCGAATTCCTGCAGCAGTTTTTTACTTTTGTTTTTACCGCGCTGGTGGTGGTGGTGCTGGGGCGGAAGTTTGCCTGGATTCTGGTTCTGTTTGTGCCGGTGATTATTTTCTCGGCGGGTCGAATCGGGCGCCGGGTGCGGCATACGACGCGGCGCGGTCAGGACAAGCTGGCCGACATTCAGAACATTCTGCACGAGACCATTACCGGCAACCGCATTGTGAAGGCGTTCAGCATGGAGCGGTGGGAGATTGCGCGATTCCGCAAAGCCGCGCAACGCTTGTTCCGCGCCAATCTGCGGTCGGTGGCGGCGATGGCGATCAGTTCTCCGTTGATGGACATCTTTGGTGCCATCGCGATTGCCTTGCTTCTTTTGTTGGGACGTGAACAGATCAATCACCACGTATTTACCTCCGGCACGTTTTTGACGTTTATCGTTGCGGTCTTCAAGTTGTACGATCCGGTGCGCAAGTTCGCGCTGTTTAATAACAATTTTCAGCAGGCGCTGGGGGCGTCGTCCGAGATATTCAAGTTCATGGATACGGAAGACGATGTAAAAGAGAAGCATGGAGTGCAGCCGTTGCCGCCGTTTTCGCGCAGCATCCGGTTCGAGAAAGTCAGCTTCTCTTATGAGTCGCGAGGTGGACCCGAGGGCGAAGAGCGGCGCGAGATTCTGCGCGACGTTGATCTCGAGGTTCACGCTGGCGAGGTTCTCGCCGTGGTGGGATCGAGTGGCGCGGGCAAGAGCACGCTGGTGCATCTGATTCCGCGATTCTTTGATGTGACTGCTGGGCGATTGACCATTGATGGCCGCGACGTGCGCGACACCACGCTGGCTTCGCTGCGGTCGCAGATTGGGGTGGTGGCGCAGGACACGGTGCTGTTCAACGATACGGTGCGGAACAACATCGCGTATGGACAGCCGGGCGTCCCGCAAAAAGCGGTGGAGGACGCGGCTCGCGCAGCGCTGGCGCATGACTTTATTATGGATTTGCCCAACGGCTACGAGACCGTGATTGGCGAGCGCGGGGTGCGGCTTTCGGGCGGGGAGCGGCAGCGAATTGCCATCGCGCGGGCACTGCTCAAGAACGCACCGATCTTGATTCTCGATGAGGCCACGTCGGCGTTGGACAGCGAATCCGAGGCACTGGTACAGTCGGCGCTACAGAATCTGATGACCGGGCGGACCGTGGTGGTGATTGCGCATCGGCTTTCGACGGTACGGCGCGCGGATCGTATTGTGGTGCTGGAAAATGGGACCGCTGCGGACATTGGGCCGCACGAGGAGCTCATGAAGAAACTGGGCACGTATCGCCGGTTGTATGAGTTGCAATTTGCGGAAGTGGAACCGGCGAGACCGGAAGTGCATGCGGAGTGAGGAGTCGCGCGGCGGGAATCCCCGCCCTGTCGCAAAGAACGCGACAAGAACGGGGCACCCGTTCTTGAATAGGGATCCTTCGACTGCACTGATTTGCTCGCACGCGAGCAAATCAGTTTCGCTCAGGATGACAGCGTAGAAATATGTCGATCCGCTCCATGACCGGGTTTGCGCAGGTGAAAGGGCAGGTCAACGGCCAGTTCGGTTTCACCCTGTCGCTCAAGTCGGTGAACCATCGGTTTCTCGACATCCATTTCCGCATGCCGTCGGATAGCGACGACCTGGAGATGAAGTTGCGCCGGCGGTTGAAGGAGAAGATGGCGCGCGGCCATGTGGAGCTGACTCTGAATATGGAACGCGCTGCCAGTGAAGGCTTTTCGCTCAATCGCGCTCTGGTGGGTGGTTACGTTCAGGCATTTCGCGCCGCCGCTGCGGAATTCGGGTTGGCGGCCGAGCCGGATCTCAATGCGATTCTCCGCATTCCAGGCGCGCTCGAGTCGGAAGCATTGCCGGTTGAGGACGGCGTGGAAGCGGCAGTTCTCTCCAAGATGGAAGAGGCTCTCGCGCGACTCAATCAAATGCGCGAAGAGGAAGGGCGCGGCACGGAACGCGAATTGAGGCAGCGCATGGAGCATGTGCAACTGGCGCGGGAGGGAGTGGAAAAGCATCGCCAAGCCGCCCTGCAAACCTATGCCGATCGATTAAAGACACGCCTGCAGGAGTTGCTCGGTTCACAAATTGAGCCGGAGCGAATTCTGCAGGAAGCGGCGCTGCTGGTGGATCGCAGCGACATCCAGGAGGAGTTGGTGCGGCTTGATCAGCACGTGAAACATCTTCTGGGCTTGCTCGATCAAGGTGGAGAAGTGGGCAAGAAGCTGGACTTTCTCCTGCAAGAGATGAATCGCGAGGCCAATACCCTGCTTTCCAAAACTTCGGGCCTGGCCGGCGAAGCGATGAAAATCACGGAGCTTGGGTTATCGATGAAAGCCGATATCGAAAAAGCGCGTGAGCAGGTGCAAAACCTCGAATGAGTACGGTCTACATTATTTCGGCGCCCTCGGGTTCGGGCAAATCGACGCTGGTGGACAAAGCGCGAGAGATCGTTCCGGGGCTGGAGTTTTCGATTTCTTACACCACGCGGCCGCCACGAGGTACAGAGCAGAACGGACGAGAATACTTTTTCGTGCCGCGTTCCGAGTTCGAGGAGATGGTGCGGAAAGATGAGTTCCTCGAACATGCGGACGTGTTTGGCTATTGCTACGGTACGGCGAAGCGCTTCCTGCATCAGGCTGAGAAGAGTGGGAATGACTTGCTGCTCGACATTGATGTGCAGGGTGCGGAGCAGATCAAGCGCAAGCTTCCAGAGGCGGTGAGCATTTTTATTATGCCGCCGGATCGCAAGGTTCTAGAGGCGCGCCTGCGAAAACGCAGTCTGGATGCGGAAGAAGTAATCCAGCGCCGATTGGTCACGGCCAGTCGTGAGATTGAGAATTACGAGAAATACGACTATATTCTGGTTAACGACCGTCTGGATGAATCTATCCAAGCGCTGACGGCGATCCTGCTTGCGGAACGACTGAAGCGCGCGGGAGTTCACGGATCCGCTGACGATGCAAAGATGCTGGCTAAGGCCGAAGGTTGCCGCTTGAGCAACATCCGGGAACGCCTGCGGCCGATCTTGGCCTCGTTTACCACGGCGGCGACCTCAGGCGGGCGCTAGCCACAGGGAGAACACAATGAAGTTGATTGAAGGGTTCGACAGCAACTATCGATACATTCTGGTAGCCGCTCGCCGCGCACGTCAATTGCAAGGCGGTGCGCCGCCGGTCATCGAAACTCACTCCCGCAAACCCTGCCGCATTGCGCAGGATGAAATCAAGGCTGGCAAGGTGAAGTGGGTGATCCCGGAAACGCCGAAGTCGACCGTCGAGGTCGTCAGCGAAATGCTCGACAAGGCGCTGGGGCAAGAGTAGTCATTTCCGGTTTGCCTTGCGATGGCGTGGAGTTCACGCAATCGGCAATTGGGAATGACCATCGGCAATCATGAAAATCGCTCTTGGCGTCAGCGGCGGGATTGCGGCTTACAAGGCGGCGGAAATTGTCCGTTTGCTGCAGGACCGCGGCGTCCGCGTGCAGGTCGTCATGACCCAAGCCGCGCAGGAGTTCATCCGGCCTCTCACCTTTGCGGCACTCTCCGGCGAAAAAGTTATTACCGACATGTTCGGTGCGGGCTCGGGCGAGCATCCGAATATTGAGTCGGCCGTCGAGCACATCGCGGTGGCGCAGTCGATCGATGCGCTGCTGGTGGTGCCGGCAACCGCGGACGTTCTCGCCAAATTCGCGCAAGGCATCGCCAGCGATTTTCTTGGCACGCTTTATCTGGCAACCACAGCCCCGGTTGTAGTCGCTCCCGCCATGAACGTCAACATGTGGGACCACCCGGCGACGCAAGCGAATCTTGAGATTCTGAAAAAGCGCGGGGTGAGGATCGTGGAACCGGGCACTGGATACCTGGCCTGCGGCATGACGGGCCCGGGACGCCTGGCGGAAAACGAGGCGATTGTCGCGGCCACGTTGCAGGCGCTTGGCGCTTCGCAGGAGTTTGCTGGTGAGACGGTTTTGATTACGGCCGGCCCAACACGTGAGAAGATTGATCCGGTGCGATACCTGTCTAATCGATCCAGCGGCAGGATGGGATATGCATTGGCGGAAGCAGCACTTCGGCGTGGTGCGCGAGTATTGCTGGTGAGTGGACCGACCGCGTTAACTCCGCCGGGAGCGGCCGAACTCACGCGGGTTGAATCCGCCGAAGAGATGCGGCAGGTAGTCCTGAAAATGCTGCCGCAGGCGACCATCGTGATCAAGACCGCAGCAGTGTCTGACTATCGCCCAAAGTCTTTGGCCTCGCAAAAGATCAAACGTGGCGGGCCCATGATGCTCGAGCTTGAGCCTACTGCCGACATCCTTGGCGAGATTGCGCGCCATAAACAGTCGCAACTCATCGTTGGCTTCGCCGCCGAGACTCAGAACGCGCTGGAAAACGCACGCAAAAAGCTTGCCTCGAAGTCGCTCGATGCCATCGTGGTCAACGATGTTTCGCGCGAAGGCGTGGGCTTTGATTCTGATCGCAACGCGGTCACGATTATTACTCAACACGAAGTCGTTGAAGTCCCGGAAACCACGAAGTGGGAGGTCGCGCAACGCGTGCTCGACCAGGTGGTGCGGCTGCGGAATCCACAAAACGTCCCTGCAAAGATTGGGAAATAACGAATGGCTGGCGTGCTCGATCCGCAACTCAAGCGCGCTTTGGCTGAACGTGTCCGCTACTACAACGAGTTGGGCATTTACGATTTCTACCGCCGCGAGCCTGCCATAGCCGACCCCAGCACGAGGCGAGACGCGGAACTTTACGAGAGTCCCTCAATCCAGCCAGAACAGCGAGACTTGATGACCCCGAGATCCAAAGCCGCGATCGCGGTACCGGTGGAAGAGAACATTTTCGAAGTGGCGATCCCCAATGCTGAGTCGGGCGTGGCCGATCCCGTCCAAGCACTGCGTTTGATTCGCGAGGATCTTGGCGACTGCACCCGTTGCCGTCTGAGCAAACAGGGACGCAAGCAGATTGTCTTCGGCGTGGGCAATCCAAACGCTGATCTGATGTTCATCGGCGAGGCTCCGGGCGCGGATGAAGACCAGCAGGGTGAGCCATTCGTAGGCCGCGCAGGACAGTTGCTGAACAACATGATCAAGGCCATGGGCCTGCGGCGTGAGGATGTTTATATTGCGAACATCATCAAGTGCCGCCCTCCGGGAAACCGGACGCCGGAGCGCGATGAGTGCGAAACCTGCTCTCCATTTCTGATGCGGCAGATCGCGGCCATTCGGCCGAAGGCAATCGTGGCGCTGGGCGCAGTGGCGGCAAAAACGCTTTTGGCAATCAATGCGCCCATGTCCGAGTTTCGCGGCCGCTGGTTCGATTTCCGCGGCACCAAGCTTGCCGTCACTTATCATCCCGCGTTTTTGTTGCGCGATCCTCGTCAGAAGAAAGAGACTTGGAAAGACTTGCAGATGGTCATGAAGGAATTGGGCTTGACGATACCGGCGAAAGGTGTCGATTAAAAATCTTCGCCAGGAAGCACGGCGAGGAGGCCCGCGTCTACATTCAAAGACGGAACGGCGCAGTCAAAAGTCTCGCCGGCAACATCACCGCCGCCCAGACCAACTCCAGCACTCCGTGTACGGCTATGCCTACGATTCTGAAGGGCAGGAGCAGCAGCCACACGATCGGGTAAAGCACCAGCGCCAGCAGAGCCAGCGGCCAGCACAACACGAACAGCAGGCACCAGAGGAGAAAAGTGAACATCGCAGGCTCCCTTGTCGTCTAGTCTAATTTACGAAGATTGCTGGCGAAAAGTTCGGGGAAATCAGGCTTTCGGTTCGGCGCAGTTCTTATCCACCAAAAACTTCCTCAGAAACGCCAGCGTGCGTAAACCGGCGTCGCGCCAGACTTCGCCACTGAAACCGTGGCCTACTCCGGGATAGATTTGGATTTCGTGGGCAATTTGTTTCTTTTCGAGGATTTGCTGCAAGTGGTAGGCTTCTTCGACCGGGACGGTTTTGTCCTGTTCGCCATGCAGGATCAGCACCGGGCAAAGTCGACGCGTAAAAAACCTCATCTCTTTGGGCATGCCGCCAAAGAACTCGACCACGGCCCGAATGCGCGAGTCGATTGCAGAAGCCGAAAGCGCAAGATAAGCGCCTAGAGAGAAGCCCAACAGTCCGATACGCCCGGGATCGACTTGCGGCTGTCGGGCCACGAAGCTGACTGCGTCCCACAGCGTTTTCATCCAGACTGGAAAGTGGCGGAAGATGGTTTGCAGGCCATCAATCTCGGTGGTACCGGTGCGGTCGAAATAATGCAGCACGTATACTGCGAAACCCTGCTCAGCCAAAAGAGTGGCAGGAGCGGCCATAGACGCGTGTCCGCCTCCGGAGCCATGCAGTCCGATCACCGCGGGAAAGCGCTGCCCATTAGCGGCCGGCAGAAAGCAATCCAGACGAATGTCTTTGTCGCCGCTCTGGAATGAAAGTTGGGATTGAGTGATGGAATACATGAAAGGTAGCAATTGGCACTTAGCACTTGGTCACTGAGCTGCAGAAAGGACTCGCAACATTCCGAGCAGGACCAATTGCTAAATGCCAAGTGCTAAATGCTCGTCGTCACACGCTCAGCCCCGGCCAATTTCGCCAGAGACATCTCATACGGAGCCCGCGCAATACCGCGTTCGGTCACAATCGCAGTCACGTATTTCGCCGGGGTCACGTCGAAGGCGGGATTCTCCACCTGTACGCCGTCGGGGGTCATCTGTTTGCCTGCGATGTGCGTGACTTCTTTTTCGTTGCGCTGCTCGATGGGAATTTTGCTGCCGTCTGGCGCTTCGAAATCGATGGTCGACAAAGGCGCCGCCACATAAAAGGGAATGTCGTGCTCTTTGGCAAGCACGGCAACGGAATAAGTTCCGATTTTATTCGCGACATCGCCGTTGGCCGCGATGCGATCTGCACCCACCACAATTGCTCCGATCTTGCCCTGCCTCATGATTGCACCGGCCATGTTGTCGGAGATTACGGTCGTAGGAATGCCGTCTTTCATCAGTTCCCATGCGGTCAGCCGCGACCCCTGCAGAAAAGGACGAGTCTCGTCGGCGTACACGTTGATCTTCTTTCCCTGCTCAACCGCCGCGCGAATTACTCCCAGCGCTGTGCCATAGCCGCAAGTCGCAAGCGCTCCGGCATTGCAGTGAGTGAGCACGCCTCCGCTGGCGGGCATGAGGGTTGCGCCGAAGTGTCCCATAGCCTGGTTGGCAGCGATATCTTCGGCGTGCATGCGTTGCGCCTCCTCGACCAGAGCTTGCTTGATCTGCGGCAGCGGGCGCACTCGCAGCAGTTCGAATTTGTCGCGCATGCGGCGGATGGCCCAGAAAAGATTTACCGCAGTCGGACGCGTCTTGCCGATGACGTCGCAGATCTGGTCAAATTCCCGCTTCAGATCGCCTCCGGTTTCGGCTTTCGCGTTTTTCATTCCCAGCGCGATACCCATAGCAGCAGCGACGCCAATGGCTGGGGCGCCGCGCACGACCATGTTGCGGATGGCATCAGCAACCTGGTCGTAAGTTTTGCAGGTCACGTAGGTTTCTTCGGTGGGCAGCTTCGTCTGATCGATGAAGCGAACGCCTTTGTCAGTCCATTCGAGGGTTTGGATCATTCGCTGGTCGTTGGTCTTTCGTCGTTGATCGTTGGCTGTTTACTACCTATTCTTCATCATGCTTATGTACTTCGCAACGGTTGCGCGGCATGTTCGTTACAGCGGGCCTTCCGCATAGTTCGCAATCGGCAGCGACCGCGAAGATCGGTGGGGGTGCCTCTTCCTTGAGTTTTACGTGTTCTCTACGCACGTCCGTTGCGGTGAAGATCGAAACAAACGGCGTAGGGGCGGCAGCCTTCTCTACATTTGGTCGACCCTTCGCCTCTTCGCGCTCGACCAGGCACATCACGCCGACGATTTCAAATCCAAATTCGCGTACCGTCTCGATCGCCTGAATTGTAGAAGCCCCCGTAGTGCAGACATCATCCACGATCACGACCCGCGCGCCCTTCTCTCGAAAGCCTTCGATCCGCTGACCCGTGCCATGCTGCTTCTCAGCTTTGCGGACGAGAAAACCATGAATCTCACCGCTGGTCACGGCTACGGCCACCACCAGCGGATCCGCTCCCATGGTTAAGCCGCCGATCGCCTGAGGCCGCCATCCGCGCTGCCGAATTTCTTCGAGGAACACCTGGCCCGTGAGTTGCGAACCGCGCGCGTCCAAAGTTGTGGCGCGACAATCCACGTAATAGTCGCTGGTACCGCCCGACGAGAGCTTGAATTCTCCCAGACGAAAAGATTTGGTTGCCAACAGACGCAGAAGTTCCTGACGCGCGGAAGACATGGAAAATCTAAGATAACATGAAGCGGGCCTCGGGCTTCGGGCTTCAGGCCTCAGGTCTTTCGATCCTGAAGCCTTAAGCCTGAGCTCGGATTACTGGTTCAGTCTTTCCAGATGCCGGAATCCATCGGTTCCGATGAATAGCAAAACCGACAGCGTGCCGTTGTATGCCATGTGTGTAATCAAACTGGCGCCGACTGACTTGGTCACGGCGCGTGTGATAGTCAGCGCTAGCCCGACCATGAATATCACCAGTACCGGTGCCCACGCGCGTCCCAGTTGCGGGGCGTGAATGAGGCTAAAGCCTGCTGCCGTCGCAAGAACTGCAAAGGTGACACCGAGCCGGCGAACCAGCACCGGATAGAGAAAAGCACGGAAGAACAGTTCCTCGAGCAACGGCGCGAAGGTTATGCCGAACATCGATACTGCCCACGCTTCCGCTGGGGTCCGGAAGAAACGGTCCATCGGTACTTCTTTCGGGATAGGAAGATAATGCGCGATCCCTTGCAGCGCAAAAGCCAGCGCAATCCCGATGAGCAAATAGCTTGACCCGTTTCTCGGCCAGTTCCATCGAATGGCCTGCCAGAAATCCTGGCCGGGCGCGCGCTTCACAATCGAAAACATGAAAGCGAGAATCACAAGGTAGGCGAATACTTGCCCGACCACTGTCACGAGCGGAAAGGTAACGACTTCGACAAAGGCAACCTTGCGGTAGAACAGTCGCTGTGCAGCCAGGGCTACCAATGGCAGGAAAATGACAACCGAACCGAAGGTAAGAAACGCAATCTGCAACACGTCCCACCCGCTCCACGCCGGATCTTCGGCAGGGACTTCGGTGACAGGCGCCCGCGGTCCCGGGATGGGAGCCAAGCTAGGTTCAGTCCACGGATTTTCGGGTGAGGACACAGGGAGATCAACTCGACATTTTGAATCTACACGAAAAAGAAAACCAGTGCAGACTGTTGCCGGATAGTTGTTAGTCTCGGCATCGGCCAAGGGCTTTCGAGGGGTTGAGCCTTGAATCGCAGAGCGCGGAGAACGGCTACTCGCATAGATCAAGCCAGCAATTCGACCGTCGACGCTTTCTTGGAGGTCCCATTGAAGTGCTGCGTCAGCGCCTGCCCGGTATAGGACTTCTTATTCCTTGCGACCTGCTCCGGCGTGCCTTGCGCAACGATGCGTCCACCCTCTTCTCCGCCCTCCGGGCCGAGGTCGATGATCCAGTCGGCATTGCGGATCACATCCAGATTATGTTCGATAATCACGACCATGTTCCCCAGGTCGGTCAGGCGATGGAGAACGTCGAGCAACTTCTTGACGTCGTCAAAGTGCAACCCGGTCGTGGGCTCATCCAGCAGATATAGAGTCTTCCCGGTTTGCCGTTTGCTCAACTCGCGCGCCAGTTTGATGCGTTGCGCCTCACCGCCCGAGAGCGTTACCGCCGATTGTCCCAGATGGATGTATCCCAGACCAACATCGACCAGCGTCTGTAGTTTCTGTCTCACCTGCGGAATGTTCTCGAGAATCGGCAACGCGTCCGAAGCCGGCATTTCGAGCAGGTCCGCGATGGAGTATCCCTTGTACTTTACAGCCAGAGTTTCGTGGTTGTAGCGGCGGCCGCCGCAGACTTCGCAAAGCACATAGACATCGGGTAGAAAGCTCATTTCGATGCGACGCTGGCCTTCGCCCTGGCAAGCTTCGCAACGTCCGCCGGTCACGTTGAAGGAAAACCTTCCCGGTTTGTAACCCCGTTCCCTCGACTCCGGCAGCATGGCATATAGATCGCGTATCTGCGCGAAGACTCCTGTATAGGTCGCCGGATTCGAGCGCGGCGTTCGGCCGATCGGGGACTGATCAATGCGAATAACTTTGTCGATGTTCTCCGCACCTGAAATCCCTTTGTGGGCGCCAGCTTCTTCGCGCGAGCGGTACAGAGTCTTCGCCAGCGCGCGATAAAGAATGTCATTCACCAGGGTGGATTTGCCCGACCCGGAGACGCCGGTCACCACCGTCATCACACCCAGCGGAAAGGTGACATCAAGATTCTTCAGATTGTTTTCGCGCGCGCCCAGAATGGTGATGCCCGTGCCATTTGTTGGCCGCCGCTCCGCCCGCATTTCGATCTGGACTTTGCCCGAGATGTAAGCTCCGGTGAGCGACCCCGGCACTTCCATAATTTCTTCCGGCGTTCCGTGGGCTACAAGTTCGCCTCCGTGGCGGCCTGCTCCGGGGCCGAGGTCGATCACATAATCGGCGCGGCGGATGGTCTCTTCATCATGCTCAACCACCAGCACGGTATTGCCCAGATCGCGCAACTCATCGAGCGCTTTCAGCAAGCGGGCGTTGTCGCGGTGATGCAGGCCGATCGAAGGTTCATCAAGGACATACAACACGCCTCTCAGCTTTGACCCGATCTGTGTGGCCAAGCGTATGCGCTGCCCCTCGCCTCCGGAAAGGGTTGCGGCGGAGCGATCAAGCGCGATATAGCCCAGGCCAACGGCATTCAGAAACTGCAGCCGCTCGACAATCTCATGCACCACCCGTGCCGCAATCGCAGCCTCGCGGCCAGTGAGTTTGATCTTCCTTGCCAACTCCAGCGAACGCGAAACCGGCAGCTCAGTAAAGTCCGCGATCGACAGACCGTTCACTTTCACCGCCAGACTTTCCGG
>DATHPO010000293.1:0-27315 GCA_035483835.1 Terriglobales bacterium
CACTTTCTGATTAATTGTAGAATGAACCCATTGCAAGCATCGAAGCCAGAAATGCACTCGGTTTAGGCACGGTTCAACCTTTTCCATGATGGTTAACATGTCTGCCATCCGGACTCAATTCACCACTCAAATCCTGCCAGCTTCATGGAAAAGCCGCAGTTGGGTCGTGTGGTTCACAATCCTCCTGAGCCTTCTGGTACTGCTGTACGCTTCCGTGCTGAAGCTATTGGTTGCTCAATGGTGGACTGATCCAAACTATGGCCACGGGTTTTTCGTTCCGTTGTTTTCGGGCTACATTCTATGGCACCAGCGCGAGCGTTGGACGAAAAGCGAAATTGAGCCCAGCAATTTCGGATTGCTGGTAATGCTAGGAGCTGTCGCGCTGCTTTTCATCGGGTCGCTCGGGGCCGAGTTGTTTACGAGCCGGTTTTCACTGTTAGTCTTGATTGCCGGGATCATTCTGTTTCTGGCGGGATGGAAAATGCTGCGCGCCGTGGTCTTCCCTCTGGCGTTCCTCATATTCATGATTCCCATCCCGGTGATCATCTACAACCAGATCACTTTTCCGCTGCAGCTGATTGCGTCGCGCTTGGCAACCGTTTGGTTGGAACTGGTTGGGGTACCCGTGCTACGCGACGGTAATGTTCTTGTCCTGTCTAACTTTTCGTTAGAGGTAGCGGAGGCCTGCAGCGGCATTCGCTCCCTCATGAGCCTCATTGCGCTGGCAGTTGCCTATGGCCACCTCGCCGAGTCTCGGCGTTGGGTGCGATACGCTCTGGTCGTGCTGATGGTGCCGAGCGCCATCGTGACCAATGCCATGCGCATTATGGGGGCTGGCGTACTAGCCCACAAATTCGGGCCGCAGGCTGCCGAAGGTTTTTTACACCAGTTCTCAGGCTGGGTGGTTTTTCTAGCCACTCTGGTTCTAATATTCCTTAGTCACTGGATTCTGCGACACGTTGCGCAAGGCACAAACAGATAACTTATGTTTACTGTCGATCGATCGATTCGTTTGTGGATTACCGCAGGCATCCTACTCGGAGCCTTTGTGCTCTTGCACACAGTGAGCCATGGTGAACCAATCGTCGCTCGCCGGCCCCTTGGCGAACTCTCTTACACACTCGGAAACTGGAGGGGAGAAGAACGTCCGCTACCATCGCAAATTGTGCAAGCAGTGATGGTCAGTGACTACCTAAATCGTGTCTACGTTGATCCGACAGGCGCACCCGTGCAACTGTATATCGGCTACTACGCTAGCCAGAGAACAGGAGACACGATTCATTCACCCAAGAACTGCCTGCCGGGAGCAGGGTGGGATCCGATCCGTTCTGAATACGCCCGGATCTCCCTTCGGGACGGGCGTCAGATTGTCGTTAACGAATACGTGATCCAACAGGATCAAAATAAACAGCTGGTTTTTTATTGGTATCAGGGCCGAGGGCGAATCATTGCCAGCGAATATGCGGGAAAGTTTTGGATGGTGGCCGATGCCATCCATCGCAATCGCACGGACGGCGCTCTGGTGCGTTTGACTACGCCCTTAAATGATGGCGAAGAGAAAGCGCGAACTCGACTATTGAATTTTACAGAGATTCTCTTTCCACATCTAGATGAACTACTACCTAAGTGAACCGCAATGTATCTGTGGAGGATCAAGCATGACCGGAGCAAAAAAACAGATCGCCCGTGCGATGGTTGCATTCCTCGCGGCTGCGGCTCTCAGCTCGTGCATGAGAGATCCGCAGAAAGCCAAAGCGAGATACTTCGCGGCGGGTCAAGGCTATATGAAAAAGGGGCAGTATGGGGACGCAGCGATCGAATTTCGTAATGCGTTGAGGCTCGATCCGCGCTTTGTCGAGGCATACTATCAGCTCGCTCAAGCCGACCTCGCCCGGCACGACTGGAGCGAAGCCTATGGGTATCTCGAGAAAACGATCGAATTGGATCCCAGCCGGCTGGATGCTCGGCTCGATCGAGGGCGCCTTTATCTCGCCGCACGCGAATTCGACAAGGCCGAGGACGAGGCCAACCTTATCCTTAAGCAGGATCCAAATCACGTGGCCGCCTACCAACTGCTCGGCGCCGCAATGATCGGAGAACAAAAGACGGACCAAGCCCTGGTGGCGTTTTCAAAGGTTACTGAGCTATTACCCAACGATGCCAGCGCTTATGTGAATCTGGCATTGGTTGAAATCAGTCTGCACCATTACGGCGATGCGGAGCAGCACTTGAAGAAGGCTGTGGCAGTCGATCCCGGCTCCATACAGGCCTATAACGATCTGGCTAATTTCTATCGACTGCAGAATCGAATCTCGGAGGCGCAGCAGGTGTTACAGGATGGTGTTGCCAAGAACCCCGACGGCATCCCGCTTTATATCGATTGGGCATCGATACTGGTGAGCCAAGACAGGAAGAGAGATGCTGACGTTCTGCTCGACAAGTTGCGCAAACAGGCTCCCAACTCGAAGGATGCTACCGTGGCCATTGGCGACTTCTATTTCCAACGGAAACAGATGGATCAGGCGCTAGCCGAATACCGCCGAGGTCGCTCCTCTGCACCGAAGGACCTTGATATCGAGAAGCGGATGCAGGACGTTTACCTGTCCACGAATCAGGTACAGCTGGCGGCCGACTTGGATCGAGAGGTAATGAAGGACGCTCCGAAAGACGTCATTGCCCGCGTCAACCACGGGCGTCTGCTCATGATTCAAGGCAATCCCCATGACGCAACGATCTATCTTCAACGGGTTGTTGCGGATGCAGCAGATTCAGCTGAGGCTCATTATTATTTGGCGATGGCTTTCTGGCAGAATGGCGATATGCAGCAGGCCAAGAGCGCCTTGCTGGATGCCTTGAGAGATTCTCAGGACGCGCCCATCGTCTTACAGGGGTTAGCCCGGCTTAGTCTTGAGCAGGGGAACCTGGCCGATGGCAAAATCTACGCCCAGGAATTGATTCAGAAGTTTCCCGCTGATCCAGCCGATCGCCAGCTGCTAGCTGAAACACTCGCGCGGCAAGGACAACTCCGCCCAGCGGAGGAGCAAATCCTGATCGCGAAACAGCTAGCGCCAGACGATCCCATTGTTCATCTCACTTTGGCGCAAGTCTACTCGGCAGAAAAGAAATGGCCGGAGGCTGAAAGGGAGTTTGACACAGCCTTTCAACTCGATCCGCACAATACAACCGTTCTAGGACAAGTGGCAGATTTCCTGACAGCCCGAAATCAATCCTCCCTGGCACTCGCCCGCGTCCAACAATACGTGACCGCCAATCCCAACGACGCGAACGGCCATGTCATCTTAGGCGCATTAGATTTCGCATCGCGCAATTACAGTGCTGCACAGGGGCAGTTCGAGCGAGCCATTCAGCTCGATCCCAATCACGTGCAGGCGTATCTGAGGCTCGGCAAGGTCTACGAGGCGCAGGGTCAGACCGATGCTGCCATCGCCCATTATCAGAAGGCGCTCGATTTGCAGCCGAGACTTGCCCCTCTGGCTACCATGGTTGGAAACCTGTATCTCAACAAGGGTGATTTGGTAACAGCCCGCAAGTATTTTGCGCAGGCTCTGGATGCCGATCCGAACTTTGCCATCGCGAACGCGAACATGGCGTGGGTGGATGCAGAGGAGGACAAGAACCTCGACGTTGCACTAGGCCGGGCGCAGAAAGCAAAATCTCTCATGCCTGAATCGCCCTCCATCACCGACACGCTAGCCTGGGTGCTATATAAGAAAGGCAACTACGCGGGCGCCGCGGCGCTCCTTCAGGAATGCGTTACGAAGTCCCCGGACTCCGCAGAGTTTCGCTACCATCTGGGAATGACCCTGATGGCTCGCGGCCAGACATCAGAAGGGAAGCAGCAGCTCGAGACTGCGTTGCGAATGAGACTGGGTAATTCGGAAGTGCAACAGGCTCAGCAGGCATTGGCCCGAGCAAATTGATGGCCATTCCGGATTTGGATTCAAGGCAAATCTCGCGGTCCGGTTGTTAGATTGAACAAAAATCGGGTTTTAGTACCCCGGTACTATTGACAACCGTTGCGCGGCTGCTAAACTCTCCCGCATCAAGAAGTGCGGGGAGAAGCCTCGAAGCTCCTCCCGGGGGTATCCGAGATGATATCGAAGATGCGGAAGGCAATCTTTCTTTCAGCTGTTATGGCCCTTGCGATAGCGCTCAGTGCGATGACCGTTAGTGCGTCGGATTCGGGCGTCACCTTGTCAGCGCCGACAACTGGCACGATTACTTTTTCGGGTGATAGCGCCAGCCTAACTATGACAATCGCAGGCCCGCTCAACGGCGTCGCCTTAAGTGGTACGGGCGCCTTTGCAGGTGCAACCACTTTTACGGTGTCAGGCAGCCCTTTGGCATTCACCGGAGTTTCGGGCAGTCCCGGTGATTTTACGAGCTCGGGTACTCTGAGTTTTATGCTGAATGGCGGGACTCTGCTTACTGGCACCCTGTCTAATATTACGCTTACGACGCTCAGCCATGAACCGAACATGGTGATCTTGTCGGGGTCTCTGAGCGGCGGTGGGCAGGTTACGTTGATTGTAGATGTCGATACGCCTCTTTCAAAATTGATGAGTAGTGAGCTTGCCACGCTGAGTGCAGGAGAGGCGTTTAGTCCTACTGTCACGCCAGAACCCGGCACGATGCTCCTGTTCGGTTCGGGGCTTCTACTGGTAGCCGGTGTTCTCCGTCGTAAACTCATAGCCTAGTCTCATTAGACTAAGACCGCCCGGAACCGCTCGAAAATGGCATGCGGGCGAGTATGGGTTAAGGTGTGCAGTTTAGATCTTGTCTCCTACAGCCACGCGTGCGTTGGGGTTTGCGCCAGTTCACACCCTCACCGTTATATTCAGCGTTTTTCCTAAGACAGATTTCGCAAATGCACGCGTGGAAACTTCGCCGTTGAGTCTAAACAGCGATCCAACGAACAAGCTAAGTTGTAGCTCTCATGCTTGGCCCCGCGTGATCTCGACTGCGGTGCACGCCGTGGTGTGCTAGCGCTTGCGATTTTCGGGCGTGTAATGCGCCTGCAGATATTTGATGATGACAGGTTGAACGTCTTCGGGGATAGGCTGGCCCATCACTTTGATCATTTTGTCGACTTCCGCGGCCCAGGTCTCTGGCGGCAGCGGCGGCTGCATAGTGATGTAGCGCGTGCTGTGGCAGGTGGCGCAATAGGATTGGACAGCTTCGCGTCCTGCGCCGGGGGCCAACTCCGGAGGATAGAGCGGATACGCGGTTACGCTGTAACTTGCGCCATCGGCTTCTGCTGGCGGAGCAGGCTGTGCGATCGCTCCAGAATTCTTTTGCGAATACTGCCCGGCATCAAATTGCGCATACATCAGTCTGGCTGCCGCGGCCGTAAATCCAGTAAAAACTACGATCAACCAAACGGTCGTGTATCTCATGTTCGCTCTCAACTGGCGCGTCCTACGACCACTTGTTCGCGCTCGATGCGATTCCACAAATATCCGCCAGGATTCCAGACACCTTCATCAGGCTGGACGTTTCCTTTGCCGTCCGTTGCGCGCGCAGCCAGAACGTAGCGGCCCGGGTGCGGAGGCGTCCACGCGATTGACCATGTCCGAAACGAATACGGACCGTGACCTTCGCCGAGTTGCGCTGAAGCCCACGACTTACCATTGTCAACCGACACTTCCATTTTATTCACCGAGCCATAGCCGCTGAAAGCGATTCCGCGAATGATTACCGGCAATTGCGCGATGAGTTTTTTTTCGCCGTTCGGAGTGACGATGAAGGAGCGGACCGGCATCCTGGTAATCGGCACGGTCCTTACTTTCCCGCCCTTCACATCTTCCGGGTTGGTGTTGCCGCGCGGCGTGTCGGGAACGCGATAGGCGGTCTTCATCCAGAAATTTTCGTCCGCTTTATCCAGTACACGGATGAAACTGAGGCTCTTGACCCAATAGGTCGCGAAATAACCGGGAACGACCAGGCGCACCGGGAATCCGTTCAACATAGGCAGCGGCTCGTCATTCATGGCGTAGGCGATGATGGAATCGTCGAGTACAGAATCCTTCAGATCGAGCGATTTAAGAAACTCGTGCGAGCCGCGTCCTTCCGGGCCTTTACCCTTGTCCAGTCCCTGAAATTGGACGGCCAGCGCGTCTGGTTTTATTTTTGCCGAGTCCAGCAACTCCCGCAGAGACGCGCCCGTCCATTTCGCATTTCCCATGGCGCCGTCGCCCCATTGTCCGCCGGGAACGCGCGGCTGGAGCTTGCTACGGCTATTTCCGGAACACTGGTTGACCGCCGCTACCGAGAGCGGCTTGAATTTGCTGGTCAGATCGCTCATCGAGAGTTTTAATGGGCGCTCGACACTGCCTTCGACGCTCAAGCGCCAAACCGATAAGTCCACAGCATTGGGAATTTCATCCAGGTGCCAACGAACGTAGAAAGCTCCGTTGGGCGTGAAGGCCGTTTCGAAATAATGACGCGGAGTTTCCAGCTGTATGGGCCTGTCCGTTAGCAGCACCAGCGGGAATTTCTGGGGATATTGAACCACAGGTCCAACCGAATTCCAATACGGGTTCGGCGCTGGCCCGGTAAAAGTGGGCAGTGATTTTTCGTCGCCGGAGACTTGCGATTGCTGGGGCAGCAGATTGGTGGCGGCCCCAAATCCTGCGGTAGCCGCTAGGCCCGCTGCTGTTGCAAGACTTTGCAACAACCCGCGGCGAGATAATCGACGATGCTCATTCATTTCTTATTCGCCCCATTTCGTGACAGGGAAGTAATCCGTATTTTAGGACGCCGGAGCCAGTCCCCATTTGCGCTGGATGCTCCGTTCCAGGATGCGAAAGAAAGCAGCGTCCGTTAGGAATCCTATCGCAACGATCAGCAACATTACCGCGACAACCTCGTTGATGTCATTTAAATCACGCCCCATCACCAAGAGCTGCCCAAGTCCCAGAGTTACGAAAATCATTTCTCTGGCATTAAGGAGCGCCAGGCGAAGGCCCATCCCTGCTTCAAACCTGAAAGCAGATGCGGCAAACTCGCAGGCAAGAGCACGTAAAGAGACAGGCTTTTCTCCGAATCTTTTCCGTCTGGTGAATCTCGACCAGTCTGGCGTTGTGAACGGTGAGGGAAATCGAGACGCAACGAATTGTGCGCAACCGCGAATCCGTTCGTGCAACAACGGGCGTTCTTCTTCGGAAAGATCTCCGGGCGCGGCGAAAATCGACCGCGTTGCTTGTTTCGATTGCTACATCGTTCATCTACGTTCCCCTAGCGACTTCGGTCGACTGGAAGCGATTTTCGACCCGCGGCTACGTTTTTTGGTTGCAGACATCCGCAAGCGAAGTGTGATCGAGAATGGCCGCAGCAGCATTTCGAACCGAGAGAAGGACACCGAATAACGCGCTATGCTTATTGTCCTGTTCGACGTGACGCCGCAAAGATTCGGCATCTTCGAAGGGAGCCAGAGGACCATCGATCGTGCGGATGATTTCCCCGAGAAATATCTTCGCCGGCGCCCGTTTAAGACGATAACCACCCTTGGCTCCTCGCACACTCTCGACGATGCGGGCGTGCTTCAGTTCGAGAAGGATCAGTTCGAGAAACTTTTCGGGCAGATCCTCGGTGGCTGCGATTTCTCGTATCTTGATGGCCCCTTTCCCGTACCGGCGAGCCAAAAAGATGAGCGCCTGGAGAGCATACAAGCCTTTTTGGGATATTTTCATGGCCTTGGCTACAATCTAGACTTTTCGCACATTCTATGTCTATAGGCCTACTCGGCTTTCGATTCAGACCTCTTCCTGTGTACGGCTAGGGAAGAACGTTAGCGAAGATCGGTGAATTTCACAAATGCGTGCGCGTTTTTCGGGTCTCCGACAGGAACGGACCAGGTGGTGCGCTCCACCCGAGAAGACTGGTTTATGAATTGCAGCTTCCCATGGTTCGGGCTTCCTCAGATTGTCTGGGTAAACCCGACCGTCCCTTCCTGAAATGACTTGTCATTCGTGTTGGCCGAACCCGGGAAACCAAAGCCCACGCAGGTGAAGCCGGAGACGCCGTCGGACGCTTGGGCAGGCGTCGCGCTGGACGCGAGAAGATCGAAGTTCCCGCTGGAAGCCGTGCCCACAGCGACGATCATGGCCACAGCCAATTACGCCACATTCACCACAGCAACTTCAACCCGAACTGGATTTGACGCGAGGTCGTGGCTGTGGATGTAATCAATCCGGCTGTGGGCGAAGGTCCTCCCGTGGCGGAGGCGTAAACGACGGGATTCGGCGCGTTGAAGTTGGTGTGATTTAGCACGTTGAAGAATTCGGAGCGGAACTGCAAGCTCATCCGGTCTGAAAGTGGAAAGTTTTTTGCGAGAGACAGATCCGTCTCCACCAGTCCTGGGCCTCCAAGAACATTGCGACCGACGTTGCCATAAGTTCCAGCCAGTGGCTGAATAAACGCGCTGGGGTTGAAATATTGGTTGGGTCCACCCAGAACCACAGGACCGGTGAAGCTGGGATTCCAAGACGGACGGACCGGGTTGCGAGTGTCGCCGTCGTTCGATGGGTTGTAAGACAGCTGCGGAGTGAACGGCAGACCGGTTTGTGCTGTCTCAATCGCACTCAATTGCCAGTTTGCGATCACTTGTTGCACCCAAGAACGCTCACTCGTTAACCGGCCGCGTCCAAATGGAAGATCGTACGTCGCGTTGATCACCGCGGAATGCCGCACGTCGAACGAAGCCCTGCCGTAATCGACTTTCGGTAGAAACGGATTCGCAACAAACGCCGGAGAATTCGTGGCGACGCTCGTATTCATGTTGTCGCCGTCATCGAGCGCTTTCGAAAACGCATAGACTCCGCGGAATTGCAGGCCGGATTTCCACCGGTGGTTCACGTCCACTTCGAGCCCGTTGAACGAACTGATGCCCTCGGAAAACCAGTGCGTCGTATTCCATACAGCTTTATTGGCAAGTGCCGCGCCCGGTGGATAGTAATACGCTCCGGTGGGGTAGCCCGCGGGGCAGGGCGACGCGGGGCAAATCGTCGGCGTAGGCAGGTTCGCATCCAATGAGAGCAATTCGTGGTAGCCATGAGAACCGATGTAGCTCACGCCGAGCGAGGTGCTCGGCGAAAGTTCCTGATCGATTTTCAGACTCCACGATTCTACCGTCGGTGTTTGTAGGTCCGGCTGCACGCCGCTGGGAATCACCTTCGACCCCGTGTAGGTGGCGCCAGGTGCGATGCTCGAGAACGCAATGCTCTTGACCGCATACACTGTATTGAATGGGCCGTTTTGATCCAGGCGGTAACTCAGGTTGTCCAGCAGCGCGTAATACTGGCCGTATCCCGCGCGCACAACGGTCTTCTTGGATGCGAAGGGAGACCACGCGATGCCGACGCGCGGCGCCGGCAGGAATTTTGCGTTGTTGACGCTGAAGGCGGAAGTGCCAACCACGGGCTGGGTGATAATCACTCCATTCGAATCAAACGCATAATTTGACGCGCGTCCATGTGCCTCGTTCCATCCGTTGGTTCCTTCGGCTCGAAAGCCAATCCGCAGCTCCAGCGAAGGTTTGAGTTTGATTGTGTCCTCCACAAAGAGCGCCCCTTCCAGCGATCGCCAATTCAAAGGCGTGAAGCTCGGAGCATAGGTGTAAGTGCTCACGGAGCCTTGCAGGAAGGTCTGCAGGTTGGTGAATGAAACCTGTCCGTACTGGTCTTGAACCAACGCGTCGTTGGATTGAATTTTCTCGAGCCAGCCGCCGAAGTTGAACAAATGCTTGCCATGAGTAAAGGTGACCTGATCCGACAGGGTAAACAGATTGCGCACAGCCCGCAGGTTGCTTCCCGCGTTCGTGCCGCCGTTCGTGATCTGCGATGCACCGTTCAGCGTCGTACCGCCGCCGACCACCACCGCTCCCACCGGCTGGCCCGCGGTGACCCAACTGGGTAGAGTCACCGCGGTTCCACTGTTGAAAAAGAACGCGCCGCGCGAGAAACCGAAGGTCGCTTTGTTCAGAAGGCTCGGAGAAAAGATGTGCGTTTCACTGATGCTGGCCACCTGTTCGCGCAGAAATACGTCAACCAGAGTGAAAGGATTGTTGGTCGGTGAATTGGCGTTGCTATCGTCAATGGTGTAAACGGCCGCCAGTGAATCCTTGTCCGTGAATATCTGATCAATCCTCGCAGTTCCAAAGTCCTCGCGGATTCTCTGCAAGGGATTGCTGAACGCCTTGGCGATCCCACTGGGCGCGCCCGTCGAGGTCGGAATCTCCGGACCATTGGCCACCGGCCACAAAGCCAGCAGCGGCTGAATGCTCGGAACAGCACTCGCCCTGGAAGCAGCATCCGGCACAAGCGAGAGATCGCTCAGGCCCAGATTCTGCCGAAAGCCTTCGTAGTTTCCGAACAGGAAAGTCTTGTCCTTGCGAATCGGCCCGCCGAGCGAGCCGCCAAAATCGTTGCGCCGGAATTCCGGGATATTGCCGAAGTCAAAATAATTTCTCGCGTCGAGAGCGCTGTTCCGCAAAAATTCATATACGTCGCCGTGCAATTGATTTGTTCCGGAGGCGGTCACGATGTTGATCTGGGCTCCGGGGCGCTTACCGTACTCCGCGCCGTAGGAGTCCTTCACGACTGAAAACTCGCGGACGGCATCCACGCCGAGGAGTTGACCGCTCACTCCTCCGGGGGTGTTGTTGATCTCCGAGGCGCTGGTGAATTCGACTCCATTCAGAAGGAAAAGATTTTCCTGAGGCCGACGCCCGGAAACCGCGAACATATTTCCTACGACGGAATTTGAAGTGCCGATCCCTCCGGCGCGTTGCGATGTGTAGTTCACAACTCCGGGATTGAGCGTCATCAGCTGATCGTAGCTGCGCCCATTCAAAGGAAGGTCCTTCACTTGCCGCTCGCCTACCAAGCCGGAAACATCCTCGGTAGTGACGGACACGGTGTCTGGCACGGCTTCCACTTGCACGGTCTGGCGCACATCTCCCACCTGAAGCACCAAATCCACCGTTTCCCGCTGGCCGACTACGAGCGAGATTCCAGTCTTTTCTTGGCTGCGAAACCCGTTTCTTTGCGCACGCACGTCGTAACGACCCACCGGAAGCGAGGGTGCGTCGTAACGACCCGCTTCATCCGTGATGAGATTCCGCTCGGCTCCCGTCTCGAGATTTTTGATCCGGATGGCCGCATTTCCGATGGCGCCTCCCGTTGAGTCACTTACCGTGCCCTCGATGGAAGCTTCCCCTTGAGCGGAGCAAACTTGCGCGAGACTTGCCGACAGCCCAAGCAACAAGAGTCCTAACCAGAGCGCGCCACTTAAGTGAAAACCATTCGCGTTTCGAGATTTCATTTCCGTTTCTCCAGAATAGTTGTTCCTATTTTTGCCATCGAAACCTCCCGGTGTTTCTTGATGGCAACTTCCGGAAGCTTGGTCAATCGGCCGCGTCGTACCAACACCTCCCCAGGACAGGGATAGGGAGCCAATCGATTGGTTTTGCCTTGGAGCATTACGCTGAATCTTTTCCGTCTTTTGAATCTCGATGAGTTGTCGTCCTCGTGAGTCGTGAGAGCGATCGATCCGCAGCGAATCGTTCGCAAGGCTGCCGGTAGCTTCTGCCGGAGCCCGCGCTCGCCCACTGTTAGATCTGACTGTGTCGCGAAACATAGCCGGTAGCTCGCCAAACTTTCCCCTCGCCGGGGAGCGGGAATTATAAGTCTATTTAACCTATAATGTCTATGGATTTACTGTACTTTGAGCGCGGTGCGCCATGCCGTAAAGCTTATTCTGGAGAGAAGGTGGTAGGGCTATCCTAGCATGGTCTTTAAATACAATAGCTTAGCGAGGAATGAGGTGCAAACGCGGGTCGGTCCTGCGCTGGAGGTTCGGATAGTCAAGCTTCCCGTGCAGACGTTTGCACACCAGTCGGGCCAATCTTCGGATCACGACCAGCGGGAAGTTTTCTTTCGCTCTCGCAAGTCAGGCTGTGAGCGTGATCTGGCTAGCACAAGGCGCGGCCAAATTGAAACGGAAGGCACAGTTCATCTGAGTTCACTCCGTTTCGCCGTGCGTGGACTTATGTTCTCCTCGCTTCGCGGCTTAAGTTCCGTGGCCGTGTCCTCATGACGCAGGGACCGTGGCTGATGCCTGATTCGAGTGACTACTTTCCAGACCCTCCGAATCAACTGACGTTACAACATAATAGTAGGTACGACCGGCTTCGACTGAAGTATCCGTGTACCGCGTCTCCGAGATCGCGGACGGAGTAAGCTTCGTATAGGGCCCTCCCGAAGTGGTTCCCCGGTAAACGTGGTAGCCGATAACCCCTGAGGACTTACTGGCACTCCATGTCAGAGCTACTGAATGCGGACTCGGTTTGACTGCGTCTCCAGATAAGGAGATTGTCATGGGAGAGGGCGTGGCGTTGCTGGTAACAATTACGTCGCCATGAACACTCCCTGCTGAGGCTGGTGCGAATGCGACCCTGAGTGTTGTCGACTGATCGGGGCCCAGAATTGTACCGGCCGCCGCGCCGCCGTGGCTGAATCCTGCGCCCGAGACACTCACCTTGGAAATCGTGACATCTGCATTTCCACGGTTGGTCAGGGTCACGCTCAACGAGCTAGTGCTGTCCACATTCACTGTCCCGAAGTTCAAGCTTAGCGGGTTCGCGCCCAGCAGGCGAGCGGTCGCAACGCCAGTGCCACTCAACGAAATTGTGAGCGGAGAGTTCGGGGCATCGCTGATGAGTGAAACCGAGCCGGTCCTGCTTCCAGAGGATGTCGGCGCAAACACAGCGTTGAACGTGGCGCTCTTACCGGACGGAATCACGGTGGGCACGATGAGGCCCGCTATCTCGAAGCCGCTCCCGGAAACATTGGCGCGAGAAATCGTAACGCTATCATTTCCGGTGTTATTGAGCCTCACGGTCTGTGAGTTGTGCTCGCCCATGGCGACGTTGCCGAAGCCGGCGCTCGGTGGTGTCGCCGACAGGCGTCCCAGCACTCCTACTCCTCTCCCGCTCAATGCGATTATCAAGCTGCGGTCCCAGGCATTGCTCGTGATCGCGACACTTCCCGTAACCTCTCCTGTGGCCTCCGGAGCGAAGTGGACTTGCAAGCTTATGCTTTGTCCCGCCGAGAGCTTCAACGGTGTCGCGGGCTTGCTCACGGAGAAACCTCTGCCGCTGACACTGACCTGAGAAATGGTGGCGCTGCCGAGTCCGTAATTACTGAGCGTGAGGATCTTTGAGTTATTGCCTCCCATGGCGACGTTGCCGAAGCTGGCGCTCGGCGGTGTCGCCGACAGGCGTCCCTGCGCTCCCCTTCCGCTCAATGCGATTGTCAAGCTGCGGTCCCAAGCATTGCTCGTGATCACAATACGTCCCGTAACCTCTAATGTGGCCTCCGGAGCGAAGTGGACTTGCAAGCTTATGCTTTGTCCCGCCGAGAGCTTCAACGGTGTCGCGAGCTTGCTCACAGAGAAACCTCTACCGCTGACACTGACCTGAGAAATGGTGGCGCTGCCGAGTCCGTAATTGCTGAGCTTGAGGATCTTTGAGTTACTGCCTCCCATGGTGACGTTGCCGAAGCTGGCGCTCGTTGGCGTCGCCGACAAGCGTCCCTGCACTCCTCTTCCGCTCAATGCGATTGGCAAACTGCGGTCCGAAGCATTGCTCGTGACCACGATACGTCCCGTAACCTCTAATGTGGTCTCCGGAGCGAAGTGGACTTGCAAGCTTATGCTTTGTCCCGCCGAGAGCTTCAACGGTGTCGCGAGCTTGCTCACGGAGAAACCGCTGCCACTGACACTGACCTGAGAAATAGTGATAACCGTGTTTCCTGAATTAACCACGGTCATCGTCCTTGCGCTATTGCCGGCGACGGCTACGTTCCCAAATGCCAAGCTACCCGGTCTGGCGACTAACATCGGGCCCGTCGCTGCGCTGGTGCGGAGAGTAATAATCGCCAGCATCAGGATGACGATGAAAATCAGAGTGAATGTTTTCTTCTTACACAACGGCTGGTGAAAGACGAACAAGTTAGTTTGCTGTGATCGATGGAACTTCGGCCCGTGTATGTTCATGCGTTCACAGTCTAGGTAGTGTGCTCGGCAGATATCCACTGGCCTGGGGGACGACGCCGGGTACAGTGGTCCTCCTGTCCTGAGGGCAAATGGCACCCTGGACCGACTGAAAGAAGCTTAGGGAGGAGGTAGCCGAGCAATGAAAAGAGGGTACGTCGTGCTCTAGCTGTTTCCGAACACGGCATATCCTTCGTGGTGTCGATGTGCGATATGAAGAAAGCGCGCTGCACATCGGGAGCCCGAACCCTGGCGCGGTCCTTTAGGGAGCGATCCCTTGAATCCGACCAGCGAAGGTAGCGTCAAGTGTGGTTCGCTTGTTCGGTGTCGCGGCAACCACATCCGTCTGATAGAGCACTCTTTAGCGGGTGATATGAGGATCTCAGACTGGCCAGGCACGCACAACTCGGCCCGGCATCGGCCTCCGGCTCGAGGAGGCAACTTACGAGCACGCGGTCTCGGTCAAGCAAAAGGGGTGACGAAAAGCCGGATTCCTGATCGAGACGATACCAAGGCGCGAAACTGCCAGCCGAACCCCAAGAACCCGATGAGGATAAAAGATCCTTGCCGTTTCTGTAGGTGATAGGGACGTCCGGCGCGGCAGTGCTGCGCTGCAGCGGACTGATGATCCAGGCGTGAAATGCATGCGCACTTTGTTCGTGTCTTGGGTGGTTTTTGATGTAGCCTTGCGCACGTTTTCAAGGCGAAGTTCGCAACAGGCACGACAATGTGGATAAACTGTAAACCGTGGAACAAGCCAACATAGTGATCATCGGTGGTGGCGTCGTAGGCTGCGCGGTGGCTCGAGCTCTCTCGGCCCAGTGGGGTGATGTGTTCGTTCTGGAGGCCCTCCCGAGGATTGGACTGGGGGCGAGCTCGCGCAATAGTGGTGTCATTCACTCGGGTTTGTACTATCCGCCGGGTTCGCTGAAAGCCCGTCATTGCGTCCGTGGTAATCAACTCACCTACGAATTTTGCGCAGCGCACAGTGTTCCACATCGCCGGACGGGCAAATTGGTCGTCGCGTCGTCGCCTACAGAAGCAGAAGAACTCGCCACACTAAAGAGGAAAGGCGAAGCCAATGGTGTGGAAGACCTAAAAATCATCGACCCTGCCGCGATTCAGGCGCGTGAACCATATGTCGCAGGGCTCCAGGCCCTGGAAGTTCCTTCTACCGGAATTGTCGGCAGCGAACAACTCGTCAAGGCTTACGCGCGCATCGCCACGGATCAAGGTGCAAACATCGTGGTTCATGCGAAAGTTGAACGGCTAGAGGCCTCGCGCGATGGCATCCGAATCGCCAGCACGGCAGGCGAGATCGAAACGCGATGCTTGGTGAATAGCGCCGGACTGTTCGCCGATGAAGTCGCCAAGATGCTAGGCTCGCCCATGGCAGCGCATCGAATTTATCCGGTGCGCGGGGAATATTGCGAGTTGGTGCGCTCCAGGCAGGAATGGATTCGCGGTTTGGTTTACCCTCTGCCTCATCCGGAAGGTGTGAGCCTCGGTGTGCACCTGACAAAAACCATTTGGGGTAGTGTTCTGGTTGGTCCCACAGCGCGCTATGTGGATGACAAGAACAACTATGAGCGAGATCGCGAACCAATTGACGAATTTGCGCGGAGTGCCAATCTGCTGTTGCCCGAACTCGAACCCTCCGACCTCCTTCCGGCTTATTCGGGCATTCGCGCGAAGTTGACGGCCCCAGGAGACAAACGCGTTGCGGACTTTATCATTCAACGAGACCCGCAGTTCCCGTGCGTCGTCCAGCTGATCGGGATCGAATCTCCTGGGCTGACATCAGCGCCATCGATCGCCGAGCATGTCAGGGAATTGGTGGACGAAATTCTCAGCTGAAATGTTTCGCAGGAACGAAAACACTCGAGTCGCAATCCGCGTGCGGAACGATCAGTTTCCCATTAGATCCTATCCCTAGAGAAAATCTGCGGGAGATTCGATATCCGCAACGACCTTTGAACTCTCCAGGTATGAGACCGAAAAGATCATGTTTCTCTGGGTGCCTGGCGCTGCTTCTGCGACGGGCGTCCGTATTTTGTGACTTTGGCTAACTCCGCAACCTTCGTCCAGCTCACTTGCCTCAGATCGCGATGAGTCTACCGCGGCAGCTGTTCGTGAATCGCTCGGGCCCGTCGCAAGCCGCCAGTCACGCCCGCACGATCTTGTTGTAAACCGCTCCGATCACGATGCCTATTATGAAACCGAGAACGAACATGTAGGAAAAGCCGATGAGGCTCCCAAAGAAAGTGACTCGGTAGCCGGGAAAGAATACCGACAGCAGTGCAAGGTGAGCGCCAACATGCTCGCCCCCCTTCAGGATGAGAAAGTTAGTCGCCAAAAACAGCATGGAACCAGACAGAATTCCCAGCGCCGTGCCAAGAAGCTTCTCATTCAACACCATCACCGCGTGTTCAATCTGCTCCTGTTCTTCGGTTTCCATGCATGCTCCTACATACGATCGAGGAAGTCCGAGTACTGCTCCATCTCCGCGCGCGACCGAACGGTGGTCAGCCAAATCCACAGAGCGGCGTTGCGGATCAGGGCAAAGCCGTAGCCAAGGACGAACCCCACGCCTGCTCCCCAAAGCAGTCCGATGAATATGCCAGCAACGGAAACCCGGTAACCCCAAAAGAACTGGCTTAACAGATCGAATTTCAGCAAGGTAGGACCGCGCAGCATCAGGTACAGGGTCGCAACGGTGAGCAACCCGCCGCACACAACTGCCCAGGCGACTCCCATCGCGGTGGGATGCAGTGGTGCGATAGCCCGCAGCAACTGCGGCGGTATCGTGTCGTCGGTGTGAGAGGCCCCTGGGCTGCACGAGACTGGTTGGATTTTGGCGGTCATTGCAGTGTTCCTCTCTCGGTGCACCCTGAGCGTGGCTGCCGACTCTGTCTACAGAATCGTGCCGCTCGGCAAGGACTACGCTGGGAATAAGGATACTCTCGTTCCAAGCCTCACGGTAGACATCCACATTCCGTTGTGCCGTTGTCTTCAGGAATTACAAGGCGATCCAGCCGATGCATTAGCAGCAAATACGCAGAACCGGCTGGAGATCGCCTCTTTTCGACAGTCAACATCACTCGGCAGATCTGACTCGACGACACCGCTAGGCGGTCGGGCGAATCAATTTCTCTGCCGCCACCACAGCGAATGTGATCCCACTGTAAAGGTAATAGGCCCAATGAGCGATGACAGACCTCGCCGCAAACCAAAGACCCCGCTTGCGCCAGAAGAACCGGTACACGTCCCAGTTCAGAAACAGAAGCACCACACAAATAACGGCAACCGCAGCTACCGCAGGCAGAAACAAATGTCGCCACCCGCTCGCGAAAATCACCGGCAAGGAGAGACCCAACGCGGTCAAAAGTCCCACCAGCACGGAGCTGATCCGTGACGCGTAGTTCAGATTCAAATCACGAGGTACTTGCCCGGAGTTCAGAATCATCCGCGTCCAGGGGACAGCACGGTCGAAGATATCGGCGCGCAGCAGGCTCTGCACGGTCCACCGCTTTAGGTGTTTCACGGTGAGCCGCTTGTCCAACCGGATGGTGTAGCCCCGCCTTGTGAGTTCAAGGCCAAGCGCGATGTCTTCGACGGATGGAACAGTGTACTTCGCATCATCGAATCCTCCTACCTCCTCGAAGACCCTTTTCCACACCGCTCCGCAGCCGGCCCAGAACGTGGTCGCCAACTCGCTTGAGGACTGGTGGACATAATGATGCATAAGGTTCTTGTACTGGGAGATGAAGGTGTCGCACGCGGGCTGGTCGTCGTAAGAGCCGAACACGGCCGCCAGTTTCGGGTCGCGCGAAAGGGCTTCCTCCATTAGGGAAAGCCCCTCCGGAGGAAGGACGACGTCGGCGTCGATAAAGACCAGGATTTCCCCTCTCGCGTACTTCGATCCCAGATTCCGCGCACCGCCTGGCCCCATATTCCTCGAGGTCCGAATACATCGCATGCCATAGCGCTCTACGATCTGAGGCGTGGTGTCAGTTGAGCAGTCATCCACAACAATGACTTCGAAATTTAGATAAGTCGACGAGTTCAGGGCCTCGATGCAGCGTTCCAGAACTTGGCTGCCATTGTGCACTGGGACGATCACCGAGATACGGAGCCGGTGCCCAGCCTGCGCTTCCCGCTCGCTGGGAGTGATTTCGGGTTCTCGATTTGGCATAGCTGGAATCAAGACGCTTACCGTGCACACCTTTACCTTTGCTTATAGGCGCGCGTGTTGCGGTGACATTGCAGGCCATTCATTCGGACATGTAGCTCCGCACCGACAGGCTTAACTGCCACGAAGCCCGATCGACGGCGAGTGAGTGACCCGAACGAAGCTACTCCAGAGTAACGGCAGTACGCGGTCCCGTCACGTGTCATCTGCCGTTGCCAGCAGGAGACAAATCGCACCCTTAACCAGAAGGTCGATCCCCGGCGCACTGTCATGCGGCGTAGCTTTCTTGGTTGCCCTAAAACCTCAATTCGACATCCCGGCCAAGCACCGAGATCGGCACCGACAATGAACTCTCCGGGACCTTCGAAGGATTGGGGACGCGATAGATCGACAGTGAACCGCTCATTTGATGGTCTGAATCCGTCACCTGCAGGACTCGCTCAAAGGATAGGAAGGGCAAGGTTTCAGACGAGAGCTCATCCCACGCTTGTGGATAGTCCATCCGTTCCAGCACAACCGCATCTATCCCATAGCGCGTGACGAAGCCCCTCAGCTGCTCCGGAGCGAAGGTGTCTTCTGGCAGCTTGTCTCCCCTAATGACAATCGTCGACAGTGTCGAGTCGTTAGTCCGAACGGCGAAGATAAAAGCCCCATTGGTACTGCCCCCACAGTAAAGAAGACGGCGATGACCACTGTCGTGGAGAATGTTCGCGACCTCGGCCGGGCCCCGAAGATAGACCACGTGCGCGTTCACCAGACCGTGGGCCACCTGCAACAGGCACACGGCCGCCGCTACTGCCCAGCGATATTCGGGCGACAAAAGACCACCCACCCGCCGCAGCCCGTTATAAAGCAGGACCAGCACTGGCGGAATGCTGAAGAACATATATCTCGGCGAATAACCTGGCGCAGGCAGTAGAATCAGGACAGTTGCCAACATCCAGGCGATGTAGAGCCGGTCCTTCGGGAAGTCGTCCCGGCCGCCTGGCAGTCTGTAGCTCAGCAGGCACAGCCCGGCAAGCACCAGCCACGGCGACCCATAATGCAGGTAGAAGTTCCAGTTGTGCACCAGATGTTGCAACGCGCTCTTCTTCGCCCAAGATTGATTGATGCCGTTCCACTGCAACTCGCTTCCCAACATGGCGAGCCCGATCCCCGAAGCCCCCACCACGAATAGGTCGATCCAAAAATAGGCTCTGCGTAGCAGGTTCCATCTGCCCGATACCAAAACGTACAGAAAAGGCAGAAGGAAAAGGAACACCGTCTGCTTGGTCCAAACAGCAGCAGCAGCGAAGATCGCGAACCATAAGCTGCGCCGCGTTTGCAGAATCTCTTCGTCCGGCACGAGAAACAAAAAAGCGGCGAGAACAAAAACTAGCGCTGGGATTTCCAGCATGACAGTGTTCGAAAGCCTCTGCACGGTCGGCAGCGCAAAGAAGGAAGCTGTAACCATCAACGCGAGCAACCGCGAGCCATGGCTCTTGCGCACCAAGCGGATCATAAGCAGGACCGCTACAGACGTTGCGATGGCGACAGCCAATCGCGAACTGAACGGGCTGACACCGAAGATCGAGAAGATCAGCGCTTCGAGGACGGGAAACAGCGGCGGGTGATAAGGAAGCGACAGCGCGGGCAGCCTACTGTAGTACCAGTATCCGTACTCCACCGGATGCGGTATCTTCCAGTGGCGAAACATGTCGAAGACGAATGCTCCATTCAATGCGTGGGTCGGCGAATCGTAATCAGCAATGTTGCTCCCGCTGACGCCGCGCAAGCTCCATAATCCGAAGAAGGTCGCGAGCAGCAACGGAGCCAGTGTCAGTAGGCGTTCCCAGCGGAGTGCGGTGTCTCTCACCATCGCCCTAGTTGCGGCCACGCTTCAGTGCTCCTTCCAACAGAATCACCCCAAGACTCATGGCGACCAGTGTCGCGGCCAGGACGTGCAGCGAAGCATCGCGCACGTTTCCCACGATCACACCGATGGCCCATGCGATCGCGATCGCCGCCGCCACAATGCCGTGCGGCAGCATTAGCCTCCGACGCGTGTCAGAGGATTTGCCTTTTGGCGTAACCACATAGCTAAATGGCTTGTTGAGTATCACGAGCCAGAAGGCCTTCCAGACAAACGGCCATTTCGCCACGCGAAGCAGCCCCGCCCGCCAATGTATACCGGCCTCCACATCCGGCTGCAGATAGAAGCGCTGGCGGAACAGGTCGGATACGAACAGCACCGCGACCAGAACGGCCAGAGACGGGCTGGCGAGGTGCTCATAGGTCTTCTGACCGGTGCCAGCGGCCAACAGAAGTAGCAGCCATAGCAGCAGGCCAGCAGCAAGCAATCCATCCTGCAGATAACCAAAGCCCTGCAGGAGCTCGATCAGGCTTTCCCGCGAAAGCGAACCGCTTGTTGCAGGCAGGTGGCGGACTTTGATGTCCAGCACCGAGCGCGCCCAGCGAATCTGTTGCGTGAGGTATTCTGACCACTCCTCAGGAGCAAGCCCGGTAGCCAGAACCCTGGGGATGTAGACTCCTTGCCAGCCCCGCATTCGGTAATAAACGGTCTGCAGCAGGTCCTCTGCCGCATGGTCGGGAAATCCGCCAAATTCCCGCAGAGCCGAGAGCCGATGCACGTTATGGCTTCCTGTCAGGACCGTCTGACCGACTCCGTAGCTTGCCATCTCGGTCGCAGAGTAGTATGCGTACGTCTCCTCTGCCGCTCCGCGAGCCACCAGACTCGCAGACTGGTTCCGGTAAACCTGCGGAGCCTGAACATAGGCAACCTGCGGGCCTTCGAAAAATCCCAGTACCGAGCTCGCGTACTCCGGTACGGGCACGTGGTCTGGATCGAACGCAATCAGAATATCGTAATTTTCAAAGCCGATTTCCTGGAGCCACGCATTGTAGTTGCCGTGCTTGCTGCGCGATGCGAATGCGCCGCTCGCCGCCTGGTAAAACGGCATGCCTTGGCGGCTGAAGTGGCGCACGCCCAAAGATCGGCACAGATCTCGCAGCGCCTCGCTATCACCCTCATCCAGCAGCCAGGTGTCATGTGGATAGTCCAGCGACACTAACGCTTCCAGCGTAGGCGCCAGAATCTCCGGAGGCTCCAAATCCGGAACGCAGGTGGTTACCGCTGCCACTCGCAAACCTTTGCGAGGCTCCATAGGAACAGGGCGCTTCATGAGCGTCAGCGAAGCCCAGCGCAGTTGGTTTCCACCCAGCCCGATCACCAGTAACAAGGTAGCGCTTAGAAACATCGGTTTTTCTGCGTGCCACCATCCAGCCGGCGTCAACCAATGCACCAGGAACCACGCCAGAGCTGCAAGGCGGAGCACAGAAAGCGCCACAAAGACGATGAGGTCTCCTGAGGTGAATACCTTGCGACTGCGCACAGAATCGCGTGCCTGTCTGGCTGGAATGTCTGAGAACTCAGTCTTCATGGATCGGCTTCATGATGAACTATCGGATACTGACCTAACCGGTACTTTGGTTTGATGGCAGCTCAAGGAACCGCCGAGCGATCCTTTCGGCGCCAAGGCTACAAACATAGTCTGCGGTACGAGAGAATGCCGGATCACTCGTTCTTTGTTTCCTAAGGTCCTCAGAGCGGCATTTGACGTTTTCGATTCAGCGCTGTCCGATGGGAGAGCGGCGCCTCGGAATGCGAAGTGGTTCGGCAAACGCAGGCCGGCCAGCTTCTGTTTCCGGTGAGGTGGGCTTCTTATGCTCGCGCTTCTCCTCGTAATAGTCCGGCTCGGAATTGATAGCCCACAGATCGTACTTCGCTCCCATGATGTTCTTAGCGGCACATAGCGCGGTCATCATGGAATGGTCCTGATTATTATACTTATGCATCCCGTTGCGTCCGACAAGCTGCAAGTTGGGTAAGCATTCCTCCAAGTACTGCCGGATCGTAGCTACCTGCTTCGCCCACCCGCTGTTGTACATCGGATACGCCTTGGGCATCCGGACCACCACGCCATCTTCGATTTCTTCCGGCTTGACTAGGCCCAACTTGGCGATCTCGCATTTCGCCAAGTCGATCAGCTTATCGTCCGGACTTGCCCAGACGTCATCGTTCTCAAAGACAAAGTACTCCATGCCCAAACTCGTCTTGTTGGGATCGGGGACCATGTTTGGCGACCAGTTCTTAAAGTTCTGGATTCGCCCCACGCGCACACTCGGGTCGTGAATGTAAATCCAGTTGTCTGGAATCACCTCCTTGCGATTCACTACCAGGCTCACGATGAGAAAATCACGGTAACGCAGTAGCACGGCAGCCTGTTGAACTAACTTCGGAGCAGGTGGATCGAGAGCCCGCACCAGCTCGCGAATCGGCATGGAGCTGATGAAGTCTGTCCCGGCATGAGTCTCCAGCCCGTTAGGCGCCGTCGCCTCGAATGCCGTCACGCCACTCTCATCGTGCAAGATCCGGGTAACCGGCCGCTCCAGCAGAATCGGATAGTCCCGCTTCCGCAAAAGCTCGGCCATGCTCTCCCACATCTGTCCAGGCCCGCGTCTGGGATAATGAAAGCTACTGATGAGAGTCTTGACTTTTGTCTTCTGTGGTTTATAGAGAGCGTTGCGGAGGGCTGTAGCCAGCGAAAGACTCTGAATGCGCTGGGCCGCCCACTCCGCAGAAATTTCCGTACAGCGCACGCCCCACACTTTTTCGGTATACGTCTTGAAGAAGATCTCGTACAGCCGCTTGCCGAATCGGTTCGAGACCCACTGCTCCAGGTTCTGCTCATTCTCGTAGTAGAACAGCCGCGACTTCAAATAACTGAACACAACTCGGGCGCTATCCACCACTCCGAGGCCGAACAGTGCGTTCTTGGCTCGCAGTGGGTAATAGAAAAACTTCTTGCGATAGAAGATTCGTGAAAGCCTTGGTCGTTCGAGAAACTGCTCGCCCAGCACCTCTCGCCAGATTTGGTTGACCTCGTCCCACTTGGTGAAGAACCGGTGCCCTCCAATATCGAATAGATATTCCTTATGGTTAACCGTTCGGGACAGTCCTCCCACCGTGTTATCGCGTTCGAGTACGACGGCCGGCACGCTATGCTTGCTCAATTCATAAGCAGCGGTCAGCCCGGCAGGACCGGCGCCAATGATCACAACTTTGCGGTCAACTATTGATTTGGCGAGCATCGAGTCCAGAAACTACTCTTAAAAGGGCGAGCGCGCACTGTCTTCACATCATACAACCAATCCCGTACTCCGCCAAAAACGTGTTGTCAAAATCACGACCACCGAGATGATTGCCTAAACCTTTGAGACAATAAATGATAATCGATGAATGGCCTTAAGCATTACCACGCGACTGTTTAACAGTACGGACATCGGGTTTCGAAAGGCTGCAGTCCCGGAAGAGATTCAGGTTCGGGTCTGCCGGCAGTTTCGAGTTGGGAATAGCGTTGACAAGTCTGATTGGACACCAGCCTACGGTGTCCCGCTGGGCTGGGATAAAAAGCCGCTGGCCTGCTGGAGGAGTGCGTACTGAAAACGACAATGAGCGGTATGAGGTCACTCGCGCGTGTAAAATACAACTAGAAGCGAAGGTTAGTACACATGCAGATCGACTTCGGAGGGCTGCGTCGAACTGAGCCAATCAGCCGACACTTCGGCTATGATCGCGGCTTGCCCGTCGATCGGCACTACATCAAGCAGTTTCTCAGGCGTTACCAAAAGGATATTACGGGCCGTGCGCTCGAGATCGGAGATGATTCGTACACGCGACAGTTCGGCGGAGACAAGGTGACCATGCGCGACATCCTGCACGTTCACGAAGGAAATCCGAAGGCGACCATTATCTCTGACCTGTGCTCCAGCGAGGGCATTCCGTCCGACGCATTCGATTGCGCAATCGTCACACAAACGCTCCAATGCATCTTTGAGCCTTTTACCGCTTTACGAACATTGCACCGGATCTTGAAGCCGGGGGGCGTGCTCCTGGCGACCGTTCCTGGCATCACTCCGTTGAGCGTGGACGAATGGAGCACGATCTGGTATTGGTCGTTCACCAGAGCTTCAGCGCGCCGCATGTGCGCGTCCGTTTTTGGAGAGAAAGGGGTGCGAGTGGCGGCGTACGGGAACGTTTTCGCGGCGACGTGCTTCCTCGAAGGAATTGCTGTGGAGGACGTTACAACGGCCGAGCTGGACGTACGTGACCCCGGTTATGATGTCCTGATCACCATCCATGCTCAAAAGTCCTGTGATACATAGCGCGATCCATTCTGCGGCTGCGGCAGTTCGCCGGGCGATCTCGCCCCTGCGGCGCGGAAATGTGATTCTGATGTATCACCGCATAACTCGCGCGGATGTCGATCCATGGGCCCTCTGTGTCGATCCCCACAACTTCTCGCAGCAGATGGAAGCACTGAAGAGGATCGCAACCCCGATTCCTCTGACGGAACTGCCTGACGCTGACCCAGAGCATCGGTCCGTCGCAATCACTTTCGATGACGGATACCTAGATAACCTCGAAATCGCTCACCCGATTCTCAGGCAGCACGGCATCCCGGCAACCATCTTTGTGAGCACCGGATACCTAGATAAGCCCCGCGGATATTGGTGGGACGAGCTGGAGGCTATTTTTCTCCATCCAGGGGTCCTCCCTCCGCATGGTCTGAAATTATCGCTCGCCGGGCAGAACTATTACTGGGAGATCGATCCTGCAGACCTGGAATACCAAGACGCGGACTGCGCAACTCATCGCGGTTGGATTGCATGGAAGCAATCGCCGCCCACGAGCCGCCACGCAGTTTTCTACGCAGTCTGGAGCCTCTTGCGCGAGGCAGAGACGGCGCAACGTGAGGACGGTATTTGCCGGATTCGGCAATGGGCCGGGATGAGTGAACGGTACACTCCTGCCCGCTGTATGACGTCGGAGGAACTGCGCGTAGTGAGCCGGGGAGCTCTGCTCTCGGTAGGAGCGCACGCAATCAGCCACTCACGGCTCTCCCGGCTTTCGGAGTCAACTCAATGGACCGAAATCTCAGAGAGCAAGTCGATACTCGAACGGATACTCGGCCGGCCCGTGTACACCTTTGCCTATCCCTTCGGCGACCGGAGCGATTACACCGATCGAACGGTTGAAGCGGTGCGGGCCGCGGGGTACCGACTAGCCTGCTCGAACTTTGAAGGTACAGTCGGGCCGAACAGTGACAGATTCCAGCTCCCCCGGTTACATGTGGAAAACCGGAACGCAAATGATTTCGCCACCTGGTTACGCTCGTATCTTATCTGGTGATGGCTTTGCTGTGTGTATCGGAAACGGAAGATAGCTTTCGCCGCGCGATCTCAATGACAAGACGAGCTAGCCCGATTGTATTGCCTGCGATCCTATGGCGCTGAATCCAGAGCTCCCGTTTAAGTTTCCGGTGCAGGTTATCGTCCGGACTAGGTTGCGTTGCGACGTAGTCTGCGAGCCATTGCAGGTAGGCGAGACTTGAGAGACTCGGTCTCCACGGATGGTATGCTCCAGCGTTGACGGCTTGGCTGGAGCTAGAGCCCGGATGTTGCCTGTAAAGATCATAGCAGCCGGAATCCACAAATACAGGCCCATACAGGCAGAGCTTTGCAATCAGCGTCTGGTCCTCGAACATCTGCTGAATCGACTCCTCGAACCCGCCGACCGCCACAACAGCTTTCCGTCGAGCCAAAATTGAGCAAATCCCTGGGATGATGCCCGTGCGAGCGAGATAGCGACTCAACAGGTACGATCCGCGATACAGAACTTCAGCCCGCACGCCCAGCACTCCTTGAAAATCGCGCTGTCGCGTTTCCCGTGCCCAACTGTGCCAATACTGTGTCGGGCCGTATAGCATGACCGCCTCGGGATGCCGGGACAGCGCGGCGGCCTGCCTTGCAAGCTTTGCAGGTAGCCAGACATCGTCTGCATCGAGGAATGCTACATACTCTCCGCGGGCTCGCTGAAGGCCGAGATTCCGCGACGTACTCTTGCCCCGATTCATGTGGCCGTGATGCTCGAGGTAAACAATGCGCTCGCCCTGTAGTTCGGCATACCGTCGAGCTATCGATGTGCTTCGATCAGTAGAGCCGTCGTCCACAAGCAGCAGTTCCCAGTCGTTCCATGTTTGTGCCAGAACGCTCTCAATTGCCTCTTCGAGGAACGCTTCAGCGTTGAGGAAAATTAAGACCCCGGAAACCAGCGGCCCTCGGATCATCGGCCTGAACCCATGGCCCAAAATGCCATGATTTTTTCCGCGAATTCAGTGAATGGCTTTAACAGTGCATGGAGGCACGGATGGCGATAAGGCCAGAGCTCCCGCTGCAAGGCGCGACGGGCGGGGGAATCAGGAGCAACCTGCAGCTTATCCATGTACCCCGCAAGCCATTCCAGAAAAGGTTTGCGCTGCGAAAGGTAACTGCCGGTGCGGGCTGATACTGCTGTACAACTGAGAGGGTGCTGGCGGTATTTCACCCAGCACGAGGCTGAGACATACACGGCGGTATGTATCTCGACCTTGGAAAAGAAGACCTGGTCTTCGTATATAGACGTGAATTCCTCTTCGAAGCCGCCCACAGTTTGAATCACCGACCGACGCAGCATCGCATTGCTTGTCATCGGCGTCTGGGCTTTATTCCGGAGAAGCTGAGGGAGCAAATTGGGAGGCGATACAAGACTGTCGGCCGGAACGCCGAGGTTGACCTTATGATCGGTGTCGTCCGGGCTGCCGGTCCAGCTATTCCAAATCAGAGCATGCCCGTACGTCATGCCCACGTCGGGATGTGCTTTTAGGAGCGCGGCCTGTTCGGATAGTTTGTTCGGCAGCCAGACATCGTCCGCATCGAGGAAAGCGATGTACTCTCCTCGTGCGTGCTGAATTCCGAGGTTCCGCGATGCACTCATACCCCGATTGGCATGGGCCGAGTGCTCCAAATATCTAACCTGTTGGGGGATATGGTGAACGAAGTTGAGTGCAATGCGAGTGCTGCCGTCGCTGGATCCGTCGTCTACCAGCAGGAGCTCCCAGTTTGGGTAATCCTGCTCGAGGACGCTATGGATGGCTTCGTTGAGAAATGGC
>DATHPO010000294.1:0-3677 GCA_035483835.1 Terriglobales bacterium
ATTCAAACTCTGGGACTTAGCACGGGAGACGCGCATATCATCCGGAATGCCGGTGGCATCGTTACGGAGGACACTCTGCGCTCGCTGGTCGTATCACACTATCTGCTCGGCACTGAGGAAATCATGGTCATCAATCACACCGATTGCGGATTGATGCACACCAGTGAACACGACTTGCGTACCAGAATCCAGAATCGCACCGGAGTGGCCGCTGTTTCTCCCGCCTTCTTCTACACCTTCCAAAACATCGATGAAAATGTCCGCCACCAATTACAGAAGCTCCGCTCCCATCCCTGGATTCCCGGTAGTGTCGCTGTCCGCGGTTTCGTCTACGACGTGATCAGTGGACGTCTTCGCGAAATCAAAGACGCTTGACCGGACCGAGGTTCAATATCATCTGGGGATTCGCACGGGTTGCAACGGCAATATGGAATATACGCGCCTGCACTATGGTCAGCGTCCCCTAGATGCGGTTGCCGGGCATTGACATTCAGATAGGTGTCGAGAACGGGGACTGTCGCCACCGATCTCGTTTTGAGATAGCTGGTGATAAGAGGGTTTATCAACATCTATCCGCGTAGAGCTATAATTCGCGGTCATGGAAAAGGCCAAGATGCTCTACCAGGAAAAGTTTCCAGTGGGGTCGAACGTACGCATCAAGGACAGGCCGCTGCTAGAAGAGTTCCATCGAACGTGGAAGTATCACCACCCGCTTTCCACCGAATAAATTGGCTACGGGGCCACTCAGATTTTATCGTTCGCGTGAGCTTCTACCATGGAGGCGACGTCCTCTACAACCTAAAGATCGCACCGGGAATTTGGCACGAAGCGCTTTTGGAGGCGGCGTAGTATTGCCGCCGCTCCGATGGCTGGTGATAAGAGGATTTCGCAACATCTATCCGTCTTAGTCCAGCACAGCGAGGGGAATATCGAGGCGTCTAGGGCTTCACCGATACGATAAAGGTTAAGGTGTGACCGCCTAATGAGCCGTGAGTTCCCAACAACCTGCCGTCGGGATGTCAAACCCCGTTACCATCGCCGGTGGCATTTTGGAGCTGACAAAAAAGCATTATTTGCATTCGCCACTGCTACCGATGGCGAATCTCCGTCAAGACAGTCGCCGCTCCAGAACACAAGCTTCCGAATCGCAGCGAGAATAACACGGCTTCTGGTCAAGTCCCGGTAGACGCCGTTACCGGACAATGAGATTCAGATAGAGTGTTGCGAACAGGGATTATCGCGATTTCGGGTGCAACATCGGTTTCTGACACTGGAATCTCGAAAACGATGTTCACCTGTTCTGCGGGCTTTTGCGGAACTGTTTAACGCAGACACTTATTTTTTGGGTGTCGCGAATGTAACAGTAGCTTGAGAGACTGTGATCGCTCTTGCATTATCACGGCGTGTTCGCAGGAACCCTAAAAATTCCTTCATGCCGTCGCCAGACTTCGCCGAAACATTCAAGACTGCCATTCCGGGCCGCACAGCCTGAATGCTGCGGTTGGCGGCTTCGGCGTTGAATTCGACCGCCTCTGCCAGATCAATCTTTGTAATCACAGCTACGTCGGCGCTATTAAAAATCGTGGGGTATTTGAGAGGTTTGTCTTCGCCCTCCGTAACGGACATGAGGACGAGCCGGAGACCCTCGCCGAGATCGTAGGAAGATGGACAGACGAGATTGCCCACGTTCTCGATGAACAGGAAGTCGAGTTCTTCGAGCTTCCAGCCTTCGAGCGCGTTCTGCACCATGGCAGCTTCGAGGTGGCAAACGGTTCCGGTGACGATCTGCCTGACGGGAGCCTGACTGCGGGCGAGCCGCACTGCGTCATTTTCTGTGGCGAGATCGCCCACCAACGCGGCCACTCGAAACCTTTGCCGAAGTAGAGTGAGTGTATTTTCGAGAAGAGCCGTCTTCCCCGCACCTGGGCTGGAGACCAGACTCACGACAAAAACACCTGCATCATGAAATCGCTGGCGAAGCGCGTGGGCTATCACATCGTTCTGCTTTAGGACGTTCTGGCGCACCTCAATGATGCGTGTCGGGGAATTCACTCATCCACCTCCAGGCCCACCACTAAAAGCTCTTTGCCTTGAACCACATCGCCTGAGAGGGCGCCACACTCAGCGCAACAAAACGATTGCAACGAATGAACTGGCCGCTGCGTGTTGCAATGGGGGCAAAAAACCATCACCGGTACTTCTTCGACGATCAAGCGTGATCCTTCGAGCGCCGTGTGCTCGCATGCCATTTCATACGACGCGAATAGCGCATCCTTCATGACGCCAGAAAGCAGACCCAATTTGAGATGCACGGCTCGGATCGGCACGCCCCCTCGCCGGTCGGATTCTTCCTGCGCCATATCGACAATGCTCATAGCTATCGAAAGTTCATGCATCGGTCCGTTACCTGGAAACTGATTCCTTCGAGCTAAATGATTCGGCGTCGTCAAATTGCGCGAATGAAGCAAGAGCCGCCTGTCCCAGGCTAATGCCGCCATCGTTAGGCGGGACAGCATGATTCGTCCAAATTTGAAGGGGCATCGAAGCAGACATTGATTTCAGATCCTCAAGGAAGAGTTCGTTCTGAAAAACCCCGCCTGAAAGCACGATAGTGTCGCAATCGTGTTCTTGGCACAGCGCAGTCGCCGCATTAAAGACGCCGAGGGCCACGCCTTTTTGAAAGGCACGCGCACATTCGTTGGCGTCGCGGCCAATGAAGCGGTCCTTCGCCAAACTCTTCAGCAAGGGACGAAAGTCGAGCTTTGCATTGACGAAGGGAAATGGATACGCATCGGTGCAGGTGGCGCTGCGAGCCCGCTGCTCCAGCCACATTGCAGCCTGGCCTTCAAAAGTCGCCTCGCGGGTAAATCCAAGCAGCGCGGCGGCCGCGTCAAAGAGACGGCCCATTGAGGTTGTGGTGAAGGTTCTCACCCCTTTGCGGATTAGTTCCATCGCGTTCTGAAAGCGTTCAGAAAAATGAAACGGCGCAGCGGTCACGTCCGGCAGGTCTTCTGTTTGCGCCAGGAATCCGGCTGCGGCTTGAACCGGATAGTGAGCCCCAGCATCGCCGCCCGCGAGGACCGCTCGACGAAGGTGAGCCACGCGTTCGAAACCGTCGCTGATGCTTCCCACAAAAAGTTCGCCACCCCAGATCGTGCCGTCGTCGCCGTAGCCCGTCCCATCAAAGCAAACGCCCACAACGCGCTTGTTCCATTCGCCTCGTTCCGCTAGGACCGAAGCGATGTGTGCGCGGTGGTGCTGGACACTTCGCATTTCAAATGAAACAAGCGCCGAAGCATGTGTGGTGGATGCGTATTGCGGATGGCAATCGTGCACGACGAGGAGTTGATCCCAGTGAATCTCGTACATTGAAACCAAATCTTCGATCGTTTGCTGAAACGCCTGGAGAGATTCGAAATGTTCGAGGTCGCCAATGTGCTGACTCACGAATGCCTGCCCGTCAACGACCAAGGTCACTGTGTTTTTCAAATCGGCGCCAAGCGCAAGAATAGGGCGCTTGTATGGAAAAACAGCGGCTGCGCTCGGGGCGTATCCGCGAGACCGACGGAGAACTATCGGACCAAAAGCGCCGGCGCGAGCAATTGAATCGTCAACACGCCGCGCGATAGGACGCTCGCCTATCAAGAAAGCATCCGCAATGCCGGAGAGGCGCTCCA
>DATHPO010000295.1:0-33297 GCA_035483835.1 Terriglobales bacterium
CCTCTTCGCGATGGCGACCGCCTGCAAGCTCGCGCGAGGACTCTAGACGGTGATCCAGCGTCACCTTAGTTGGCTCGTCAGTTTGCCGCAGCATTCCGGCCGTGCCGGCAAGGCGGATCGATCCCACCCCCCACCGAGAGCCTGCACGAGCGAGACTGCGTCCACCATGCGGCGGCCAAGAATATTAACCGCAGTAACTTCGTCGGTGAGAGCGGCGGTCTCAGCGGTTGTCACTTCCAGGTAGCTGGTGACGCCCCCCGTGTAGCGCGTGTTCGCAAGCTCGAGGTACTTCTGCGCGGCGACGACCGCTTTGTCCTGAACCTGAGCCTCATGCTCGAGGATGCGCAGCGCCGCTATGTTGTCTTCGACCTGTTGGAAGCTGGTGAGCACGGTTTCGCGATAATTGGCGACGGTTTGATCGTAGGCGGCGATGGCTTGGTCCGAGGCAGCGCGGCGTCTTCCGGCGTCGAAGATGGTTTCCGCGGCAGATCCTCCAATGGACCATAGGCCACTCGGCCCCTGTATAAGCGTCGTGATGATGCCACTTTCAAATCCTCCCGAGGCGCCTAAATTGATCTGCGGATAGTAGGCCGCCTTCGCGACTCCAATCTGTGCATTGGCTGAGGCCACTCGCCTTTCTGCAGCCGCGATGTCCGGGCGTCTTTCGAGCAGTTCTGAAGGTACGCTGACGGGGATAGGCGGAGGCGGCGCGACCAGGGGCAGCGGCGGAAGACTGAATTCCGCGGGGGGTTTCCCAATGAGAATTGCAACCGCGTGTTCGTACTGCGCGCGGGCGACCCCAACGTCAATTGCCTCGGCGCGAGTTGTTTCCAGCTGAGTGTCAGCCTGCTGCACCTCCACTTCGGACGCAATGCCTCCGGCAAACCGACTCTGGATTAATTCCAAGGCTTGTTCGTATTGCGCTACGGTCGAATTAAGGAGTTGTTCCTCGGCGTCCAGGCTGCGTGCTAGAAAGTAGTCCACGGCCAGATCGGCATGCATGCTCAGATTGACTGTGGCCAGGTCCGCGGCACTGGCTTGCGCTTGCTCTCGATATGATTCCACCGTGCGGCGAACTCGTCCCCAGACGTCGACTTCGTAGGAGACGTTGAACGGCAAGACGAAGTCATTGTAGGTAATGCCGTCAAAAGTCGTGTTAGACGCCGGGCGATTGGCGGAGGTCCGCGTCCGACTAGCCGATGGCCCGGCCGTCAGGGTGGGGTAGTAGTCAGCGCGACTGTATCGGAGGATTGCCCGCGCCTGTTGATACTGAGCCTCCGCGGCTTTCAAGTTCTGGTTCGATATATTCACCTGAAGCTCCAGCGCATCAAGCTGCGGATCTTGAAATATCTTCCACCAGTCACCGCCAAGATTCTGATCATTCGGCTGGGCAGGCTTCCAGTCCCCTACTTCTTTGTAGGTAGGAGGAGTTTCGACGACTGGAGTGTGGTAATTAGGCCCGACCGTGCAACCGTTCAATTGGAGCAGCGCGACCGCGAAGAAAACTTTCGACCAAATTGCGTGCAGCGAGTGCTCGACGAAATTTATCTTTCGAGGGCTTCTCGGTTGGCTCATTTTGCGTCTCCGGGCAAGCTCGCTTGTACGACCTGCACTTGCTGACCCTGAATAATTGAATCGGGCGGGTTAACAATGATTTGATCGTCGGACTTGAGGCCTGCAACGATCTCAATCTCATTGCCGAAATCGTGGCCAGGAGTCACGGTCGCGAGCACGACCTTCCCGTCTCTGACGATGCCGACACGCAGACCCTCTGTCCGGAACAAAAGTGTGTTGACCGGAATCAAGTACGTGGAGCCCTGCGTCGGTACCGCGAGGTGCACCTCTGCGTAAGAGCCCGTGAGCAACGTTCCGGTGGGATTGTCCACGTCTATCTCGATCAGCAGCGTACGGGTTGTCACATTGATGGCGTCCGCTGTGCGAACCACTTTCCCCTGGAACTTTCGCCCCGGAAACTCGGCGAGAGTGAGGTCTCCGGCCATGCCGACCTTGATCCCTCGCGAGTATTCCTCTGGCACATTTACGTAAACACGCAACGTTCCAGGTTGGGCGATGTGAAAGAGGTCGGTTTTCACTCCGCCGCTGCTGCCCGAGTTGATCAAGTCGCCGATATCGGTGTTACGGGCGGTGATAACGCCGTCGAACGGAGCATAGATCCTTTCGAAGGATACCAGCGCCGTATACTGCTGCACTGTGGCCTGATCCGCTTCGACAATGGCTTTATTCGCGTTGTAGCTGCCCACCGCGTTGTCAACGTCTTGTTTGGAGACAGCGTTGGTTTTTAAAAGTCCCTGATATCTGGTCTTGGTTATTTCGGCGAGCGAGAGATTTGCCTGCGCGGTCAGCAGGTTGCTGCGGGCTTGTTGGAGTTGCTGATCGACTTCCGGCGTTTCGATTACCGCAAGCAATTGCCCGCGCTTCACCCGCGCCCCGATATCGAAATACCACTTCTTCAGGTACCCGTTCGTTCGTGAATAGATCGGCGAAGTAATGTAGGGCTGTACGTTTCCCGGAAGAATAATTTCCGCGGCAGGCGTCGCTGGTTTCGGCAATGTAACAGACACCGACGTAAGGGCCACCTGCGCTGTCTCGACGCGTAAAGACTTTTCAGCTTTGACGCGTGACCAGATTCCGGATAGCAGGGCAGCGACAACCACAATCGCTGCAATCGCCAAAAGCAGCAATCGCCCGCGTCCGAGCCTTACCGCTCCCGCGTCATTCAACGCTTTGGATTTTTCGTTGGCCTCGCTTCTATTCTTGTCTTGAATTGCCATGAGTGACTCCACAAAAATTGATAATTACGGTTGTTTTCCAGTTTGAGCATGCTGGTGTCCCTGCACGACGCTGAAGAAAGTCGGAACAAACAGAAGCGTCGAGAACGTCGCGAATAGCAGTCCGCCGATTACCGCCCGGCCGAGCGGGGCGTTCTGTTCACCACCGTCGCCCAAGCCGAGAGCCATCGGGATCATGCCGATAATCATGGCCAGCGCGGTCATAATCACGGGGCGAAAACGCGTGAAGCCCGCCTCTAGCGCCGCGCTCACTGAATCTTTTCCTTCCATCATTTTTTCCGTGGCAAAGCTCACAACCAAAATGCTGTTTGAGGTGGCGACGCCCATGCACATGATCGTGCCCATAAGGGCGGGCACACTCAGAGTCGTGTGCGTTATAAATAGAAACCAAGCGATCCCGGCGAGTGCCGCGGGCAAAGCGGAAATCATGATGAAAGGATCCAGCCAGGATTGAAAATTGACTACGATCAGCAGGTACACAAGTATGATCGAAAATGCCAACCCGCTCAGCAGGCCTAGGTATGAAGCTCGCATGGTCTCGACCTGTCCGCGAACAATGACTTGCGAGCCGCGCGGTAGTTGCTGCCGCGAGTCCTGAATGATTTTGTTGATGTCCCTCGAGACGCTCCCGAGGTCGCGTCCGGTGGGAGCGCCAAAGATGTCAATCACGGGTGCGACGTTGTAGTGCGAAACGACGGCCATGCCTACTCCCCGTTTCATTGAAACCAAACTGGCCATGATCGATGGGGGAGCGTTGGGGTCCGTCCCTGTGATCGGAATGTTCTCGAGATCCTGCAAGGTGTCCGCGCGGTATTGCGGCGTCTGAGTCGCGATTTGGTAGCTGACGCGGTTCTTCGGATCAACCCAGAAAGTCGGTGAAGTCTGGAAGCTGCCGCTGAGTGACACCAGAAGATTTTGCGCAATATCGTGCGCTGAGAATCCGAGCTCCTCTGCCTTCGTGCGCTCCACGCGATAGCGCAGATACGGTTCGTCGAATGGCTGCTGGATCCGTAGATCAGCGGTTCCCGTTACGTATTTCAATTTGTCCAGCAGCGCGTTCGCGTAACGCTGGTTGCCTTCCAGATCATTCCCTACGACCTGCACATCGATCGGCGCTGGCAGGCCAAAATTCAGAATCTGGCCGACCATGTCGGCGGGCAAGAAAGCGAAGGTCACACCGGGAAACTGCCTGGGTAGAGTCAAGCGAAGGTCGTGAATGTACTTGTCCGTCGGATGATGATCGACGGACAAGTTCACAAGAATGTCGGCATCCGATGTGCCAACCGGTGCCGAATTGCTGTAAGAAAGATTGATACCGCTATACGGCAGGCCGATGTTGTCAATGACGCTTTGTACTTCGTCCGTTGGGATTTGCTTCCGAATCGATTGCTCGACCAGATCACACAGGTTTGCTGTCTCTTCGATGCGCATCCCCGTCGGCGCTCGCAGGTGAAGCTTGAAGGTCCCGCTGTCTACGCTCGGGAAGAAATCCTGTCCCAGCCAGGGGATCAGAATTGCCAGGGAGCCCAGGCAGGCCACGAAGAACGCAATCAGGAAGGCGCGCCGGTGATGGAGACAAAGCTCGAGCAATCCGCGAAAACTGTGACGTAATCTTTCGAAGGCCTCTTCAAATCGCTTCTGCAGCCGTGCCAATGGATTACGGGAAGGGGCATCTCCGGGCTTCCTTTGATCGTTGCGTAACAGGTACTTGGCCATGGTCGGCACGATCGTGCGGGAAAGCAGGTACGAGGCCAACATGGCGAAAACCACGGCCTCAGCCAGCGGCACAAACAGATATCGCGCCACACCGGACAGTAAGAACATGGGAGCAAACACGATGCAAATCGAAAGCGTTGCGACGAAAGCCGGCGTAGCGATTTGCGAGGCGCTGTCCAGGACGACCTCGTCCATATCCTTCTCTGGTTCCGCTTCGCGATTGCGATTGATGTTCTCGACTTCGACGGTGGCGTCGTCAACCAGGATGCCGACCGCCAGAGCAAGTCCACCGAGCGTCATGATATTGATCGTTTCTCCGATCGCGCTGAACACGATGATGGAGGTTAAGATCGCCAGAGGGATGGAGGTCGCGATGATCAGCGTGCTTCTCCAACTGCCCAAGAACGTAAGAATCATGAAGGCCGTCAGGCAGGCGGCGATGAGTGTTTCACGGACTACGCCGCTGATCGCACCCCGAACGAAAATCGACTGGTCTGCGAGAGGTTCTATCTGCAGCTGAGGTGGAACAGTCGTCTTGATCTGCGGCAGGAGGGCCTTGATACCCGAGATCACGTTCAGCGTGGATGCATTTCCCGCCTTTTGAATCGTCAGCAACACGGAACGCTGCCCGTTCACTTTCACGATGTTGGTCTGCGGAGGAAAGCCGTCGCGAACCCATGCGACATCCTTGATATAAATGGTGGTGCTGCCGATGGTTTTGATTGGAATGCGATTCAGATCCGATATCGTTTGCGGCGCGGCATTAGGAATGGAAACATCATATTCACGCGAGCCGATCTTGGACGTTCCGGTGGGCAGAATCAGGTTTTGCACGCTGATAGCATTCACAACGTCCAATGCCGACAAGCCCTTCGACTGTAACGCCGTCGGATTCAAGTCCACTTGCACCTGGCGCTGTTTACCGCCGTAGGGATAAGGAACGGAGGCACCCGGAACTGTAATGATCTGCGTGCGAATGAAATTCAGGCCATAGTCGTTGAGTTCCTGTTCGGACATGTTTTGTCCGGACAGCGCCAATTGCAGAACGGGTACGCTCGATGCGCTATAGGCCAGAATGAGAGGTGGCGTCGATCCGGCGGGCAACTGCTTGAGCTGAGTCTGGGAAACCGCCGTGATCTGCGCAATACCCTGCTGAATGTTTGCGGTGGGCTGCAGGAATACCTTTACAACCGCGATTCCGTACAGCGACTGAGACTCGATGTGTTCGATGTTGTCGACTGTCGTGGTAAGAGCTCTTTCTGTGATGCTTACGATCCGATCGGCCATGTCCTCCGGCACCAGACCGTTATAAGTCCAGATGATGCTGACCACCGGAATGTTGATGTTCGGAAAAATGTCAGTGGGAGTGCGAACGATTGCGAGTGCCCCCATGATTACGATGAGTATCGCAACCACCACGAAGGTGTAGGGCCGCCGCAATGCAAGTCGAACTATCCACATGGTTCACATCCCCGGTCGATTTTCCGTACTGGGACATTGCGGATGCAGATGGATTGCCAGAGACGAGCGCGGCCAGGGGTGTCACGAAATGTCTGAAAACAGACGGCCTAAGTCAGGCGGGCAAAAATTAGGAGCACGGAAGGCAGAGAATGAGTCCAGAGAATTGAATGGCTGTCAGCACGTTGGCATGGCCGTTACCTGAGGGAGCAGTTCCGTAAAACGAGTTGGTCGTCACCGAATTGACGGCGATAAGTTCCGCGGCAGGATGCGATTAGGAGAACTCCAGCGGTGTGGTTACAAAACGAGTTACAAGTTGTGGCTGTCAAAATCGCATTTGACCACGAGAATGGTCACATCATCCTGGAAGCCAACGTCGGTCGAGAAGCTGGCAGCGCCGGCAAGGATATTGGCCACAAGTTCTTCCGCGGACAACGAAAAATCGCGCTGCACTATGGCTGAAAGGCGCTCGACGCCGAATTCTTCTTCAGAGGCGTTCTCTGCTTCGGTTACGCCATCGGTATAGAAAACGAGCACATCGCCCGTAACCAGATTTTCCGAGGCCAATTCGAGAGGCTCTTCCGCAAACATTCCGATGGGCGGGCAGCACGAATTCATATGCGTGATCGTGCCGGTCTGCGCTCTAAATAGAAGTCCAGGAATGTGGCCGCTATTAACATAGCGGACGATCCGTCTGTCTGCATCGATCTCCGCGAGCAGCAAAGTCACATAGCGTTCGCCGTCCGACACGGAACAGATCTCGGTGTTCAAACGCGCTACCAGTTCGAGCATGTTCCGGTCGCGGTTCGCTTCGAGCTGCATCACCGCAGCCGTGGCGGACATTAACAGGGCCGCAGGCACTCCTTTGCCGGCCACGTCGGCGACTACGAGTTGGATCGTGTGCTCATCGATGGGAATGTAATCGTAGTAGTCGCCGCTTACGCCGTGTGCGGGCCGCATCATGCCGGCGATTTCAAGTCCACGAATGGCAGGCTTGCCGACAGGAAGAAACAGGCGCTGAACTTGCGCGGCCAGCTCCACGTCCTTCAGAAGGCTGTCACGCTGCTGCTGGATTATTTTGGCTAGCACTTCGCGCTGTTCGACATACCGTTGGATGAAATAAACGATAAAGATGAAGCACATTGCAGTAGCGAGGTTATCAATCATCCGCAGCGCCGGGTGAATATGCCGCGGAGAATCATAATCGTGAAACAAGACGCAAGCAGCGATGAGCCCATAGCTGATTTCCCGGCGAAGGAATATTGCGCCGATGCCCAGAGGAAGGATGTAGAGGTAGACAAGCGAAATCGACGCCACGAGGTGGTCTGCATACGCTACGGCGGCGATGGCGCCCAGTACCAACACGGGCGGGAGCCACAGGGGCCCATTCGAGGCCACGTCCTTGCGCAAAAGACGCGACAACGGATTGCGTTCGCCGTTGCCGCGCCATTTCGGGGGCATCCATTTCAGGTAAGCGTGATGCACAAGATCGCTCATTCAAGATGATCCGTCATACCCATGCACGGCGTTGATTCCGTCGCCGAATCTCACGCCGTCATCGCTACTTCGAAGATCCTGGAGGGAATTTCTTAAATATTTTTTCGACGCCCTTATCCAGGTTCTCCGTATTCTTGTTGGAATTGTTAGAGAGCGTGTCGCTCGAAGTACCTCTGAACAACAGCTGCTTCGTCTTCGTGTCGTATAGATCGACGACCAGCGTGCCGACCTTGTAGGTGTCGGTGGTAGTGGTTGCCTCTCCAAAACCGCCGCCTCCAAACCGTCTCCAACCCCAGCCTCCGCCAAATCCGTCGTAAAACGTATTCAGAGTTTGCTGCTCTTGTGTCGTCTGGATAGCAATGATGGAGACATCGCCTCCTGAGTCCACCTGCGTCCATCCCTTCGAAGCCAAGGCAGCGTTGACGGCGCTCTTGATGCGATCGATAAACAGCGGGTCTTTCGTCTGAACGTGTTCCCAACAGTAGGTTTTGTATTTTGTGAAGTCTGCGTTGTGATCGTAGTCGGTCTTAACGTCTTGAGCCGACAACCTCCCGGCAAACAGGAGCAGGATACCCATCAGAACAAGCGCGAATCTTTGCAGTTTCATACTTTCTCCTTTTTGGAGTGCTCGAAACAACTGCCAATCAGCCTTCTTACGAGCCGCTGGTCCCCTGTTGTGCGGGGTGATGTGCCGGCACGTGTTCCTGGGCTTCCGCGTTTGCTTGACCGACGCGCTTTTCGTAGTTCGACTCGGCTACCTGGCTGCCGCTGGGCTCGCCTTCATCGAAGACCTTGTTAAGGAAGTAGCGATTTCCGTATTTGTTGAAAATCAGTTCACTCTTGCGGGGTGTGGAGTTGGCTTCCGCGGAATGCACCTGAAATAGCGCCGCAACTGATCCATCCGGTCTACTGATTTCCATGATCGTCAAGTCGGAATCGTCCAGCATGCGGATGACGTATTTGCCTGCCGGAAGTTTCGTGTCGCCTGCGTGGAACTGAAACGGAATGTCAGCTTCCATGGTTCCGACAAGCTGCGCGTGTGCCGGGCTCGGATAAATCATCGCTGCAAAAACCAAAGCCATGAACAGCGAAACCCAGTAATACCTTTTGATTCTGTTCTGGCCTTCATGCGCGTTGCCGATTTCTTCAGTGTACATATTGACTTCTCCTCAATTCAGATTGTCACGAATGGCATGAACGCCTCGAGTGACGCAACTGAAATGGGCAAGAGGACCGCCAAACGGAAAGAGTCCGTAAATCCTGGAAAACAAAAGCCGGCCGACGATTCGGACGCACTCACGAATGCCAAGCAGCTGGACGCGATGTCCTTATCTCGACATGTGAACCGTGTCACACACGTTTTGCGAAACAAGTTCGCCCGTCGAGCCGACAGACGCTCGTCCAAGCACCTGACAACGACTCCGGGCTCCTCAATTTGTTGCCGTCTGCAGCGTTCTTGTTTTGCGGCACTTCCGGCCATTGCGGCAAAAATTCAAGTTGGTAAGGGAAGTGCCTGTAATCACCTTGCAGGTGAAGGTGAGTTCAATCTCGTCGAATTTGAAGGGGGCGCTCAGATGAGCGAACGAAATGAGACCAATTCTGCGACTGACGAAAGTAATCCCGTAAGCGAACAGCTAAAAAGTAAGTCCGACGCCGGAGAACTGTCGAGACGTAATTTCCTGGGCGTCAGTTCGGCCGGACTGGCGACTGCAGCACTGGCGTCCCTGGCCGTCAATGCGCAGGAGAGAGCAAACATTGCGAAGGGAGAACAAGATCATTCTGTCAGTAATCCCGGCCCTGAAAATAAGCCGCTATTGGATGAAAATCCGAATTCAAACTTTCCTCCGCCGACAGATTACGGAAACATCGTGCCGGTGTGGTACTCCTTCGATCTGCCACACATGCGCGTTCAAGAGGGTGGTTGGACGAACCAGGTAACACAATCGGTCCTACCATCTTCCACAGATATTGCGGGTGTCAGAATGCGGCTTACAGCGGGCAGCTTCCGCGAGCTCCATTGGCACACCTCGGACGAGTGGGCCTATATGCTGTACGGGAACACTCGCGTCACCGTTCTGAATCCCGATGGAACCATCTTTATCGGCGATGTGGGCAAAGGTGACCTTTGGTACTTTCCAGCGGGATTCCCGCACTCCATCCAAGGGCTGGGACCGGATGGCTCTGAATTTATGCTCATATTCAATCAAGGTACGTTTTCTGAAGACGACACCTTCCTCATTTCCGACTGGGTGGCACATACCCCACCATCGGTGCTGGCGAAGAATTTTGGGTTGCCGGAGGGCGTTCTTAAGAACTTGCCAACCCATGACCTATATATCTTCCCGGCAGACCTGCCCGCATCCCTGGCGCAGGATCAGGCCGGTGTCGGGGTATCGAGTGTCCCTAAGTACACCTGGAAATTGGAAGCCATGGCCCCTACGAGTCAAACCAGAAGCGGTGAAATTCGCGTGGCTGACTCCCATACCTTCTTGGCGGCGAAAAATATCTCGGGAGCCGTAGCAACAATTAAGCCGGGTGGTCTGCGTGAAATGCACTGGCATCCGAACGCTTCGGAATGGCAGTACTACATAAGCGGCAAGGCGCGTATGGGGGTAGTTTTGCCCCATGGGGCGCGCACAATGGACTTCAATGCAAATGACGTCGGATTTGTACCGAGAATCGCAGGTCACTATATCGAGAACACGGGCGATACGGACTTGAAAGTTCTGGAGGTATTTGCCACAGGCGACTTTCAGGAGATTTCTCTTAACAACTGGATCAGGCGTCTTCCTCCGCAGATGGTCACGGCTCATCTGAATCTGGACGCGGACAGCATACGCAAAATATCAGCGGACGCGGGAGTCTACATTCTCCCTCGCTAGCCTCGTTGCTAGCTCGGCGCATCGAAAGCATCATTGCGAGTCTGTTACGCCGAAAGGAAATTGTTGTTGAAACGCGAAATGCCCAGCTTCTGCATGCGGAAGTAAAGAGTGGATCTCTTCATTCCCAGGCGTGCGGCGGCGCCGTTAGGACCCGCGACAACCCAGCGAGTTTGCATGAGAGTTTTGAGAATGTGATCGCGTTCCGCGTCTTTGAGGGTAACCGCTCCTAGGGGTTCAGCGACCGGGGAACGTTTTAGTTCTGCGAGAGGAGGGCTCAGGACCGTCCCATCGCTTAAGATAACGCTGCGCTCGATGAAATTCTGCAACTCGCGGATGTTCCCCGGCCACTGGTAAGAGCTCAGCGCGGATATCGTGGCAGGAGGGATGTGCTCGATTTGTTTGCCCATCCGGCGGCCATAAACCTCGACAAAATGCGAAACCAATGCCGGAATGTCTTCGCTGCGTGCTCGCAACGGCGGCAGCAGAATGGGGAACACGTTCACGCGATAGTAGAGGTCGCTGCGAAATTCTCCCCTCTTCACCATATCCGCCAAGTCTCGATTGGTCGCGGCCACTAGCCGAACATCTACCTGGTGAGTTCGCGCGCTGCCCAACCGCTCGAACTCTTGTTCCTGCAGCACACGCAGCAACTTGGGCTGTAGCGCCAATGGAATATCGCCTATCTCGTCCAGGAACAGAGTCCCTTTGTCGGCCATCTCGAAACGGCCGACCTTTTGCGCGATGGCACCTGTAAAAGCGCCTTTCTCGTGTCCAAAAAGCTCGCTTTCCAGCAGATCGAAGGGGATAGCCGCGCAATTCAGTTTTACGAACGGGCGTCCGCAGCGCGAACTGATGTTGTGAATCGCGCGCGCGATCAGTTCCTTCCCGGTCCCTGTTTCTCCCTGGATAAGAACAGTGGAATCAGTGGGAGCGACGCGCTCGACTTCTCCAAAGACCGATTCCAAGGCCGCACTGTTGCCTATGATTTGCTCGAATCTGCGCTGATTTCGGTCCCGGTCACCGGGCTCGAATCTCTCGAAAGTTCCCATAGGACCCTCTACTAGCGCGGCTGGGTGCGCTCCTTCGTTAACTGTTCAGAGCCGCTCGAACGCTGTCGAGGAGAGCTTCGTCGTCAAAAGGTTTCGCAAGAAACTCCACTGCACCCGCCCGCATCGCCTGCATCCGCATTTTTTCGTCACCGTGCGCCGTGATGAAAACGATTGGAATCCTGCACGCGTCAGCGTTCAGTTTCGCCTGCAGTTCAAGCCCGGACATTCCCGGCATGCGGATGTCCGCGATCAGACACGCGGTCTGTTTCGGTTGGCCGAACTCCAAGAATTCTTCCGCCGAGGCGAAGGCTTTTGCGCGTAATCCAACCGCTTTCAGCAGGCCTTCCAATGCGCTCCGCATCAAGTCGTCGTCATCAACAATTGCAACCATTTTCGCACTCCATTGAGTAACCATGGCAGCAAGGTAGCAGTATCGCGAAAAGGGGCGCAATTATACGTTAGTATGAGCAGCTGGAAGAGCGAGCCGGCTGCGATGCCCTGCAGAATGTCCCTGAAGAAACAGGAGTTGTACCGGAGTAACGCGAAGCCGACTGCCACGTTGACTAGACTGTCGCAGCGGTAGGCTATTTTGCGCTGGACGGAAGCTTGAGTTTCTCAGCCATTTTCACCAGTTCCGCCAGTGATCCAGCGCCCATCTTGCGCATCACGTGCCCTCGATGAATTTTCACGGTGATTTCGCTGGTGCCGAGATCGGAAGCGATTTGCTTGTTGAGCATACCCGAAACTACCAGACCCATGACTTCGCGCTCGCGCGCGGTCAGCGCTTCGTAGTGCTTGCGCAACCCGGCAAGCGCACCCTGCTTTTGGCGAGTCTCCCGATCATGGTCCAGAGCCTGCTGCACCGCATCGAGCAGGTCCTGATCCAGGAACGGTTTGGTCAGGAACTCCACGGCGCCTGACTTCATGGCCTTCACACTCATCGGAATATCTCCATGACCTGTGATAAAGATGACGGGAATGTGCACGCCCTTGTCAGCCAATTCGCGCTGAAAGTCCAATCCGTTGATTCCAGGCAGGCTCACGTCCAGCACCAGGCAACTTGGCACATCCGCCCGCTTTGCGTGCAAGAACTCTTCCGCCGTGTCGAACGCCTCACAGCGCAAGCCCGCCGACTTGAGCAGTCCCTGGATAGAGGCACGCACCAAAGCATCATCGTCAACAACGAACACCGTCGGAGCGTCACCGGGCGTCATTCTTGTGTCTCGACTTTGCTGGGTAGAGTGAAACAGAAATTTGCGCCGCGCGGAAAGTTAGCGGCGGCCCACAGGCGCCCACCGTGCGATTCCACAATAGAGCGGCTGATTCGAAGGCCCAGGCCAGTGCCGTGACTCTTGGTGGTAAAGAAGGCATTAAAGATCTGGCTCGCGTGTTGCTGGGGCACCCCCACGCCCGTATCGATCACCGAAACCAAAACCTGCTCGTTTTCCGTCCGTTGCGATCTGACAACGAGTTCCCTGGTCCCATCCACATCCTTCATCGCATCGATGCTATTCACGATCAGATTCATTATCACCTGCTGCAATTGGACGCGATCTCCTATGACGTAGGGAAGATCCGCGGCCAGTTCCGCTCGCACCGATATCTCGTATCGTGCGGCCTCGCCATAGAGGAGGACGATCATCTTGGGAATAACTTCGTTCACGTCAACCAGCTCCCGTTCGGGAGCGCTCTTCTTGAAGAGCAGCCGGACTCGGTTGATGATTTCCGCTGCGCGTGTCGCGTCTTTGACGACTCTCGCTGCTGCCGCGCATGCCTCCTCCACGTCGGGCTGATCGCGCGTCAGCCAGCGCAAGCAGGTATTAGCGTCGGTGACTGCAGCGGCAATCGGTTGATTCACCTCGTGCGCCAGAGAGGCAGTCAGCTCTCCCATGGTGGTCGCGCGGTTCACGTGCGCGAGCTCCGCCTGCGCTTGATGCAACGCCTCTTCGGCCCGCTTGCGTTCGGTGATGTCCATTACGGTACCGACGTATTCAGTGAGATCGCCGGATGGACTGAAAACGGGATGCCCTACTGTGTGGATGTCCCTGATGTCGCCTCCGGGATGAAGGATTCGGTAATCGAATTCGAACCCCGTCTTTTCGCGGCTGGCTCCTTCGAACTGTTCCATCATCCTGGCTTGATCGTCCGGGTGAATACGTTGAAAGAACGTCTCGAATCGTGCCACATCTCTGTGCGGATCAAAGCCCAGGACGCGATAACATTCCTCGGACCAATACCTGATCTCTCCCGGTCCGGGAGCCCCCGCCCAACTGCCTGTGTGGCTGAGCCTCTGCGCTTCGGCCAGATAAGCCTCACTTCGCTGTAGCCGTTCGCGCACCAGCTTGCGTTCAATGGCAATGCCAGTAAGGTGGGTGGCCATTTCCAGAGCTTGGGTTTCAGCCGTACTCGGACTGCGCGCTTCGCGGTAATACATGGCAAATGAGCCCAACACCTTACCCGAGTGCGAAAGTATAGGAGTCGACCAGCAGGCGCGGAGGCCGTAAGGCTCGGCCACCTGCCGGTACCCCTCCCAGAGCGGATCCTGGAGAATGTCGGTGACGACAACAGGCTCTCTTCTGTACATAGCAGTTCCGCATGATCCCGCCTTTGGTCCGATGCGAAGGCCGTTGATGGCCTTGACGTACGGCTGGGGAAGGTTGGGAGCAGCGCCGTGCCGCACGTGCTGGCCGTCTTCGTCGAGGAGCAGGATTGAACAAAGCAAACCGGCAAATTGGGCCTCTACAACGAGCACCAAGTTCTCCAGTATTTTCTCCAACGGAGCATCGCGGGCTATCATCTCCAGGACGCGGCTCTCTCCGTCACGCAGCGCTTCACCGCGCTTGCGCTCGGTGACGTCTATCGCGGTGCCCACAAATTCTGCGAGGTCACCCGACGCGTTCAGGACAGGATGGCCGATCGTGTGGAGGTGCCTGATCGTTCCGTCGGGAAGAACGATGCGATAGTCCACTTGAAACTCGGTTTTCTCAGTTTCGACTCTTTCGAACAGGTCCACAACGCGCTTGCGGTCCTCGGGATGGAACCTGTTAAAAAAGAATTCCGTGTTCGATGCGTCTTCATCAGGCCGGATGTCGTGCATCCGATAGATTTCCGGTGAGACAGTGACTGCCCCTGATGCGACATCATGCCGCCAGCTGCCCGTGTGGCTTAGTCTCTGCGCCTCGAGCAAAGATTCTTCACTGCGCCGCAGGTCGTTCTGGGTACGCTCACGCTGGCGGCTCTCTGCTTGCAGGGCTTCGTTGGTGCTTTGTAGCTGTCGAACTGTGCCAATGAGATCTTCGTGCGCGCGCCTCAGCGATTCCGCAGCGTTTCGCAGCGCGGCACTCAGCGATCCCACAAGGACGGTTGAGACCATGAAGATCACCAGACGGGGAACTGGAGGCAGGTAGTAATAATAGAAAGCGAGAGTAGAGAGAGCGACCGCGAGCAGGGCCGGCCCGATTCCGCCCAACCACGCGCTCAACAAGACAGCACAAAGAAAAAGTGACACCGGAGCCTCTTGCAAATGAAGCCCTGGCCACCGCGCTACGATCAGTGCTAAGGCAACCGACACGACAGCAATCGCGTAACTCCAAATCGCAGGCGGCTTGCGCCAGAAAACCGAATAGAGCTGAGCATTCTTCAGACCCGTCGACACAGTATGTCGCTCCGGATATTACGCAAACCAACGGTACGATTTTGGGCTGCCGCCTCGACGCTTTGCAACAGACTTATTCCGCGCAATCCGAGTTCCAAGTCCCAAGCAGATTTTCGCCTTCGCATTTCTGACGCCTGCGTTCTGTACAACCGGCCGTTCGCTTCGTCCTGGGTTGCCGAACGGCTCTTCGTGTCGCCTTATCCAGCCGAATAGACGGAATGCCAGCGCACTGACAGACTTTTGCGACGATCGACGTCGCCGGGATTCGTGTGGGGTTGGCACATCCTCCAATCTGCCAGCCACTTCCGAGCCGTCTCGTTACACGCAGGTATCTGGCGCAGCGATTGCTCTCTTCAGCTTCGGACGCGACATAATCGAGCGATGGGGAGGGTGGGAATCATGGGAACGTTTCTTACAAGCAGCGTCAACAAAGAATCTGATGCCGCGCTGATCGCAGCCACAAAGTGTGGAGACACGCATGCCTTCGGCAAATTGGTCTTACGTTACAAACAGAGAATTTTAGCCGTGGCGCAACGAATAACCAATAACCGGGAAGACGCGGAGGATGTTGTGCAGGAGAGTTTTCACAGAGCTTTCGTTCATCTCAATGATTTTCAAGAAAAGTCTCTGTTTTCCACCTGGCTAATGCGTATCGCCATGAACGAGGCCTTCGGGGTGCTACGCCGCAGGCGGAAAAACGTCGAGCCGTTGCCGCGGTACGATCGCGACATGGTGGATTTGGTTCCGCCGGAATTTGTGGACCAGAGGCCCAATCCAGAAGAGTCCTGTTGGCGGCGCGAGCGTGCGGATATCTTGACTAAAGCGATCAATCGTTTGGGCCCCACAGTCCGCAAAACGGTCGTGCTGCGCGACATCGAAGATCGGTCAATCGAAGAGACGGCTCAGATTCTGGGCACGACGATCTCCGCCGTGAAATCGCGTTTATTTCATGGGCGCCGGAAGCTATCTGAAGCCGCAAATCCCGGAGCCCTATGCAGGGCATTTGTGGCCGCACCCCTGGCACCCAACGCTTTTGACAGTTGAAGGAGCCGGTCCCAACCGCACACCGACGTCTGAATTTCCAACCGGCCGACACCGCGTCAAGAATCCGACACCTGGAAAGCGCACTCCCTGCGGCGAGCACCGGTTCTGGCTTTCATGTTCTTTGTCATCAGTCGCTTGCGTAAATACTCAGACGTCCTCGCGAAAAGGCACGGTACTTGCTTTTTCTCAAAAAGTCTCAGGCATCGGAAGTGAGGAACTGCAATGATTCAGTTGAAGGTAAATGGAGCTGAGCAGTCGTTTAGCGGCGATCCCAACATGCCGCTGCTCTGGTACCTACGCGACGTCTTAATGCTCACGGGATCGAAATTTGGCTGCGGCATCGGGCTTTGCGGTGCTTGTACGGTTCACGTCAATGGTCAAGCTACGCGATCCTGCGTGACTGTCATGAGCGCCACCGCTGGAAAAGAAGTGACGACGGTCGAAGGCTTGGAGAAGAACGGGTTGCATCCGGTTCAAAAGGCTTGGATGCAAATCAATGTGCCGCAATGTGGCTATTGCCAGGTAGGGCAGATCATGCAAGCTGCAGCGCTATTGAGCAGCAACAAGAAGCCGAACGATCAAGAAATCGATGACGCGATGGCTGGGAATATTTGTCGATGTGGCACATATCAGCGGATTCGCGCCGCAATTAAAGCAGCGGCGGGAGAAATGGCATGAGCACTATTGAGAACGTCAGCCGGCGCAGCTTTCTGAGGGGAAGCGTCATCGCTGCAGGTGCTCTTGTGCTGGGCATGCGTTTTTACCCCGGCCTTGCGTTCGGCGATACGCTCCCGCACGACACAAACGCAGATCACGCCACGCTGCACCCGAGCGTTTACCTGGGAATTAACCCGGACGGTACCGTGTGGATCGTGGCTAGCCGCTCGGAGATGGGTACGACAAGTCGTACGTCTCTGCCACTTGTTATCGCCGACGAATTGGACGCTGATTGGAAACGAGTGAAAATCGAACAGGCCATCGGTGACCAGCGATACGGCGACCAAAATACTGACGGATCGCATTCGATCCGGTCGTTCTACGACACAATGCGCGTGGCGGGGGCCAGCGCTCGATACATGCTGATTCAAGCTGCGGCGCAGCAGTGGAACGTGCCGCCGGCGGAATGCGAAACCGATTTACACGTGGTCGTCCATCGCTCGACGAATCGCAGAGCAGGTTACGGCGAACTCGCCAACGCTGCCGCAAAATTGCCGGTTCCCTCCAAGGACGAGCTGAAGTTCAAGCCAAAGAGCGCCTGGCGGTACGTTGGTAAAGGCGAAGTTAGTTACGACCTCGAAGCACTCGTAACCGGGAAAGCCATTTACGGAATGGACGCGCGCGCGGACGGCATGGTGTACGCATCAGTGGAACACCCACCCGTCATCGGCGGCCAAGTGAAAACCTACGACGATAAGGATGCCTTGAAGGTTGCCGGTGTGCGTCAGACCCTAGCCTTGGATCCGTTCCAGCCGCCTCCGGCATTTCAGCCGCTCGGCGGCATCGCGGTGATTGCAGATAACACGTGGGCTGCATTTCAAGGCCGCAAGAAGCTGAACATCACCTGGGACAACGGAGCAAATGAAAGCTACGACTCAGACGCATATAAGAACGAATTGCGGGAAACTTCGCACAAACCATGCAAAGTAGTGCGCAATGTCGGAGATTCGGACGCGGCATTCGCCAAAGGCGAGAAGGTCTACGAGGCGGACTACTATGTCCCGCTTCTGGCGCACGCTTCGATGGAACCGATGGTCGCTCTTGCAGAATTTAAGGACGGCAAAGTGACTGCGTGGGCTCCGACGCAAAATCCTCAAGCTGCCCAAGACATCATCTCGAAAGAATTGGGGATCGCGAAGGAAGACGTAATTTGCCATGTGACGCTGCTCGGCGGAGGATTTGGTCGCAAGTCCAAGCCCGATTACGTTGCTGAAGCTGCGGTGTTATCCAAGAAAGTCGGTCGGCCGGTGAAAGTTGTCTGGACGCGAGAGGACGATATCAAGTTCGACTATTACAACGCAGTTGCAAGCATGTATATGAAGGCGGCGCTAGGCGCGAACGGCAAGCCGACAGCCTGGTTGCAGCGATCGGTCTTTCCTCCCATTACTTCGACATTCGACGTAAACGCGGTCTATGGCGACCCGGGCCATCTGCAGCAGGGCTGGCTGGACATTCCCTATGATCTTCCGAATCTTCGCATCGAGAATGGACCGGCGAAAGCGCACGTCCGCATCGGCTGGTTGCGCTCGGTGGCCAACATCTATCACGCGTTTGCGGTTCAATGCTTCACAGATGAGCTGGCAGTTGCAGCTCGGCGTGATCAGGTTGATTACTTGCTCGATCTGATCGGTCCGCCGCGCACGATTGATTTTACGGGCGTGGCTTATCCGAATTATGGAGCTTCTCTTGATACCTATCCCTGGGAAACGGGCCGGCTGCGCCATGTCACGGAAATGGTTGCGGAAAAATCCGGCTGGGGAAAGCGCAAGCACAGCAAGGGCAGCGGCGTCGGAATTGCCGCGCATCGCAGTTTCTTGACCTACGTGGCCACCGTCGTCGAAGTGGAGGTCAGTGATCAAGGCGAAGTGCGCATCCCGCGCGTGGATACCGTTCTGGATGCGGGCCTCGTCGTAAATCCCGAGGCGACGCGCGCGCAGTTCGAAGGCGCCGCAGTATTCGGCGCCAGTATTGTGCGCAGCGGCGAAATTACCGCCACCAAGGGTGCCATCAACCAATCGAACTTTCAGGATTATCCGGTGGCTCGAATCAGCGAGGCGCCTCTTCAGACCAACGTGTACATCGTCGAGAGCGACGCGCCCCCGGCGGGCGTCGGTGAGCCGGGAGTTCCGCCGTTTGTGGCGGCGTTTTGCAATGCCATTTTCGCCGCGACCGGAAAAAGGGTGAGGGATCTGCCTTTCACAAGTCTCGGCCTAAGCTGACGCTTGCTGCCCGTCGCATGGAGAAGCGACCGCGGCTGGAGTGGAAAATTTCAAGTGAGGGAAAAGCCATGAAGGAAGATATCGCTGAACGCCATGTAATTTTTGTTTTCGCGGTTCTGCTGCTGTTTTTCGTTGGTCTTACGTTTTTCGTCGTCTCGATTGCGCGCGCTGATAATGGCCAAAACGGCGCGAGCAGCACTTCCACGTTCCGAGCGAAATGCGCAGTCTGCCACGGGCAAGATGGAGGCGGCTCGCAGGTCGGAAAAACCATGAATGTTCCGGACCTTCGATCACCGGCAGTGCAGAAGCAGACCGATGCCGAACTCGCCCAGATAATTTCCGACGGCAGGGGTGGCATGCCATCATTCAAGGGCTCACTCAGCGACGACCAAATTCACGGCCTAGTGACGCACATTCGTTCATTGGCTTCAAAGAAATAGCTGGTTTCCTGATTCCGCGTGGCGGATAGGCTCGAAGCGCCGATTCCGGCTTCTCGCTATTCGACAAAATGACTCGGCGAGAGATCATAAAGGAATCACTTGAGAGGAAATAATATGAACAACACAGTGAAAAGTCTGTCTGCGACTGCTAGCGGAACCGTCTCGCTCGGCGGTGAACTTACCGTTCGCCGCATTGGCTTCGGGGCTATGCGTATCACCGGTGACGGGATCTGGGGACGGCCCAAAGATCCTGCTGCGGCGGCCGCTGTACTTCGCCGTGCGGTGGAGCTGGGCGTCAATTTCATAGACACCGCGGACTCGTACGGTCCTTACGTCAGCGAAGAGCTGATCGCCAAAGCGCTGACGCCCTACCCCAAGGATCTTGTGATCGCGACCAAGGGAGGATGGAATCGCCCAGGTCCAGACCAATGGACTCATGATGCCAGCCCTGAGCATCTTCGCGAGGCTGTGGAAGGCAGCCTGAAGCGATTACGTTTGGATCGAATAGACCTCTACCAGTTGCACGTTCCCGACCCGGTAGTGCCTTTCGATGCTTCCATCGAAACGCTGGTCGAACTACGGGAGAGGGGAAAGATTCGTTTGATCGGGTTGTCTAATGTGACTCAAGAGCACATTGAGCGGGCGCGGAAGATCACGCCTATCATCTCGGTTCAGAATCGGTACAGCTTTGCCGATCGCGAATGGGACTACGTTGTGGACTATTGCGAGCGGCACGGGATCGCTTTTATCCCGTGGTATCCACTGGGCGCGGGTACGGTGGCGGGGATGTTGCTCGAGAAGATCGCGAAAGCTCACAATAAAACACCCAAGCAGGTTGCGCTGGCTTGGTTGTTAAAGCGATCCCCGGTCATGCTGCCTATTCCCGGGACCTCCTCGATTCCCCATCTTGAGGAAAACGTGGAAGCGGCGTCCTTGCGATTGAGCGAAGAAGAGTACGCACAACTCTCCGGAGTTGCGAAACTGGCTGCTTCAAGTAGCCGCAAGTGACCGGTAACTGAAGTTCGTTCACGAAACGCTGCGAGGCTGGCAAGGATTTCCTTCGGGCCTGGTTCAGTCAGAGAGACTTCGTCATTGCCATGCAATAAAGGTTCGAATCCCAGCGAACGGACTAACCCGATTCGCAGCTTCAGCGTACCTTGTAACGTTGCGTTCATATGCGCGTTGTGCGCGACGAACCTCGCGCCGTAAACGGTACGGTTCTCATCCATGTTCTTGTCGCGGAAGAGGAGCCCGAGATGGCCTCCGCGCTCGTCGGTGGGTTGCGGGAGGAGCTTCTCGACGTCAGCAAGACGGCCGAGGCGCGCTGCAACTTTGCGGGCAATCATCATCGGCAAGAAAGCAAATTGATCCAAAGCTTAGTGAACCGAGACACCCCCAGCCTTGCCTGGTTCATTCTTTTTCAGAAGGAACGAGCTGATAAACATAACTGCTGAGCACATGGAAAGCAGCCAGTACGCGTCCACGTAAGAGAGAACTGCAGCTTGCGCCTGGAGCAAAGCGTATAGTCGAGCGAGTGCCTGTTGTTGACCGGCATGCACGCTCAAACCGGCACGGGTTAAGGTCGTCGCAAGACCCGTCAGAGCGTTGTGAAACCGGCCAGTGCTTGTGTGCTCCGCCAGGACGGATTGATGATACTGGCCGCGTCGAGCAATGAGCGTCGTGACCGCGGATGTCCCGACGCTCTGCCCGATGTTGCGCATAAAATTCATGAGCCCGGCGGCAGCATTGGTTTTTTCCGCGGGCAGCCCCACGTACCCTGCAAGCGTGAGTGGAACGAACAGAAACGCCACGGGAATGTACTGCCACACGCGCAGCAAGGTCGCGGAGCGGAAACTCATGAGCAGGTCAATCTGTCTGCACGATATGTACATGCTGATTGCCAGAGCGATCCAACCGAAGGCAATGATATAGCGGGCCTGAAATCGTGTGGTGAGTTGGCCTACCATGGGCAGTACAATCAGCACCACCAGGGCACCCGCCGAAAGCACCATCCCTGCTTTCTGTGCGGTGTATCCCATAAGAGTCTGGAGAAGTTGCGGCATGAGTACCGTGGAACTGAATAGTGCCATGCCCAAAACCAGGAACATCAGATTGGTCGTCGCGACGTTGAAATTCTTGAACAGACGCACATCAACGATGGGCGCCTTCTGAAACCATTCCCAAACGACCAGGGCGACCAGGCCCACCACGGCGATCACCACCAAGGCCGTAATGAAATGAGATCCGAACCAGTCATCTTCCTGCCCCTTGTCGAGGACGATCTGCAAAGCGCCTACGCCTAAGGCCAGAAGAGAGAATCCAACGTAGTCGAAGCCAGCCAGGCCCTTTTTCAGCTGTACTATGTATGGCGGATCTTCGACAAGCTGATACACCAGCACGAGCGCCAGCGCGCCCACGGGAACGTTGATGTAGAAAATCCAACGCCAAGAGTAGTTGTCGGTGATCCAGCCCCCAGCGTCGGACCAATCGCAGGAGCGCAGATCGCCGTGATTCCATAAAGGGCAAACGCCAGTCCGCGCTTCTTGGGAGGAAAGCTATCGCCCAGGATGGCCTGCGCCATCGGTTGCAAGCCTCCTCCAAACGCGCCTTGCAAGACTCGAAACAGGAGAAGAAGCCCAAGACTGGGTGCGATCCCGCACAGAAAGGAACTGACCGTGAAAAACGCAATGCAGGTCAAAAAGAACCGTTTTCTTCCAAGCCATCCGACCAGCCACCCACTTATCGGCAAAACGATTGCGTTGGAGACAAGATAGCTGGTCAGCACCCAGGTACTCTCGTCGTTGCTGGCAGCCAGTCCCCCGGCGATGTGCGGCAGCGCCACATTGGCAATGCTCGTGTCGAGCACTTCCATGAACGCCGCCAGTGAAACCACGACCGCGATAATCCAAGGATTGATTTTGGGCTGCCAGACAGCCTGGCCGGCGGCAAGAGAATCGGGCGAACTCATCGCACGCTCACGTTCGGCTCACTCCAAACGGTTCGATCCGTTGCCACCGCCTGGACCGCCGAGGGACAGCCAGACTAAGATGGTGAGCGCAGCTCCCAGAAGAATTGTCATCATGACCGCCTCCGTTGGGCTTCGCCGCAGCCAACCGCACCGCGCACGAGGGCGAGCCTGCATTTGCGTGAGCGCTGATTTCGAACGACTCGTATCTAAATGTTCGCGTGGGCCGTGCAAAGCGCCTGAGCGTCTCGCGCAACTTCGTTCGTCCCCGTAGCACGCGCGACTTCACAGCCGAGGCGGAAATCCCCATCATTTGAGCGGTTTCTTTGAGAGGTCGCTCGTCGAGGTAGCAGAGCTTGATCGCCATGCGGATTCCTGGCGATAGTTGACGGATCGCAAACGAAAGCATTCTCTCGGTTTCTTGCCACGAATAATTCTGTTCGGGACTTGGGTATGAGTCCGGAATTTGGAAGCCAACTGCAGGTTCTTCATGCGCAGCTAGCTCATCGATTCCTACGACTCTCACACGGCGATTGGCCCTTAAGCACATGGCCGCTTCGTTGATCACGATCCGCGTCATCCAGGTGGAAAAAGACGCTCGCTCTTCGAACCTATACAGATGAACGAATGCTTTTTGAAAACTCTTCTGAACGACATCTTGGGCATCCTCCCGGTTACGGGTCACACGCTGAGCAAGGCGTAGCATTCTCCGCTCGTGGCGCTTGACTAGAACTTCAAAAGCAGGGAGGCTTCCTTTTTTGGCGGCAGCAACAAGGACCGCGTCTTTTGCTTCCAACGCAACCGCTACGGGAGCGATTGCCACTTCGCTGTCCTCAATCTCAATACTGTCTGAAATATCGGTTGGCATCGTATTGGCCCTCTGCCGAAGATCGCGTATTTGCACCGACTCGCTTGGCAAACACATTTGTTGGATTGCTCACGCCGAGCGCCCAGTTCTTCAACCGCGTCTTTCGCTTTCCACACAGCGAAATGCTGCAATGGGCGCGCCAATAAGACGATCGAACAAAACTCGTGCCAAATGATTGAAGACAGAAGAGCTGCGTATGACGACACGGCGGTCTAAAAGAAGATTGTCGGCGACTCCGACATTTCTTCCGACAACTGTCGAGCGTTTCCGACAGTTGTAAGAGCCCTCACCCGGTCCCGTCTTCGCGACTTCGTAAGATGGCTTGTTGGTTCAATCACTTAAGCCTGCAGGCGTTGTGAGCAGGCCAAAACCTCTGGCCCTGCATTTGCAATGTCTGCCGGAGCGGGAGAAGGAAGCAATGCTGAGGATCACGATCACTAACACGGCGAAGGAAGAGCGGTGGACCCTGCAAGGTCGCCTCGTCGGACCATGGGTCAAGGAGCTAAAGGCGAATTGGAAGAGGGCTCACTGCGCGACCGACGGGCGAAGGTGCATCGTGAACCTGCATGAAGTTACATTCATCGACAAAAGCGGGGAACGAATGTTGCGGTGTATGTCACGCCAAGGAGCGCAACTCGTCGCCAGCGATGTGTACATCAAGCACGTGCTCGATCGTCTTGCCGGCAAGTCGCATTAGCAGTGAGCAAAATAAGGTGAGTGACTTGGTGGACAGTAGAAAACTGCAATCGCTTTAAACGGGTGAAGGCATTCTCTCGAAGCCCGGCATAACGGCGTTACCGCGGCGTACCGCTTAGGAAATCTTTCGCGGATCGATGCCCATCTTCTTCATTCGCGTGAGCAACGTAGTCCGGTTAAGCCCCAAGCGCGCTGCGGCGCCGTTCGGGCCGCCGACGCGCCCCTTGGTCTCTTTTAGAATTCGCAGGATTCTGTCTTGTTCATCGAAGTTTCTGTCCCTTGCCGGAGCCATGCCCGCGCCACTGTTTACTAACTCCGGTACCGAGATCGCCAGCGTACTGCTGCGCGTCAAGATTACGGCGCGTTCCACAAGATTCTGAAGTTCGCGAACGTTTCCGGGCCAATGCCAGCGCGCCAGTTTCCGCATGGCCGCCGCAGGAATATTTTCGATTCGCTTTTGCATGCGGCGCGCGTACTTCTGGCTGAAGTACCGCACCAGCAAGGGAATGTCTTCCGGGCGCTCGCGCAATGGAGGAACGCGGATGGGAAAAACATTCAGCCGGTAGTAGAGGTCGCTTCGAAATTGTCGATCTTCGATCATACGATCCAGGTCACGATTGGTTGCAGTGATCAGGCGAACGTCCACCTTTTTCGTCCGTGTGCTTCCCAGGCGCTCGAATTCTCCATCCTGCAAGACGCGCAGCAGCTTCGGTTGAAGTTCCAGCGGGATATCCCCGACTTCATCCAGGAGCAACGTGCCCTGATCGGCCAGCTCAAGCCTCCCGATCTTTTGAGTGACCGCGCCCGTGAAAGCGCCCCGCTCGTGGCCGAACAGCTCACTCTCCAGAAGACCAGTGGGAATCGCGGCGCAGTTGAGCGTCACGAAGGTTCGATCCTTCCGTCGACTGCGTTCGTGAATTGCTCGAGCGACCAGCTCCTTGCCGGTACCAGTCTCCCCGAGCAAGAGTACTGTCGAATCGCTCGTGGCTACCGTTTCCACCAGCTGCAACGCCTTCCGCAGCGCCGAGCTCTGCCCGATGATTCCTTCAAAATCCGACGTGCTGCGAATCTCCTCTTCTAGATAGAGTTTTTCCTGCGCGAGTTTGTCTTTTAGCTCGGCGATCTCCTTATAGGCCAACGCATTCTCGATCGCGATCGCCACTTGCCCCGCCACTCGCACTAGGAAATCCACATCCTCCCGGCTGAATGAGTTCTCGATTCGGCTGGCGACGGTCAAACAGCCGAGCGTCCGGTTTCGGCTGATCAGGGGCAGAATGCAGCCAGACTCGATGGCTTCCGCACGAACCACCTGGATTGATGGCTCACTCGTTACGTCGGCTTTCGTTCTTAAGACGAGAGGCTTGCCGGTATTGAATACAGCGCCTATCTCGGTCCCCTCCATAGGGCGCAGCGCACCCTCCTTCACGATGCCCTTACTTTCCGGAAAGTCCATGACGAGTTGGCGCAATTGGCGGCGCTCCCGATCCGGCAGCCAAACCCCGACAACGTCGCAGTGCATGTCTTTCCGAATGCTTACCGAGATCGCGCGAAGGAGATCGCGAGGCTCCAAATTCGAGACCATTGTGTTCGTCATGTCCAGGAGCAGCTTCAGCCGGTCGCTCTCGCGCTGCAGTTCCGGTCTTGCGCGCGACGACTCCTGGGAGCTCAACGAGTGGTCCGGTATCAGCGAAGGGCCCATGCTTACACCCCCAAACACCAGTTTCGCACAAATTCGCACCATTGTAGGCGAGTCGACTGCGACGAAACCCGCTCGGTGTGCTGGCGACTTCCTTCGCTCGGCTGGTTATCCCCACAAATCTTGTCGAGTTGTAGATTGCTGCGCTTGGCTATTTCAACATCCGGAAGTTGAAACAGAGTAAAGGGGTAGCCCAGCGCTTACCTCGGTGCGCGTCAAACTCGGGCCTACCACAGAGGGGCTAATCGCACTTACTGTTTGCCGGGCCAAGCGTACAGATAGCCGATGCCACGGACACTCCGAATCCTCTCGCTGCCATCGGGTTGTGGTCCCAGTTTGCGTCGGAGATTGGTAATGTGAAAATCGATGCTTCGATCGAAGGGCGAAAATTTTCGATCCAGGACGCGTTCCACCAACTTATCTCGTGTGAGCACCTGACCTGGAAATTCGATAAACATGTGCAACAGCTCAAATTCTGCCGATGTTAAATTCAAAGGCTCGCCAGCCTTTGAGACGACGCGCGCGCCCAGATCAAGTTCCAGATCTGCAAACTTGATTTTGGGAGGCCTGAGCCCGTTCTTGTTGTCTGATTGCCAGCCCGATCTGCGGAGTATGGCAGAAATTCTCGCCGCGAGCTCACGCGGGTTAAACGGCTTCGCCACGTAGTCGTCGGCGCCGAGCTCCAATCCGAGGATACGGTCAAAGTCTTCGCCCTTGGCAGTCAGCATCAGAACCGGAGTCCGCGCGCGCTGTCGAATATCCTTGAGAACGTTAAAACCCTTCTTGTCCGGCAACATGACATCCAGCACGATCAGCTCGAAACTGCCTTCGATTCCCGCTTTTGTGCCGGCGTCACCGGTATGCGCAACAGAGACTCGAAAATCCTCCGCCTCCAGGTAGCGCTTCAGGACTTCGCAGAGTTCGCGATCGTCGTCCACCACGAGCAGATGCGGCTTGACCTTCTGCGTCGCTCTGCCGGCAACTTCCTTTATGCTTACACTCGCTGCGCCTTTATCGTCCATGCTCGCTCCGACGAATCTCGTCTCGAATAGTGTAGACCTGCCCAAACAAAACCTAAAACGAAGAAATCGCTCCCCCGCCATGCCAAGCGGCGCCCGCCAAAAACGACGCTAAGGTTGGTGTGAATGTTGCGGCACCCACCAGGCCGGAAGGATTTTCGGAAGATGTATTTTTTCGACCCAGGGTCCCCATTCGGGCTCAAACTCAGCCGCTACGTTTCCGATAGCGATCTGCAAGAACTCACTGGCCATGTGTTGTCCCGCGTGCGTTATATCGTTATAGCCGTTCGGAAGGATGCCCATGCCCACAAGACCCCCGGCCGCCGCGGCAGCGAAATTACTTATCGCAAGAGTGTTTCTGCCGGAATCCGTTTTGTCGACAACGGTAAAGGCGAGCGCGTGGAAAGTTCGGCGGAACGCGTTGGTGCTGGTGGAACGTTGGTAGCGAGGATCTTCGTGCAGAAGGAAGCCCGTAAGAAACTGCGCAGTCTCCCTGGAGGTGCGATCGGCAACTCTGTAGCCGTAGTTTCTGCCAAATGCATCAGCGCCGTCCTTCCATTCTCTGGGGTAGTGGTTCGGTGGATTAAGCATTTGGAAGCCTGCGCCGAATGCTGGCAGAATCACGGCAGGCGGGCCAAAGGACTTATGGATATAGAGCAAAAACTTATCTTGCCCCGTTAGAGGGGTTCTCGTCAGCGTGGGAGGCAGTACTGACAGTTGGTTCGCTTGTTGAACAGCGGTTTGAACCGAAGTCGCCGCGGAGTCCTGAGCTTGCTCTTGGGCCTGTCCTGCCGGCAGTGGTGCATCGGGTAAAGAGTCGCCGGTCACGTCTTGGCTAGCTGGTTTGGATTTTTCATCGAGCAGGGAGCAAGGAGCAGCATCGGGACGATCAGTCGAAGCTGGTTTGGCCTGCAAATCCTGTGCGGCGATGGGACGCGGATGAAGACACAAAATGGTGGCCGCAACCAAGACGATGGTGGATGAACGCCTAAGACCGATGCGCCAGGAACTCATAATCCTCCAAACAGGAACAATATTCCTGCCTGCAGGATATGAGGTTCATGCGAACGGTGCGGTCAGGAAGGGTAAAGCGTCTGTAAGGAATTGTTTGATCTTGGCTGAAGGCCTGTTTGGCAACCCGATTGTACTGTATACATCAAAGTAAGAGCCTCGGATCGAGAAGGAAGGACGTTGTCTCTTAACCTTCAAGCCATACTCCTCAAAGTGAGAGCCAGGGTGCCCCTGCACCGGCTCTTCTTGAAGATCTTTTTTTGGTATTGGCTGACGGCTTGGGCCGTGATTGCTATCGTGCTTCTCGGTAGCCGCCTGACGGGCATGAGGCAGATCTCAGTTCCAAACATGTACTCAACGGTCGCTCCTCTTGTGGCGGCAGAAGCGGCTAAGGCATATGAATCGGGCGGACCCGAAGCCTTTGCTCGTTTTTCGCAGCGTCGCGATCACGATCACGAACGGCAGCTCTTCCTGCTCGACGGATCCTATAAAGACGTGCTGTCGCGGCCCTTGCCAGACGACGGTCTTCGAGTTGCGCAGTCGGCAGAGAACGGCCAACTCATCGTATTTCGAGGTCGAATCGCAGCCTACAAGTTTGTCTCTTCCTCAGGGCATCTCTACATACTGATGCTTTTCCTGAAGTCTGATTTGCGCCAAATATGGGACGTGTTGCTGGGCGAGGGTCTCCCTTTCAGCGTCTCCCTGCTCCTTTTAGTGACCGTACTTTGCTTCGGCCTTGCGTATCATATTGCCTCCCCGATCTACAGTATCCAGTCGACGGCTCGAAGAGTGGCACAAGGCGACTTGAAAGCACGAGTGCCGTCTTCCGTTTCCCGCCGTTATGACGAGTTGGCGGCTCTTGCAAAAGATTTCGACTCCATGGTTAATCGTCTTGATTCGCTCATTCAAACGCAAAAGAACCTTCTGAACTCGGTGTCGCATGAACTGCGTTCTCCTCTGGCTCGCATTAATCTCTCTCTGGCTCTTCTGAAAGATCGTTTCTCTGGAGATTCCGATGATCTGTTTCAGCGTATGGATCGTGATGTTGCGAGAATCGACCTACTGATGGGGCAGCTTTTGACGCTCTCACGCCTGGAAGCCCGGTTTTCGTCCGCGGAGAGAGCGGATGTGGACTTTGCTCAGCTCGTCGAGGAAACAGCGGCTGACGGCAACTTCGAAGCACAAGCGTTGGGCAAGTCCGTGAGTTTCGAGAGAAGCGGTTCGATAATTCTCCGAAATGCTGACGGGGATGCCCTTAGAAGCGCTTGTGAAAACATTATTCGCAACGCAGTCCGCTTCACACGGCCGGGAACCGATGTGCAGATCGCTTTGGAGATCAATCGCAGCGCTCCGGAGCCGGTGGCAGTTCTTTCTGTCCGGGATCATGGCCCTGGCGTACCGGAAGATGCTCTCCAGGCAATATTCCAGCCGTTCTATCAAATCAACGGGGATCCGGAAACGACTGGAGGGAACGGTCTTGGGCTCGCCATCGCTGCTGAGGCGATTCGTATGCACCGCGGCACGATCCGTGCCGAAAATCTTCGGCCGACGGGCCTGGAAATCACTGTCCAGTTGCCTATGGGACCCGAGATACCCTCCCGCGAAGGTGAACTCGCAACGCCCGAACATAGCTCACGCTACAAGGCGCTCGCATCAATTGGCGGAACGAACCTCACAGCCTAGTCCCCGGCCGGATTGAACTTTCCCCCATCCTTTCCTTCTGCGCGTATTCGCTCCCAAATAAATCCTCAGATTTCACCGATCGTTCTCAGCAGCACTGGGCAGTTTGCCCTCCGCACAATAGAAACAGCAGACGCGTCATGAAAGTTAGAGGGTGGCTGCTCGATAAGTCCTGCGCGGTGCTCCTATTCATGTTTCAGGTGCTGGAGCTGCGCGCACGTATGCATCTGAATGACTTCCCGGGAGATGGCAAGTGATCCCATCTTTCGAAGGTACCGAGAAGAGGATCTCGCAACCTGGACTTTCGTGACCGGTCGAGTGCTTGGCTTAGATTTTTTCCCTTGGTGGCCCTCCATCGCGCCCTTCACGACATACGGCAATGAGTGCGCAACTGCGCGAACCTGATTAAGCCCCCAATTCCTTACATAACGTCCACATTTCCTCGCCGCACTCCTCGCCCTATCCACGTAACCTCTGGCTGGTTTCCTCGAATGCAGAGCCGGTCGCTCACCGGCAATGCGCTCGAAATTTCCTATGAGATGGAGGGATATGATGAAACGCAGCGTTGTGTGGGTTTTGCTTTCCTATTCAGTCCTGGTCCTTACGGCCGTTCCGATGCACGCACAGGAAGCCAAGCCCGAAAGGAAAACTCTAGTTTTAGAGCCCGGGAATGATTTCCGTGCCACACTTGAAAAGGGAGTGCGTATTAAGGCTCCAGGCCAACCCATTACCGCGAGGCTGCTCGAGCCGGTCTACGCCGGAGAAACACTCGCGATCCCAGCGGGCACGACGGTCAAGGGCCATGTTTCGGCAATCAATACGGCTCCGTTGCATAAACGCGTGGGAAGACTCTTAGATGGCGACTTTACTCCACCGAAAACCGCGCAAGTGACGTTCGACCAATTGATACTTTCCGATGGAACGACCGTGCCGATTCACAGTGATTCCGCCGTTGGAATTGGTGCCGTGGCGAATTCGCGATATCTTCCGAAGGCGCAGCGTCCTGGGTTTGGTCAAAAACTCAAGGGCGCGATGAGCCCGCTGCGAGAACCGAATAAGATGCAGCGATTGGGCGAAGCGGTCGTAACCAGCTTGCCCTACCACCCCGAATACATCGATCAAGGGACCGTTTTTGACGCCGCCCTGATCGCACCAGTGACGGTACTTGCACCGGTTCAGTCTGATGCCGCGCGTCCGCAAGCGAGCGATTATCTCCACCTTCACCTCGTGACCCCCATCGACTCAAGTACGTCAAAAGCCGGAACACAAATCGAGGCTGTTGTTTCGCAGCCGTATTACCAAGCCGACCACCAACTGCTCTATCCCGCCGGGACTAAAATCACCGGGATGGTCGAGAAATCCTCCTCCGCGGGATGGATGAAGAAAAACGGAAGCATCGTTTTTGCATTCCGCACAGTCCAGACGCCGGACGGCACGACCGGAGCTATCCGTTCAACCGTCGGAGGGATTGAAGCCGAGCGTTCGGAAGGTTTGGACATAGGCAAGGAAGGCGAAGTTAAAGCTACGACTTCTACTTTCGCACGGATTCTGGCCCCCGTTTCACTTATTGGCCCATCGAAAGGACTTGCGGACACGAGCACACAAAAGACAGCTTGGTCTCGTGCGGGCGAAGGCCGCAAAGGGTTCGGCTTGCTCGGTGCCGGTGCAGCACAGGTTTCCGTGGGCACGTCAATCGGGTTTGGATACTTTGGCGCCGCAAAAAGACTCTGCAGCGCATTCATCACCAAAGGTTCCAACGTCGAACTGCCGGTAAATACGCCGATTTTCCTGCGAATGGATTCCAGCGATCGCTCGGTAGCGCTCGCAGCGCAATAGCCGCTGGATGTGTTTTCGCTGCCCTGCGCTCAACCGGATCGAGAAGCACTCTAGCAATTCGGCGCAGCAGGTTGAAACGTCCGTTTAAACAATTGGAAGAACGATGTTCACATCCTCGCAACAGACTGCGGTCAGTTGCTACCACCCGCGATCGCTGCGAAGATGTGCGCTATGAGACGCATTACTCGACTCACCGGAATTTGGTTTGCATTTTTACTGTACGCGTCGGTCGCTAGGGGCCAGCAGTCTTTTCCGGTTACCTCGACGGCAGATGAATCCTTTATCGCCGGCCGGCTAGCCTTCCTTCATGACAGACGCGCTTCGCTCGACTGGTTATCAGTCAGAAGGAGTTTCTAGAATCGCTAACAGAAGCGGCAAGAGACATCGGCGAAGTTTCGGATGAGGAGATTTTGCAGACCGTTCGGGTCCATCGCATGTCTTCGACTCAACCCGTGGCAAGGTGAAATGAATCGACCATCGCTCGAATGTCATGATTCTCGACGATCCTACTTTCGCGTTCCGCTGTTTTGGCGAGAGCTACGTTCACCATGGCGCGCGCCAAGTCGTCGGCACGAATCACCTGGTTCGGGAACAGCAATCGAAATGTCGGGTAGATCGCGCGCAACAGGCGGTAGCTGAAGTTCGGTTCCTTCCGCGGTTCCACCGGGTAGATGTAGGCGGGTCGAAAGATGTATACGCGCGGGAACCCTGCACCGAGCAGCGCCTTCTCCGCCTCGCCCTTACAGCGCGCGAAAGGCACCCGACTTCGGCCGGTCGGGTCCGCGCCCTTACCACTTAAAAACGAGAACGCCGCCTCAGGGCTGCTTCTTCGGAGAACTCTGGCGAACTCGACCGTGTAGTCCACGGTTATCGTGCGAAGCGCAGCAGCCGTCACCGCTCCGGTATATGCGCCCAGGCAAAAGATTGCTGCGTCCTGAGCCGAGAGGGCCTCTGCGAGCGACGAACAGTCCGCGAAGTCTTGATGTATAACCTCGTTGAGCTTGGGATGCGAGAAGCCCAGTTTTCTACGCGCAATAACCGTCACACGTCCGACGGAGGGGTGGTCGAGGGCGTAGCGAAGGGCGTATCCACCAACCATTCCGGTCGCGCCCAAAATGACTAGGCGTTTCTGGCCCGCCATTGATCGCATAATTTAGCTGACACCTTCAACAGCGAGCCCGCGGTAGATCGCCCCGTGTCTGTGGCGCTTGGCGACCGTTTGGTAGGCCTCGCTGTAATACCAATCCTTTGCGGCTTTTACGTTCGGGAATTTCGCAATGACGATTTTCTCAATCGGATCACCCTCAAGGACTTCGTGCTTTCCATAGGCTGCGAGCACTTCGCTAGGATGACCCTTCCTTGTTGCTTGTATTCCAGTCCAATATTTTGGAGCTCTTTGTGATCGATGGTTTTGGTTCTCATGAATACAACGTATGCAGACACGATCGTTTTCGTGCTTTGTTAGTCGATTACCGTAGTGGTCTCCTTATTGAATTCGTGGCGGCACGACAAGAGTGGTCAGTCGCACCACGTTCATCTGCTCGCGGCAAATCCGTTGGCATTGACTCGTTTTGCAAGCCTTGCCGAAGCTTCGATGCTTAACGCTCTCCACTCGCGAGATGAGCCGGGCAGATCTGTCATGACCTCCAACTGTTGAAGCCAGTCCTTTGCGGCGAGCGTGGCTTGTTCTGGTCCGAACAGCTCCGCCACTGCACTGAAGAACGCGGACAATTCTCGTTCCGCCCTAACTACTCGTTCGGCGCAAATGGAATTCCCATTCTGGTACGGTTCGTTATGTGAAAGTCGCTTCATTGCCGCGTGGCCTCCCAAGTTGTCCGAATCGGAACGCGATTTGACTGCCGAACCTCGCGCGCTAATCTCCGAGAGCAGCATGAACCGCCTCTAGCAAGACTGTGTTGTCGAACGGCTTTGCCAAGAACTTTACTGCTCCATCGCGCATGGCTTCGGTCTGCATCTTGGCGTCGCCATGCGCCGTAATGAAGATGATCGGTATGCGGCAGCGCTCCGCCTTGAGCTTG
>DATHPO010000296.1:0-44774 GCA_035483835.1 Terriglobales bacterium
CCCGAAGGATTATCAGCGCATGAGCCTGCTGCAGTATTCCATCATGATGTTCTTCTGGCTGACCATGGTGGGGCTGCCGCTCAAGATGCTGTTACGGCTTGCATTCAATATCAAGTACGTGTGGATAACACCCTGGTTCAATGTGTGAGTGTCGTTGGTCGTTGGTCTTTGGTCGTTGGCCTGGGAACCTCAGGCAGACCATTTGACGCCAACGGCTAACGACGAACGGCCAACGACGAATGGGAGAATCTGGTGCCTGAACAACCAATCCCCGAGCAAGATCCAGTAGTCACGAAGTCGTACGCACTCTATTACGTCGTCTCGATGGTCTTGCTGATGGCGACCTTGTTCTGGGCTCTGTGGGACGAAGCTTATGGACAGCGGCCCTGGAAGGCTTTCCAAAACGAATGGAAGCAGCGCTACACCGCTTTTCTGGCGAAGGCGGAGCCGGCGTCCGACAAGTCCGTGAAAGCGGTCGAGACCGATCCCCAGTATCAGCAACTGGAGCAGGCCTACAAGCAAGTTGACGCGGCAACCAAGTCTCAGCGGGACGACCTTCAGAAACAGATCACGAGTCTCAGCGCGCAGATCCTTGCGGTGCAGAATATCTTTACTGACAAGCGGGCTTACGCCAATGCACTGACCTATCAGATCGAGACTGAGACCAGTTCGTCGGGCAAGCAAAGCAAGCGAAACGAATTGGAGGAATATAAGAAGAGACTCTGGACGGTCGAGTTCCCCGACGGTCACAAAGAGAAATACGACTTCCGCCAACTGGAAGAGAAATACAACGACCTCAAGGATCAGCGCACCAAGCTGAATGCGAAACTGGGCGAGGTGATCAAGCCGGTAACGGCGGCCGGCACCGCAATGACGACTTATGTCGCCGACCACATGGTCGATCTGACGCCGACTCAGATCGAGGGCTTGCAGAGAAAGACGAAAGAGTGGGACCCGAAGATCGTGCAGATCAATGTGGCCGACGCTAATATTGTCGACCGCTGCGAGTCCTGCCACATGGGCATTCGTGAGCCGCTGAAAATCACGCCCGCGGTCATGACTCCGAAGGGCGAAAAGAAGCCTGACGAATATGCGCAGGCTTTTGTTAGCCATCCAAGTCCCGGGCTCTTGAAAATCCACGATCCAGACACATTCGGCTGCTCGCCTTGCCATCAAGGCAACGGCCGCGCTACCACGAGTGTCGAGAAGGCGCACGGAAACTATGAACACTGGCTGTGGCCACTGTTTCCCAAGCAGAACGTCGAAGCCGGATGCCAGACCTGCCATGCGGCCGACATGGTTTTAGTCAGCGGCGATGTGGGATGGACGATCAGCGAAGGCAAGGATCTGTTCCGCCAAAAAGGCTGCATGGGTTGCCACCGCTATGAAGGGTACGACAAGGAACCCGAGGATCTGAATACGTTTAGCCAACACATCAAGCAATTGGAGCAGCAGAAAAAGGAAAACTTCAAGCAAGCTGCGTATTTGATGAAGCAAGCGGATGCGGCGGAGACCAACCAGGAAGCCAACCGATTAAACGATGAGGCCATCGCGCTCAAAGTGGCCAACAGCAAGGCGGACGGCGAGATTCAGCAACTCGATTTTCAGTTGCACAGCGTGATGCAAGACATGAAGAAGATTGGGCCGAACTTGAAGGACATCCGGCTCAAGCTGAACAGGAATTGGATTCCGGTGTGGCTGAAGAAGCCGACAGATTTCCGTCCCACTACCAAGATGCCGAACTTCCGTCTGACCGATCATCAAATCCAGGCGATCTCGGCTTATTTGTGGCAATCGGCGCTCACGGATCCATTGCCGCAACAGAAGCCAGGAAATGCGGAGCATGGCAAAGAGCTTTTCGAGATGCGCGGCTGCCTGGCGTGCCACTCCATTGGCGAAGGCGATCAGATGCAGGGTGGCACCTTCGCAGCGAATCTGACACGCGAGGGCGAAAAAGCCAATTACGATTATCTGGTGCGCTGGATTCACAATGCTCGTCAACGCACTCGTCCGTATTGTCCGTACGAAAAGAAAGATATTGGTCCGGAAGATTACGCCAAGAAGGGTTTGCCTTACGTCTTCGACCTGCAGCACAGCCAATGCCCCAACGACGGACACGAACTGCAAGTGCAGAACATGACGGTCATGCCGAGCCTGCGCCTCGCACCAGAAGATGCGCAGGACATTGCGTCTTACCTGATGACTCAAAAGAAGCAGGAGCCTTCGTCCTACGCCGATGCTTCTTTCATGGATGATCCCGCATTGAAAGAGGAAGGCAAAAAGTGGATTCGTCATTATGGTTGCTCTGGCTGCCATGAGATTTCTGGGATGGAGGACGAGGGCCGCATCGGCACGGAGCTAACGTTCGAAGGAAGCAAGCCCATCGAGCGTCTGGATTTCGCTCTCTTCACTGAAACCGCCCAACGCGGGGGCAAAAACGCCGAGCCAATCAAAAATCCTGAAGACTTGGCCCGGCTCCCAGAGGGTCCGGCGACGAGTTCGTGGTACGACCACAAGGGTTTCTTTGAACACAAACTTGCGGAACCCAACATCTACGACCAGGGCAAGATAAAATCCGAGACCGAAGCTCTGCGCATGCCCAATCTGCACCTTACCGCAGAGCAGATTCGCGCCCTCACCACATTCCTGCTGGGCAGCGAAGAGAGTTCCCTGCCCGCGCAATATCGATATCTCCCCGGCGACTCGCGCCGTGACATTCAGGAAGGCTGGTGGGTGGTAAAGAAATACAACTGCATGGGATGCCATCAGTTCATTCCGGGTCAGCCGACCGTGCTGATGGGAATGAAGAAATATCAGGATCCGGACTGGAAAGACCAACTTCCGCCGAAGCTCCTGACCGAAGGCGCGCGTGTTGATCCCGAATGGCTGCGTCGATTCTTGTCGAATCCTTCGTTGAGCACGACGGATACGAATCGCAACGGCGTGCGTCCCTACCTGAAGGTGCGCATGCCCACGTTCTCTTTCTCGGACAATGAACTGCGTAAGCTGGTGCGATTCTTCCAGGCCCTTTCGCAGCAGCCGATGCCGTACATTCCGGAGCAGGTGCCAGTCTTGACCACAAAGGAGACGGATATGGCGCGCAGCCTGTTCTCGAGTACAGCTGCACCGTGCTTGAAGTGCCACGCCACTGGCGATCCCGCGCATGACAAGATTGCAACCGCTCCAAACTTCTTGCTAGCCAAGGATCGCCTGAAACCGGACTGGGCGCAGCGCTGGGTACTTGATCCGCAAGCCATCAGCCCGGGCACATCTATGCCGTCGGGATTGTTCCGCCGCGAGAACGATCACTGGGTGTTCGCCGGTCCAACGCCGTCGTCATTCCAAGGCTACGAAGGAGATCAGTCCAAGCTATTGGTGGATTACATTTTCCAACTGACGCCGGAAGAGCAAAAACGAGTGGCGGCGTCTATGGGACGAAGCAGCGCGGCAAACCAGATGCCGGCGAAGTCTAAGCAGGCCGCACGGCCTTCTCACCCGGCAAGCGCCGGCGGTTCGCGGTAGAATGTAAGGTTTTGTAACGCCGCTGTCCCGTCGGCCAGCGCAAGGGCACTTCCGACCCGCGCATTCGGGGCAAGATTTCGGGTACCGAGTAAACCTGAATTTCAGATTTCAAAACGCGTTCGACACTTCACGAAAGGGCGACATAATGAATAAGAAAACATCGGTAGCAATGTTTGGCTTGCTCTGTCTTCTCGGCCTCTGGCTCCTCGCAGGCTGCAGCAAGAAAGAGGAAACAAACGAAGCCCCAGCTTCCGCACCTTCCACCACGGCCGCGCCAGCGGCAGCGGCCACTCCAATCGATCCCAGCACAGTAGCTTCCGTTAGCGGCACGGTGAAACTCGACGGCGCAGCTCCCAAGCCGGCCAAGATCGATATGAGCCAGGATGCCGCTTGCAAGGGAACCAACACAGCCGAGACCATCGTCGTCGACGGCGGCGATTTGGCAAATGTTTTCGTCTACGTAAAAGATGGACTGGGTGATCGGACCTTTGCGGTTCCTACGACAGCGGTCACCATCGACCAGAAGGGCTGCCAATATCACCCTCACGTTTTGGGTGCCATGGCGGGTCAAAACATTGAAATCAAGAACGACGACCAGACCACGCACAACATCCACCCCACCCCGCAAGCCAATCGCGAATGGAACGAATCTCAACCCCCGGCGGCTGCCCCGCTAGAGAAGAGTTTCGCCCGCGAAGAAATTATGCTGCCGGTGAAATGCAACCAGCACCCGTGGATGCGGATGTACATTAACGTGGTAAAGAGCCCGTTCTATGCGGTCACCGGCCCCGATGGCAAGTACGAAATCAAGGGCCTGCCGCCTGGGGATTACACCATTGCATTCGTACAGGAAAAACTAGGCGAGCAAACTCAAAAAGTCACGCTGGCCGCCAAAGACAGCAAGACGGTAGACCAGACTTTCAAGACGCAGTAGTTTCCGGCTTCACTCGCGCCGGACGGGTCTCTGATCCGTCCCGCCGAGCGCAACTCGGCAGCTGTGAAATCAACCGGGGAGTAAACCGCTGAAGGCCCTCGCCACAACCTACAATCGCGCGCACCACCGCTTCGCTGTCTTCGTAGCCTGCGCGACTTTCGTGCTCATCATCGCTGGTGCGCTCGTTACCAGCAACGATGCCGGCCTCTCCATCCCCGACTGGCCTACATCCTTCGGATCCTTCAGCGTTCCCCCATTGCATGGAGGAATAAAGTTCGAGTGGAGCCATCGCGCCATCGCCGGGTCTATCGTGCTACTTACGATTTCCATCGCCGCGTGGACGTGGTTTGCCGACCGCCGTCGCTGGATGAAGTGGCTCGGCGTCGCCGCTCTCGGTACAGTGATTACGCAAGCAATCCTGGGTGGGCTTACAGTCCTGTTGTTTCAGCCGCCATGGGTTTCTTCGGCCCACGCCGCCGTGGCGCAGACATTCTTCTGCATCTCAGTTGTCATCGCAATGTTCACCGGACGTAAATGGGTGGAAGAAGTTCCGCAGATTGAATTCGACAGCCGCCGTCCCAGCCTCGTCACCCTCACCCTGCTTTCGATCTTCGTCCTCTACGTTCAACTGATTCTGGGGGCAATGTTTCGCCATCACGGTATGAGTTGGTGGCCGCACGTCGGGAACGCCGCAATCGTTGCCTTCGTGCTGACCTGGACAGCAATCCGTACTTTGTCGCAATTCTCTAAGATCGAAGCGGTGCGGCGGCCAGCGATCCTTCTAGTATCTCTGTTGATCGCTCAACTTTGCCTTGGCTTCGCCGCGTTCCTGACGCGTGTGGCGTGGGGACGCGACGCGGTTCAGCCCGAATTGCCTATGGTGGTTTCGACTGTTGCCCACGTCGCCGTTGGAGCCCTGCTTCTAGCGACGGCTGTCGTTCTCGCGATTCAGGTGTGGCGGCAGGTGCCGGCATCGTTTGAAGAGCGAGTGCCAGGCCGAACTCGAAAACCGGTAGCCGCGTGACCCGCCGGCCAGCATCTCATCGTAGAATAGTTTGTGGCTTCTAAAACTCCATTTGCTGTGGCTGGCTCTGAGACCGACATCGCTGTGGGGCCTGCGGTTATTTCTGTTCAAGATGTCGTGCATCGTTATGGCGATCGCGCCGCGCTGAACGGCGTCTCCTTCGATGTGCGTCAGGCCGAACTCTTCGGACTGCTGGGACCGAATGGCAGTGGAAAGACGACGTTGTTTCGCATCCTCTCCACTCTGATGATTCCGGTTGGCGGGCGGGCCGAGATCATGGGATTTGACGTCGCCCGCGACCCCAATGATCTGCGCCGCCAGATCGGTGTAATCTTCCAGGCGCAAAGCATCGACGTGAAGCTGACCGCCGCCGAGAATCTCTGGCATCAGGGACATCTCTATGGCTTGCACGGAGCGCCGCTGAAATCGCGTATCGTAGAAATGCTGGGCCGGGTTGGACTAGCCGATCGGGCCAATGAAAAAGCCGAGACTTTCTCCGGAGGAATGCAGCGGCGGCTGGAATTAGCCAAGGGACTGCTGCATCACCCGTCGGTACTCTTGCTGGACGAACCCACCACCGGCCTCGATCCCGGCGCCCGGCGCGACCTTTGGCAATATCTTGCCATTCTGCGCGATGAAGAACGTGTAACCGTGATCGTCACCACTCACCTCATGGAAGAGGCTGAGCGCTGCGATCGCCTCGCCATCTTGAACGAAGGCAAAGTGGTGGCACTGGGCACGCCGGATGACCTCAAGCATGAAATCGGTGGAGACGTGATTTTGCTGGATGCGAAAGACCCTGACTCGCTCGCCGAAAGAATCCGCGCACGCTTCCATCTGGACGCACAGGTGCTTCACGGGCAGGTCCGTATCGAACGCGAGAATGGCCATCGCTTCATTACCGATGTGGTCGAGGCTTTCCCCGGCGAGATTGAGGCAATCTCAGTGAGCAAGCCCACCCTGGAAGACGTTTTCATTCACCGCACCGGACATCGTTTCTGGACGAACGGCGGCGAAGAGAAGGAGACTGCAAACCGATGATGCTGGTCCTTTCCGTCATACTCGGGATCGTCCCCTTGATGGGAGTGGCGTGGATCGTTTTGAAAGCCAGCGTCACCACCGTCGACGGCCTCTTCATGAGCCTGATTCTGCTAACGCTGTCAGGCATTCTCTTCCTGAATGCGTTCCTCGAAGTGCGCGGAAGAATGAAGAAATCCGCAGCGCTGCTGCCGAAGAAAGGTTAACGTGGTCACGCGAAGCGCAACTTTGCCAGTGCAGGCTGCCCCAATCTCCAGCGGCGTGATGCTGCCCGCCTTCACGCTCTGGTGGCGGGAGATCGTTCGTTTCTACCGCCAGCGCTCGCGCGTGGTAGGCGTGATCGCCTCGCCACTGCTGTTCTGGCTGGTTATCGGATCCGGCTTCGGCACCTCGTTCCGCGCGGGCAGCGCTCCCGGACAGCAGCACTATCTGGATTACTTCTATCCCGGCGCGTTGATCATGATCGTGCTCTTCACCTCGATTTTCGCCATGATGTCATTAATTGAGGATCGCAAAGAAGGCTTCCTGTTGTCGGTCATGGTCGCACCCGTGCCCCGCTCTGCCATCGTGCTCGGCAAGGTGCTGGGTGGAACCACGCTGGCCGCCATTCAAGGCTTGATCTTTTTGGCTTTTGCGCCCTTTGTCGGCGTGCATTTGGGGGTCATTGATTTTCTGCTGGTCGTCTTTGTGGTTTTCCTGGTTTCCTTTGCGCTGACCTCTCTGGGATTCGCTATCGCGTGGCCCATGGATTCCACACAGGCTTTCCATGCCATCATTAATCTCTTTCTGATCCCGCTGTGGCTGCTCTCAGGCGCGCTGTTTCCACTGGCGGGAGCGTCGGGCTGGCTGCGGCTGGTGATGCGACTGAATCCGTTGACCTACGGCGTCGAGGCACTGCGCGTTCTTCTCTATCCTGAAAGCCCGACCGTGTTGCCACTGCCAGCCTCCATCGCCGCGCTCGCGCTGTTCACGATTTTCATGTTTGGGCTATGCTTTTTCCGAGTAAATCGCCGCACTACGAGGCCTGCCGTATAATGCAAATTCTGCCGCAATACACGGTTTTCCCCCAGATCAACGCCACGCTGAATGGCACAAACGCCGTCCTGCTGCTGGTTGGACGCAACTTCATCAAGCATGGGAAGATGGCTGCGCACCGCGCCATCATGATCGCCGCAGTGCTAACTTCTGCGCTTTTTCTGACTTGTTATCTTTACTATCATTATTGCCTTTACTACTATGCGCACTCGCCGTCGAAGCATTTCCAGGGGCAAGGATGGTCGCGCCCGGTATACTTCACGATCTTGACGTCCCACACCATTCTCGCAATCATAATTTTGCCGATGGTGATTATTACTCTCAGCCGCGCCTTGCGAGAACGCTTCGACCGCCACCGCGCCATCGCGCGCTGGACGTACCCCTTGTGGATGTACGTCTCGGTCACCGGCGTGATTGTCTATTTCATGCTCTATCATTTGTTCGCTGCGTGAAAAAGCTTTACCACAGGGACACAGAGTCACAGAAAATTCTTTGCCTAAGTTTTCTCTGCGTCTCTGTGACTCTGTGGTGAAAATGGTTTTCGTATGTCAGTCGTCAGATTAAAGATCGATGTTTCGGGCACGGTGGGCGATGAAGCCTGGCGCGGACTCAAACAGTTCGACCAGATTCAGAGCGCGGATTTCGGCCCCCAATTTGGCAGTGGCGGACGTTGCAACCATCCGCTCAACGCTCCCCACAACAAAGGAGAATGGATCGGCGCTGAAATCCGCGTGCAGACGCCGCTTCTGGCTCAATATGCAGTGTCGCACTATCTGGAGCAGGACCGGGTGCTCGATGCCGATGTGGTGGAGTAACTCAAGTCTCAAAGCGCACGGAGAACCGTCATCCCATGTCCGCAGTTCCTAACGCAACTCCACAGGTTACGCCCGACGCAAGCAAGCCCCCCAAGCCGCGTATGTCGACGCGCAACCGGCTGCTCTTTTTCGCGACCGGATGGCTAATCGTTCTCATGCCGTTTCTGTTCTGGTGGAACACCTGGTTCGGCCGCCAGCTCTCTGAAAAACAGTTAGCCGAATATCTGCAAGACCAAAAGCATCCTCGCCACATTCAGCACGCGCTGGTACAGATCGGCGAACACATCACTCGACACGACCAAAGCGTGAGGCAGTGGTATCCGCAGGTTGTGCGGCTCGCCTCTGACCCAGTCGAAGAGGTCCGCAATACCGACGCCTGGGTCATGGGACAAGACACATCCGGCGCGGGCTTTCATGATGCTCTCCTTAAAATGCTCGCCGATCCTTCGCTGACGGTGCGAGGAAACGCCGCGCTTTCGCTGGTTCGCTTCGGCGACGCATCCGGAAGGCCTCAGATTCTCGAACTCCTGCAGCCAGCCACAGTCACCGTCACGCAGCCTGGAAAAGTGATCGATACCAGCGCGCTGGGCACAACCATTCATCAATCAGGAATCGTTGCGAAATTGCAGGCAGGAGATCAGACCATAGAAATCCGTTCGCCAATCACCGGCCGTCTGCGGACGCTGTCTGCGCAGACCGGAGAAACGGTAGCGGCTGGCGCTGCAATCGCAACCATCGATCCAGGCACGGAACAGGTCTGGGAAGCACTGCGCGCGCTCTACCTGATTGGCCAGCCCGAGGACATTGCAGCGGTGTCGCCCTACGAACGAGAATTGCCGGACGTTTCCAACGACGTGCGCCTGCAAGCTATGGAAACAGAAAAAGCGATACGGCAAAGGGAAAGATAAAGGTCTGGCGACCCGTAAGCAAGTCGGGCGGAGCCGAGTCGGAGGCGTTTCGGAGTGCCGATCCGCAATCCAAATGGAAAACATCCAGCCGACTGCCGGGAGGACGAACAAAGCTGGAATCGCCGTCCCATCAAGCCTGTCCCTCAGCTAAGGAATGACCTCAAACACGGTGCCGCAGCCGAAATTGTCGATTTCACACGTAGGTATTCCGCCAAATTGGGTAGTGCCATACAACCGTCCTCCCTTGCCGAATGCGGGTTGCCCCCACGGCACGTATCCATCTCTTCCTCCACGAAACGTGTGCAGGACGGTTTCCGTCCAAGCGCCACCCGGGCTACGCGGTGGGCGCAACCGGAACGCAACCCCGCAGCCCAGCCCACTACATCCGGGACCGGTACCCCCCTCTTGAGTTGTCCCGTACAGCTCGCCAGCGGCACCAGGCGTCAAGCTCGCCTGGGGTAATCCCCCATCGCCGTTTCCCGCGAACCGGTACAGCACTGCATAAACCCAAGCGCCCGTCGACTGCCGCTTTAGCTCGAAGACAACTCCACATCCGGATCCACCACACCCGGACCCAGCTCCGAACTCAGTGGTACCGTAAAGATTGCCGTGCGCATCGAAAACAACGCCCGCACCAGGAAACGACCCGTCCTTGGAATCCGTGAAATCATGAATTACTTTGTACCGCCACGGGCCTCCCTCTTTGGGCGGACGCTTCAATTCAAACACGGCGCTTGCAGCATCGCGCACGCTGGCCCTGTAGTTCGAGCCGTAGAGATTACCCTGCTTATCCAGGACGACACCGCCGCCGGTACCGCCCCTTTGGTCGTAAGCTCCCTGGAAGTTATAGAGCACATTCTCGGTCCACCCGCCGTTTGAGGGAGAGAGTTCAAAGACGACGCCGCATCCGCCGATACAGCTTCCACTTCCGCCGACGGAGGTAGTACCGAACAGATTTCCAGACTGATCCATCACCAGGTCAGCCCGCGACTCGCCGCCGTCGCTGACGCCACCGCAGGCAAAGTTGTGGATTACGGTGTAGGTCCAGGAGCTACCGGAAGGCGAAAGCTCAAACACGACGCCGCAATCGCCAGAAGTACCTCCGAGCCACGTCGTACCATAGAGATTCCCGGCCTTGTCAAAAATCAGTCCGGCCCACGGATCCCATCCCCCGAGGAGATCCGAAAAAGTGTGGAGAACTGTTTCCGACCAAGCCGCCCCGCGCCCACGTGGCGGGGTAAGTCTGAAGATCGTGCCTACACTCGCCTGGCTGCCGCCATAGAACGTGGTGCCATATAAGTTGCCGGCCGCGTCCGCGATCAGACCGGCTCTGGGTTCAGAGCCATCGTTGCCAGACTGAAAGCGATAGAGCACCGTCTCCTGGGCAACGGCCAGAATACTGCCGAGAAGTAGCAAAGTCACGGTGAAGATTATCTTTGGCCGAGGCTTGCTAAGGGAGAAATGACTGACCTTCATCTGGGGCAACTCCTGCGAAGGTGTAAGCTAAGGCCGGAGGCTAGCGCTAATAATATTTCAAATCGCCATCGCGCCGACTTCTTTTTCCACCTCGACCGTGTCCACCATCACGATTGCGTCCCACGGGCAGCCGTCGAGGAAACATCCGTCTGGACCTTTGCTGATGCACTTCTTGCATCCGATACAAAGGATCGGATCAACCTGGATTCTGCCGAATGGCGGGTGGTCTTCGTCCGGAACCCAGAACATGCAATCTTCCACCGGGCAATATTCCACGCAAGCCGGAGAACCCGCGCACCCGGTGCAGCACTCGGTAATTACCGCCAACTCTTTTGGTTTCTTCTTTCGAGGAGTTAACAGCCCCTTGGACTTGGGTTCAAATTTAAGCTCGTCGGGCACCATCCCGGCGGGCTTTAAGGAGTCTGCTTCAGCAGCCATAGCACCGATTATACCGTAAGGTTCGAGATTTTCATCCACGCCGAAGACCACGGGCTGGTCGGATTTCTTTGACCGCCGTCATCCCGAAGATCCGGCGCACTTCAGCCGGTCGAGGGATCTGGCGCGCAGTAGTTTGAAACCAGCCCACTATTGAGCGGCAGAATCCAGTTTCATTTTGGCCCGCCTTCGCCGACTCTTTCAGTCCCTGAGCCTCAAGCCTCAGCTATTTCTGATATATTGCCTTCCAGCCGTAATTTCGTGTCGATTCCCGGTGTCTAGCCGCAGGCGGAAGGAGCAGCACTCATGGCAGGAAGAAGCGTTAACAAAGTCATTTTAATCGGAAATCTAGGCAAGGACCCCGAGGTGAAATACACCCAGGGCGGCATGCCAGTTGCCAAGTTCTCAATCGCCACGAACGAACGTTTCAAGGATAAAGACGGCCAGTGGCAGGATCGTACCGAGTGGCATAATATCGTGGCCTTTCAGCGCCTGGCGGAGATCGTCGGCGAGTATCTGAAAAAAGGCGGCAAGTGCTTCATCGAAGGCAGCCTGCGCACCAGCTCCTGGGACGACAAAGAAACCGGCCAGAAGAAGTACAAAACCGAAATCATCGCCAATGACTTGATCATGCTCAGCGGACGCGGTGAAGGCGCCGGAGACGATTCCGGTGGGCGTTCCCGCAGTGCAGCCGCAGGCGGAAGCAATTTCGATCAGCGCGCCCCCGAGCCAGAACACGCTGCCGCCTCAACCCCGATCAGCGACGAAGATATTCCGTTCTAGGATAAGCAGACAGGAACGCTCGAATGCAGAAGGCCGGGCCACCGGCCCAAGTTCGTCTCAGCCACCATAGCGGTCAATAGGTCACTGGCAAAAAAAGACAAAAAATTAACAACTGCGTGACAAACGCCGTGCATCTCTCGCCCACATTAACTGGCGTTAGACAACACAAAGTTGTGATGTTGTTGCTCAGTCTCTGCTGTACGTCGCCGATGGAAATTGCGGCCTGCAATTACTCGGCGATACAGTACAGAGGAGCTTTGGGAGGGGAAGGCGATGAAACTTTACCACACGATGATTGCGGCAGTTGCGGTCGGAGCCATCATGATCGGCTTCCAGTCAACCTCAGTGGCGCAACAATCACTGAATCCCACCTCCGGCTGCACCCCTAACGGAAACCGCTTCGACTTAGAACCACTTACCAATGCCGCTTTTTATGGCCAGTATAACGAGGCGATTGCCGTAATTCCGAACCGTGGCGGCAACGGCGCCGACCTCGTGGTTGGCGGGGCCGAGGATGAACGTGTCCTGAACCCTGATATTCAATATGACGGGTTTTACAGCCCGGCGTACTACGTTCATCGCGACAACTCAAACTGTGACGCCGACTTCGAGGGGGGAATACCGATCGTTGGCGATTTTGTGCCGGTCGGCCCCCCAATACCAGCGGCAGATCCGGCGCACGATGCATTTTTCATCGCCACTTACGCGATTAGCGGCAATGGCCTCTATATCGCCGCGTCTATCGTTAAGAGTACGGCGGCAAACCTGTTAAATGCGGCACACTGCCCCAACGGCACCCAGAAGAGCCCGGCAATCTGCTGGCCCATAGCGGGAATTGCCAACCAGACTACTTCAGACGCTCAATATCCCTCCATCGCAGTGGATCAACGGACCAGCGGAACGGGCGCAGGCGACGTATATGTTTCCGAGACTATGTTCAGCACGCCGAACACACAAATCACCCTTTCCGCGTGTACGAACTCCAACCTGAGTTGCAGTACGTCGGTGGTCGCCAGCGGCGCGGACACCAGCCCACAATACTCCAGCGTCCAAGTGCGTCCTGATGGCGGAATCACCATTGCTTATGGAAATGGAAATCTCTTCGGTCCTGCTCAATTCAAGTTTGTGAATTGCACGCCGCACGGCGCTCCCAACCCTCCAACCTGCGGAACACCGACTTTGGTGATAGACGAACCAAATCCTGCCGTGGGCGTCCCAGGCAACATCACCGCTTTCTTTGAACAGTACCCGTACCACGTGGATCGCCTGGAAGCCGATCACAAGACCGTAACCTCATTTTTGATTTATGACCAGTGTGCCGTGCCGCAGATCGGGGACTATTTTTGTCCGAAGACGCGAGTGGTACTGACCTATTCGACCGACGGTGGGAAAACCTGGTCTCCCCTCCAAGTGGTGGGGGCCGCCGCGGGTCAACAATTCCTTGCGAACATGGCGCTCGACGCTTCTACGGGCACGGTCAATATCGCCTATCTGTCCTCGCAGAATGACAAGCTCACGTTCCACACCCAGATATTCCTGGCGCAGGTTCCGCCAGGAAAAACCACGGCTGAGACGCCACACCAGATTACCCAGACTCCCTATGATGGACCCTACGGCTGGGAAGAAGGGGCGACCGACCTCAGTCTGGCGGCTGCCGGCACCGGCAAGACGGGGCAGAGCCGCGTGTACATTCACTTCACTGGCAGCACTACGAAGGGAATCTATAACCACCAGGCGTTTCGCATCTATCACAACGTTCTGACGAAATACGAATATTAGGGCGCAGCTCAGTGTATCTCCGTAGGTCTGTCCAATGAGAAGGGGGGAATAACATCATGAAAGCACTTCGAAACAGCATCCTTGGACTCTTCGCAGGTTTGCTCTGCGCAGCTGCCTTCGCGCAAACCGGCGGATTCCCGCGGGTGGGTCCTTCTGGACAACCGCACGTCTCGCCGCAGGCTCAACACCAGCAGTCGTCCATGTACAGGTACCTCGAATCCGACGAAGGCAGGGCGTGGATGCAGGTTTCCGGCAATCCGAAATCAAAGGCTTTGAATCAGCGCTTCGGCGAACCCTCGCCCGCCGCCCTCGAACGGGCTCGGATTCTCCTGCACCAGATGAAGACCCAGCCAAGCCAGCTTGAGCCCGAACCTGCTGCCAAATCACAGCCATGCAACGGAGAATCCGGTGCCCGCTTCAACCTGGAGCCGAGAGTCAACGCGGTACTCCAAGTCACGCCCACCGCAGACTTCATTGTCAATGGCGCCGGCGCTGGATCGGATCTGATCGTACAAACCGCGACCGATGCTCGCGGCAACCTTCCTCCCGGCGGACCGTGGGATGGCAGTCTTAGCGGGTATTACGTGCACACCTCCAGCACGGCCGATTGCAGTGTGCAGTTTGAAGGCGGCTTGCCTAATTTCAATAACACCATGGGACTGGGAACCACCTCGGTTGTGGCAGATTCCGTCCGGGGCGCGGTCTTCGCAGCGGATAATCGGTTTGTGTATGGTGGAGCAATATTTCGTGCCTCAACCGCCGATTTGTTGAATCCCTCGAAATGCCCCCACGGCACTCACACCGCAGCGCAAGCCGAGTCTTGCTGGATGCAAACTCCGCCCGTGCAAATCGACCCTACCTACCAGAGCTCAATCTATCCGGTGCTGGCCGTGGATGAACGGAGTTCGGGTACAGGGGCAGGTGATGTCTATATCGTCGGTGAAGCTCAATCCATGTTCATCATGGCCTGCACCAATAGCCTCTCGCACTGCAGCGCAATGGAGAACGTCGGTAACAGTGACGGTCAATTCTACGCGTTCGTCCAGGCGCGCCCCGATGGCTTAATCACAATCTCCTACATGCAGGACGCACAAGGCGTAACTGAGACGGTAAATTTTGTCACCTGTACACCGGCTGGAGCGCCCAAACCTCCCGTGTGCGGAACACCCGTTACCGTTGCGACTGTAAACACTATGTACCTCAATGCACCCACCGGTATTGCCCCAATCGGCTTTTCCTACACCCAGCATGCAGACCGTCTCGAGTCCGACGGCAGCTTCACGACCTTCTTGGTCTATGACGCTTGCACCAACGTATACACACCCCCGCCTCCACCAAACGATCCGCCAACGTATTGCGTAAATACCCGCGTGTACGCGACTTTCTCGACCGACAACGGCCAGACGTGGTCGAAACCTGTCTCGGTCGACAACAAAGACGGTTTTCACACCTTCCCGACCATCACCAACGACGCCTCCACCGGCACCGTGAGCATTGTGCATTTAAGTACGGAAGGAGATTATTTCGAGCAAGAAGAACGCGTAGTCCTCAATCAGATTTTGCCAGGGTCAACCGCGCTCGGTCCTTCCAAGCCTGTGACCAGTTTCACCAGCAACGCCAATTTCGCGAACCTTCTACCAGGCGGTCCGGATCTGTTTATGGGAGCCATCGCACGAGGCACCGGAATTTCCGGACAGAGTCATTTGTATCTGTCGTTCAACTCAATCGCAGTGAACGGAATCTACAACCGTGAACCGGTGCCCGAGATGAATAACACGATCAAACTGCTGACCTACTAGGCGTAAAGCCTTGGTCGCAACTGAACTGCCAGCGCAAAAAAATGAAAACAAAACGCCACCGCGGTCAATCTGAGGCACGGCCCCGTCGGCTGCTGGGGTTGACTTAGCTGCTCCATCAAGATATTATATCGCGATAGATGTTAGCTCCTTGACAATCAACCCAATTTGGGAAGAGGAACCCCTAACTCCTTATTCCGGAATATTTTACGCGTAAGTCCTTATTCCTCAAAGATTTTGGAGGTAGTCTGGCTGTAACCCTATCATTCCAAAAGATCAGGGGGAGGGGGGTATACCTCGAAATCTCTACCAGCGGCGGACTCGGCCAACATCCACGTGGACGAAATCAGAAGTGCGGTAGTAGCCGACCCCGCCGCGATGCAGTGCGAGAGCGGCATCGCGTAACTGGGCAGTGGGCACGCCCGGGAGGCGGATGTCAATTGCTTCCGCCAGCATGTGCAGACTGTGCTCGGCGACACCGGTGTGAGGGCTGCGGGTACGCAGAAACTCATTCGTACGCGGAGTTCGATATCCGCAGATGATATCGATCTCGGCCGAGGGACGACCGAGGGAAGCGGTCAGGTCGTGCAGCAGGTCGAACACCCGCGGATCATAATGGTGGACGTCGCCAGTGCGATAATCGCGCAGGTACTGGTCGAGACGGTCGAGCGCCTCCGGCAGGTATGTGTCGCCGCGGCGATAAACAATGTCCAGTCGCTCGTTGGTATGGGTGTGGTAGAACCGCAAGCGGTATTCGGTGACCGGAGGTGGGTTGAGTTTCGCTCCCGACGCCGGGAGCGCAGCACTGAACGCCAGTATAAGACAAACCTTCTTTATCAATGACTTAAGCCCGTAAAGCTGATTTTGCCACGATTATCATAATTTTAGCATCTTTGGAGTGAGTTCTCTTAGTTACCAAACTCACCTCGCCGCAAACCGCTACAATGCTTTCGGAGATTGCCTATGTCCTCTCTCGCCAGCAAGACTTGCGTTCCTTGCCGCGGAGGCGTGCCTCCGCTCAAAGGAAAAGAACTGGAAGCACTGCATCAGCAAGTGCCGCAATGGAAGGTGGTCAACGAACACCACATCACACGTACCTTCACCTTCCCCGATTTCAAAAAAGCCCTCGATTTTGTGAATCGGGTAGGTGCGGTGGCCGAGGCGCAAGAACATCACCCCGACATTCTGCTCGCCTGGGGCAAAGCAGAAATCACATTGTGGACACACAAGATCGACGGCCTGACTGAGAGCGATTTCATCATGGCGGCCAAGATCGATGGCTTAGCTGAACGCTGAAAGCTGAGAGCCTCTATAATCTTTCCATGCTCGACGAGAACGATTTTCGCAAACGTGCGGACACTGCCCTGGAGTCTCTCAAACAGAGTCTGATTACGGCGGAGGAATCGGCCGACATTGAAGTCGAGGACCAATCGGGAGCGCTGCACATATCTTTCGACGATGGTTCGCGCTTCGTGATCTCGCCCAACGCACCAGTTCGGCAAATCTGGATTTCGGCGCTGGCCACGAGTTTCAAATTAGACTGGTCCGACGCGAATCAGGATTTTGTGCTGCAGAAGACCGGAGAAGACTTGAAGCCCCTGGTTTCGCGCTTGATCAATCAGCAGTTGGGCGAGGAAACAGTCACGCTCGCTTAGTTAGATTAAGGCTAGGCGCCCGCTCCCGCTCCCATCTTCTGCTTCAAGTGCGCGGCGATCTGCTGGCCGTGGAAGCGGCCGTTTTCAATGAAGATTTCGTTGGTCCTGGAACCGGCCACAATCACGCCGGCCACATAAATTCCAGGGACATTGCTTTCGAGGGTCAGGGGGTCGCAAACCGGACGGCATTGCTCGGTCGAAAGTTCGATGCCCATCGAGCGCAAGAAATCGTAGTCGGGATGGTATCCAGTTAGCGCAAAAACGAAATCGTTTTTCAGGCGAACCACACCTTCGGGCGTATAGATCGCCACTTGATCGGCCTCGATCTCTCCCACTGAGCTGCTGAAATAAGCCTTGATTTCGCCGTTCTTGATGCGATTCTCGATGTCGGGCAAGATCCAGTACTTGATGTGGTGATGCAGCTTCGCCCCGCGGTGTACCACGGTCACGCGCGCTCCGTGCCGCCAAAGATCGAGCGCTGAGATTGCCGCGGAATTCTTGCCTCCGATGATCAGAACGTCGTTGTCAAAGTAGGGATGAGGCTCGCGGTAGTAGTGAAACACTTTCGGCAAGTCTTCCCCGGGAATATTGAGCATGTTCGCCAGGTCGTAGTAGCCGGTTGCGACGATCAGTTTGCGGGTGTGGTAATCGTAAATTCTTCCCAGGCGATCCGTGGTCGTGACCTCGAAATTGCCGTCACCACCGTTGACCGTCTTCACCCACTGGTACTGCGCGATCGGCAGACGGTAATGCTCTGCGACCTTCCTGTAGTACTCGAGCGCTTCCTGACGCGTGGGCTTCTGGTTGACCGTGCTGAACGGGATGTCGCCAATCTCGAGCAGCTCCGGCGTGGTAAAGAAAGTCATGTTGGCGGGATAGTTGAAGATGGAATTGACTACGCAACCCTTATCAATCGCGATGACCTTGAATCCGGCTCTTTGCGCCTCGATCGCACAGGCAAGACCCGTCGGCCCGGCGCCGATGACAAGCACGTCGACCCGAGTGTTGGAGCGCGATTGCGATTGAGCTCGCGGGAGCGTGTCGGGAACCTGAAGCGCGGTCTCGGACTTCTGTTTGGTCAGCAATGTCTATCCTTGGAATCAACCGCGCAGAGCACGCAAGAAAGGAAACCGTGGCTCTTTGAAGATAAAGATTCTAGCACGCGTCGCATTCCGAGCGGGTCATGTTGTCACACCGGCGCAAAACCTCCGCGGCCGAGGGTATAATTTTTGGTTGCTCTCTTCCTTTTGGGCACCAGTCAGGAACACCTAATGGCCACCACCGCCGAACCCGCCACTCGCACCCGCATAGAATCTGACAGCATGGGACAGATTGAAGTCCCGGCCAATGTTTACTGGGGCGCTCAGACGCAGCGCTCCCTGCTCCACTTCAACATTGGGCGCGACGTGATGCCGCCGGAGATGATCCGCGCGTTCGGCATTCTTAAGAAGGCGTGCGCGCTGGTGAACCAGGATCTGGGTAAGCTTCCCGCCGACAAAGCCAGGCTCATCGTGCAGGCCGCGGACGAAGTGATCTCGGGCAAGCTCAACGATCAGTTTCCCCTGCGCATCTGGCAGACGGGCAGCGGCACGCAGACCAACATGAACGTCAACGAAGTCATCTCCAACCGCGCCATCGAGCTGGCGGGCGGCGAGATGGGATCGAAGAAGCCGATCCATCCGAATGACGACGTCAATATGTCGCAGTCGTCGAATGACACGTTCCCGGCGGCCATGCACATCGCGGCGGCGGAGCGGGTGAGGAACGCTCTGATTCCAGCCATCAAGAACGTTCACGATGCCATCACGGCGAAAGCCAAAGAATTCAACGACGTGGTAAAAATCGGCCGCACCCATCTGCAGGATGCCGTGCCCCTGACCTTTGGACAGGAATTCGGCGGCTGGGCCAGTTTGTTGGAGCGAGACATCAAGCGGCTGGAGCAAGTGCTGGGCGGTCTCTACGATCTTGCCATCGGCGGAACCGCGGTGGGCACTGGGCTCAACGCTCATCCTGAGTTCGCGGAAAGAGCGGCCAAGAAGATCGCTGAACTCACGGGGCTTCCCTTCCGTTCACACGGCAACAAGTTCGCTGCGCTTTCCGCGCACGATGAGATCGTGTTTGCGCAGGGTGCGCTGGAAACGTTGGCTGCATCGCTGATGAAGATTTCGAACGACATCCGCTGGCTGGCGTCGGGTCCGCGTTGCGGCCTTGGCGAATTGACTATTCCGGAGAACGAGCCTGGATCTTCGATCATGCCGGGCAAAGTAAACCCCACCCAGGCCGAGGCTATGTCCATGGTGTGCGTGCAGGTTCACGGTGCGACCGCAGCAGTCGGATTCGCCGGATCGCAAGGCAACTTCGAACTCAACGTATACAAGCCAGTCATCATCTACAACTTTCTGCATTCGGTGACCCTAATCACCGACGCTTGCCACGGATACGTTGACTACATGATCAAAGGCATTGCGGTTGATCGCGCTAAGGTTGATTGGTACGTGAAGAATTCGCTGATGCTGGTGACCGCACTGGCACCAACGGTTGGATACGACAAAGCTGCAAAGATCGCCCACACCGCGCACGTTGACAAGACTAGCTTGCGCGAGGCGGCATTGAAGCTCGGACATCTCACGGGCGAGGAATTCGACGAGTTGATGAAGCCGGAGAAGATGACGCGGCCTTGAACTGCGGTCGTTCCTAGTTAATCGGGATCGTAGACGCCATTGCCGTAGCCTGCGCGGCGGATTTTCTCTTGCATTTGTTCGAGCTTGGCCTTTTCCTGTGCGAGTTGACGTTGCAATTGTTCGTATTGTGCTTTCAAGTTTCGTCCTCTGTCGCACCAGTCCTTGTAATAAGGCGTGTAATAGGTCGAGGTCCAACAAGCCTGCGCTTCAGAATCCTGAGCGAATCCTGCACTCCACGCGGCAAACTGATTCTTGAGACTTGTCATGCGATTCTGGATGTCGACGATCTTGCCCTTCTGAACTTTGGCTTGATTCTTGAATGTCAATCCTTGGGCATAGAACTGACGCACTTTTCGTTCGTCGTCACGGGTTGTCTTATCTTCGTTTAACTTCTGCTGCGCGGTCGAACCGTTCGGCTTTGGCTCAGATTTGGCAGCCTCAGCCGAGTCGGTGTTATCGTCTAAATCGTCGTCCCCGATTACTTTGATCGGAGGAGCGGATTCGCGCGCTTGTCTGGAGGCATCGGCCGCAGCTGCCACGGCTGAGGGCTTGATCGGCTTTGGGTTTGCCGGTTGTGAGGTGGTAGGCTGCGCGTCACTTGATTGCGGAGCGCTGGGTTGCTGGCCGGTTTGGCCTAAGGCCAAAACCGGCATTAATAGCCATCCGAGCATCCCCAAGCGATAAACAAAGCGCACAGCTAAACATCATATCGTTGGCTAACGCGCTTTTCGGGATAACGTCGGGACCTGTACTTCCGGTGCAGCTTTCGAGAACAGCTTAATCGGCTTCCGCGATGGACAGCTCTGGTTGCTTCCCAGCATTACTGGCTTTCCTGGGAATTGTGGTGATTGCAATCACGCTGATCAGGACGAGCAGAGCCCCCAACAAGGTGCGAGGACCAACAGCTTCTCCGCCGACGAAATATCCCAGAGCAACCGCGACCACGGGATTGACGTAGGCATATGTTCCCACTTTCGTTGGTGATTCATGGTGCAGCAGCCAGACGTAGGCGGTGAAGCCAACGATCGAACCCGCGACGATCAGATAAAGCAGCGCGAACCAGGCTTTCGCGGAAACCGCCTTCAAGTGAAAACCGGCAAACTCACCCGAGAGAGCGGCGAGCACGAACAGTTGGGCTCCGCCGGCAAGCATTTGAGCGGCTGCACTCATCGGCTTCGAGGCCGGAAGAGTAAGCCGGCGAGTTAGGATCGTTGCTACAGACCAAGTGAATGCCGCAACCAACAGGGCGAGAGCGCCGGCACGGTTGATGGGAACTTCCCCGAACGAGAATGACGGAAGGGTTAGAACGGCTACGCCGCACAGGCCCGCCAGCAGAGCCAATCCGAGCCGAACCGTAAGCCGCTGGGTACGCAGAAAGATGATCTCGAGCAAAGTAATAAACACCGGAATGGTCGCCAGCACAACTGCGGCGATGCCCGAGGGCACCCGCTGTTCGGCCCAGAACAGGCAGCCATAGTCGACGAGGAAGATCAACGCCCCCAACACCGTCGCTGACGCCCATTCGGTTCGACTGGGAGGTGGCGCACCCTTGAGCCGCATCCACCCGTAAAGGACGACGCCCGACACGAAAAAGCGGATTCCCGCCAACAGGAACGGAGGTACTTCGTCGACTCCGACGCGAATTGCCAGAAACGTCGATCCCCAAACGAAGTAGATAATGGCGAACGCCAGAAGGATCTTCCACGAAGGTGGACGCGCGGCGGTTTCCAATGCGACCTCCCCTACAGGCAACCAGACACGACGAGGTTATAGATGGTTCGGTAACTTCCGAAGAACCATGCTTCGCTCATAAAAGTTTTTGATGGACTCGAAGGCGTTTCTCTTATGGGCGGGCCGTTTTTCCGAACATGAGTCCGCTTAACCTTGACACGTGGACGGTGTCGATGTCTTTCGATGCGATGAACACATGGAAGCTTTCTCCCATTCCGGTGGGTGTGATGAGGTGCTTGAGCTGAAGCGCAACCTTGGCTCGTTCCTGCGGCAATCGGCATTCTTCGAAGGCATCGGCGAATTGATTATGCTCGCCGATTCCCAACAGAAATTGAGCTTGCGTCAGCAACGGCTGAACTTTCATTCCGCCTTGTTCGGCTGCCGCGGCCAGGGCGGTGAAATTCACGTGCGCGGTGATGTCCTGTTCTCCCGGCGCTTCGTAAGGATTTGCACTCTCAGAGTGCTGTCGATATGTAGCGATCGTGCCGCGATGCCGGCCAGCAAGCTGTTCCTGACGAGTATATCCGTAGTCGATGGCGACTATGAATCCGCGCCTCACCGTGGCCGCGATTCGCGATATATAGAGTTGTGCGATCAGGGGAGCTTCGATTCTCTCTCCGTCTTCGGGATGAACGCTGTAACGGTCGATGAACTCCAATCCCTCGGGAGATGCCGCGTTCCAGGTTTCAACCAATCGTCCATCTTTCTCAGAGATGCGCAACTCGCCTTGCGTGCTCAGGACCTCAACCGGCAGCGCGTCGAAAAATTCATTAGCAAAAACTATGACGGGGACTTCAGGGGCGAAACTCCTCGCGAGAGCGGCCTTATCCGGCACGACGGAAGTCGTGCCCTCCCCCAGGCTCAAGCTGGCCGAACAGAGCGAAGTCTCCCCTGCTGCGAAGTGCCGCTCCAAAGTCGCTTGCAATCGTTTTCGCAAAACGGGCGATGTCTCCACCAGCCTGTAATGCAGGGCGCGAAAGAAGTCAGGGAACTTTTTCTCCAACCAGTCCAGCACATCCTGGGCGAATAGTCCGCGACCCGGGCCAAGCTCCAGGATCTCGATCTGCGCCGGCGATCCTAACGCTCGCCACATCTCCTCGAACTGACGCGACAGGAGACGTCCGAATACCGCGTGCACGTCGCTTGATGTGTAAAAGTCGCCAGCCTTGCCGAATTGCTCAGCATTGCGCGAGTAATAACCCAGGTCGGGGTCATACAGACACAGTTCCATATAACGCGAAAATGGAATCGGCCCACGCTCGCGGATTTCCTCTTCAATTTTCTGGCGCAGGTTCACAAGCCTTCCCGTTGGCGCTCGACGCGGTCTTGCGGCGTGCGGATGAACATTTCCACCAGGTAGTCGTGCAGGCAGTCGTAGAGCTGGCGCTGGAAGGTCCATTCGAACTGGGAGTGGTCCAGATCACGCGGATGCAGATCGAAGTAGTAGGTGTGCACCGGGATGCGTGGATTCTTAAATTGGATGATCAGTTCAACGCTATCGCCCTTGGCGCGAGCATCGAAATCGAGCAGGGGGTGCTCGTAGAGACGCAGTTGAGCGAGAACGCGATCCAAGCGTGGCTTGTTACCTTCAGTCACAAATGCATTGTAAAGGCAATCGGCAAGAACTTCGTTTGGACTGAAGGGATTCGGGTTGTCAACATCACTCGTAGCGCAGCGCCTCGATTCGGATCCAGTCGCGCGGCTTCAGTAACCTAGACGACCTCTCCTGACAGCTGCCTCAGGTTTTACAACTTGTTACAACTCGCTATCCGGCGGTCTGTCCTTCCGTCTAAACGGTCGTTTCCTCAATCCAGTTCCGTTCCCCGGAACACAATTTAGAAGCGGAGGGTTATTCCATGCTCAAACATTTGATCGTCGCCCTGGTTGCAGGGCTCGCGTTTGGAAGTTCGTTTTGCCATGCTCAATCCGCGCTCCTGGACTTGCCGCGAGATAGCCAACACTCCGCGGTGACACAGCGCATCGGAATCACCGACATCACCATCAGCTATTCCCGGCCGCTGGTAAAGGGCCGCCCCATTTGGGGCAAGCTTGTGCCGTATAACGAAGTCTGGCGCACGGGAGCGAATGAAAACACGATCATCAAGTTCACGGACGACGTCACGATCGAGGGAAAGCCGCTGGCGAAGGGCACATATGCGCTCTTCACGATTCCGGGAGAGAATCAGTGGACGGTGATTTTCTCCAAAGTCCACACCGCGTGGGGCAGCTTCACCTACAACCAAGCTGACGACGCACTAAGAGTGACTGTGAAGCCGCAGGCGACGGAACCCCGTGAAGCAATGACCTTCGACTTCGATGATGTGAAAGCGGATTCAGCCGTGGCCACGCTGCGTTGGGAGAAGATTGCCGTTCCCTTCAAGGTTGACGTGAATGTGCATGACATTGTGCAAGCCAGCCTGCACAACCAACTCCAGGGCCTTGCTCAATACACGTGGGAAGGATGGGACGATGCGGCAACCTACCTTCTCACCAGCAAATATGACCTGAATGAAGCCCTGCAGTACGAAGAGACTTCGATCCGAACCGAGCCACGATTCGACAATTACCTAACCAAGTCGCAGATTCTCGAAGCCATGGGCCGAAAAGACGATGCTGAGGTGGCGAAGAACCAGGCTCTGGAACGGGCGACTGCGGCTCAAATCTACGCCTATGGCCGTTTGCTTCAGGGCCAGGGCAAACAGGATCAGGCCTTCGACTACTTCCGTCAGGCGGCGAAGAAAGATCCCAATGACTGGGTGGTTCACGACGGCACGGCAAGAATCTATTCAGCCAAGGGCGACTATAGCAACGCGCTTAAAGAAATCAAAATCACATTGGCTGGGGCTCCCGATAACCAGAAGATTTTCTTTGAGCCTCTGGTGAAGAAGTTGGAGGCAGGGCAGGACATCAACAAGAACTAGCGGGACCAGCGCCGGTTGCTAATCGCCAGCCCTAGCGACCGGCGTTCTCTTCTCGTCAACCTTCACTTCCGGATACTCGTACACACCGCGTCCCGCTTTGCGGCCAACGCGTCCGGCTTTCACGTACTGAACCAGCAGTGGAGCAGGCCGATATTTCTCTCCCAAACTCTTATGCAAATACTCCAAAATCGAAAGCCGCGTATCCAGGCCAACCAGATCCACCAGTTCGAATGGCCCCATAGGATGGTTCAGTCCGAGTTTCAAGGCTTTGTCGATATCCTGCGCCGAGGCGATTCCTTCCTGCAGCATGTAGAACGCTTCGTTGCCGATCATGGCATTGATGCGGCTAGTGATGAAGCCGGGCGACTCCTTGATCACCACAACTTCCTTGCCCATCCGCCTGCCCACTTCGGCGGCAGTCGAGAGAGTGTCGTCGTCGGTTTCGAGTCCACGGACAACTTCCAGCAGCTTCATTTTGTGGACGGGGTTGAAGAAGTGCATGCCGACACATTTCTTGGCCCGGAAACTGACGCTGGCAATTTCGGTAATGCTAAGTGAAGAAGTATTCGAAGCCAGAATGGTTCCGGGCCGGCAGATTTTATCGAGCAGAGTGAAGATCTCAATCTTCGACTCCATCTCCTCGGGCACAGCCTCGATCACCAGATCCGCTTCGCGCGCCGCTTCTTCAACGCTACCTGCGTATCGCAAGCGGCCGAATGCGGCTTTGGCATCTTCGGCAGAAACCTTCCCAATCTCCACGGCCTTGTCGAGGTTGCCACGAATTTCTGTCTCCGCGCGCCGCAGAGCGTTGGGCAGCAAATCTTCGAGGATGGTCGGATAGCCGCCCAGCGCCGCCACATGAGCGATGCCCCGCCCCATGGTCCCGGCGCCGATCACGGCAATGGTGTGGACCTGTGCCATTACTGCCCACCCTTTTCCAATCGGACCACGAGAGCATCAAGGTTGTTGCCCGCGACCTTCAGGCTTTCAGCCAGACGCTTTTTTTCGTCGCTCTCCATGGCGGCGACGAAGGCGTTGATGCGGCGCAGCGTGGTGGTAATGTCGTCCACGTAGTTGATCAGGCGAATCAGTTCTCCGGAAGTTCCCATAATGATTTCTGCTCCAGTGGCCCGCATTCGGGCGATGATTCTTTTATTATGCACGTCGCACTCAAGAAAAAACCTATTGAGAGCGAAGCCATCATTTTCAACGGTGGGAAGGAATTAGTAAAGGCGGGCTGAGAACGACACGGGATGATTTCATTCCGCCCGCCCAGCGGCGGTTGGGCTTGGCGATATAATGAGCGATGCTTTTCCGGCATCGCGCCAGTGCCCCTTTACGCTCGTCCCATTTTGGTCCGGGTTTACTGTTTAGTATCGGGTACCCCCCTCCCCCCTTCGTTCGCAAAATCTTGAAAACACAAGATTTATTTTATGACTATGTGCTAGATCTTTGAGTTTAAAGGAGTTATACGCAAAATCTAGACAACATGGAAGTTACGCGTGGGCCCCCGACTCGCGTTTCCGTTTTGGAACTCAAAGCCTGCGCCGTCGCCTAGGTCGGATTGTCAAAGAACTGCATTAACCTGTAGATAAGGTTCTTGGACATATTTTATCTGGGCGTGCTAGCGGAGTCAACGAGAATGGTGTTTGCGGTAAGATCCGAAGCCCGATGCCTACTGAGTATTCAGCAGGATGGCGACTTTGCCCTTGAGTTCAATCGGGATGGCGAGGTCGGGGGCTCCGTCGTTGTTGAAGTCGCCTGCAGCTATGGAGTAGCCGCCGTTAAAGTTGATGGTATCGTTGATGGGAATTGCGGGGCCAAACTTGCCGGTGCCATCGCCGTAGAAGAAGTAGGAGTCCTCAGAGTTCGTAGCGCAGGCCACGTCGAGATTCCCGTCGAGGTTGAAGTCGGCAGCTACGCAAGCTTCCGGAGCTTGGCAGTTGTGGCAAGTGGCTACGTAAATGGTTGGTTTGCCAAAGGTGCCGTTTCCTTTGTTCAGCAGAACAACCATCCCATCTGCAGCGTTGGCCACAACCAAATCCTGCCCGCCATCGTTCCGTAGGTCGGCAATGACAATATCTGGCGTTTCTCCACCGCCAGCGAAATAACGAATCTGGTTGGAGAAATGGCCGTTGCCGGTGTTAAGCAGGATGCTTACGAATCCTCCGTTCGCAATCGCGATATCCGGGTGATGGTCGCCGTTTAGATCGCCGGCAGCAATGCTACCCGGTAGCCCCGGCACTTTGTATGTGGTCGGTTTTCCAAACGTTCCCTTTCCGGTTCCGAAGAACACCATCACGTTAGGATTTTTTCCCTCTCCGCCGTTTGTCTCCGCCACGTCGAGGTGCCCGTCGCCATTGAAGTCGGCCACAGCAAGATACGACCCCTGTATACCCAAGATGTAGGTCGGTCCTTTTCGAAACTTGCCATTGCCTTCGCCAAAGTAAAGTGCCAGCACGCTGTGCCCGGTGCCACCGAACTCGAGCACCGCCAAGTCGTTGTTCCCGTCCTCATCGAAATCTCCTACTGCTATCTGTTCCGGACCAGGATTCGAAAACTTTAAGGGCTGCTGAAAGGTGCCGTCGCCATTGCCTAAGAGAATGCTCACAGTACCGCTAAGCCAATCCGCTACAGCTAAGTCTAAGTTCCCATCATTGTTGAAGTCGGCGGTGATGACCTGATAAGGGCGTTGCCGTGAACCGAGGTTGTAATAGACCGCGGGCTTAAATTGCCCGGCACTGGCATGTGGAGGCACAACAAAAAACGCGGCCAAGGAAAGCAAGAGAAGATTTACGTTTCGCATGTTGGGTCTGCCCGTGGCCGCCCCCCTTGCCAAAGTTACGCCACGGTAAGTCTGCCTCGCCAGAGGAAGCATGTCAAGGTTGAAAGGTCTTGCACGCACAGCATACCCGCACAGTGCCTCGCTGCGACGAAAATCCGGGTACCACTGTTGCCACCTTTATTTTCAGTGCAAATATGGCAGTCTTACGCTTGGAAAACGCTCGGCATTTATCAGGCGCACGGTTTTTTGGCCTGACCGGCCTCATCCTATTTCACCGGTAGATGCCGCGCTGCCGCCCGGGAGCGGCATCACCGAAGCGTCGGAAGTCTCCCACGCGGGCGCATGGCTCTCTCAGGGAACACCATTCATGAACTTCGGAGATGTATCCCAAAACGGGCGAGTCGATTGTTAACGGCAGATTAAATCTTAAAGCATATAGCACCGATCAATGTTTTTGATTGGTCTTTTGCCTTCCTATCGAATCTAATAGCTACATGAGTGAGAAACCCGTTAAACGCTATATTTTTGCTAGTGATTTCGACCAAACGTTGACTTTCAACGACTCCGGCTACGTGCTCAGCGAATTGGTGGCCATTCCGACGGAGGAGTTCGAGCGCAAGGCCAAGGGGATGGCCAAGCTCAACCTGGTGCAACAGGGGGCTGAGCTCGCTTATCTGCTTCTGCACGATCCCGAGTTTCAGAGCCGGGTCCGCAAGGAACACCTCTATGAGGCGGGCAAGGGAGTTCGGCTGAAGGAAAACATCGCCTTGCTCTACGAAATTCTCAAGAGTGGGATCGACGGCTACCACTTCGATTTTTATGTTCTTTCGGCCGCGCCGGTTGAGGTCATTCAGTCGGCGCTCGAGGGAATCGTCCCTCCGAGTCACATCTATGGAACGGAGTTTCGCTACAACGATGCCGGCCAGATTGAATCCATCGCTCGCGCCACCGCCGGTTATGGCAAAGTGGCGATGCTCGACCGGTTGCAAGCCGAACAGCAAGTCGGGCCGGACCACATTATTTATGTAGGCGACGGCAGCTCTGACCTGCACGTCATGCTGCATGTCAATGTGCGCGACGGCTTCACCATCGCGGTCTCCGAAGCCAAGCATGTTTCTCAGGTCGCGAAGCGAACCATCCTTAGTAGCAATGCATTGGCGGTGCTGGCGCCGATTCTGGAAGATGTCGTGGGTTGGGAGAGGAGTCGCATTCGCCAGCTATTCGAATCCTATGGGATGTTGATTCAGGAGTGGGATCGAGTACGTACCGATTGGCTCACCCTGCGCTCGGATGGAAGCGAATGGTCGACACCCAGTGTGAACAAGGAACCCCTGATCAAGTTGCCGATGTAGGTGCGGGCGTCGACGCCTGTGTGACGCCATCAGAACTTAATACTCGATGGGATCGAGCGGTGCCGGAGATCTACCGCACTCGTATATCATTGCCACATGCTGCGTGACCCCAGCCTGATCCCGCTTTCGCGGCAGCACCAGCATGCGCTGGCATTGTGCGTGCGCCTCGATCGTGCGCTGGAGGCGGGAGAAATTGACACACAGGCCTGGCAGTCGGAAATTCAGCAGCAGTTCGAGAGCGAGATTGAAGTTCATTTCGCGGCGGAAGAGAAGGAACTGTTTCCGGCGGCAGAGAAGTTTCCGCAACTGCAACACCTGGTAAGCGAACTCCTGGTCGACCACGCCGAGCTTCGTAATTGTTTCTCGCGAGCAGCCAGCCGCAGTCTTGACCGGCAGAGCCTGGCCAGTTTCGGGGAGAAGCTTGTCCAACACATCCGCAAAGAAGAGCGCCAACTCTTCGAGGGCATGCAGAGGGTCATGAGTTCCCAGGAATTTGCCACCTTGGGCTCCGCGTTGGACGAAGCTTTAAAGAACGCAACACAAGCGTGTGCCGTGCCCAAGGAAGCCACACGATTGAAAGCCCAGCCTTAACGTGTACAATTCCGCCGTACGTGGAGTCCAATCCATCTCACCAGCTTCTCAGGAGCCCAAGGTGAAGATCATGAAAAACTACTTTGTTGTTTTCGTCGTCTTGCTGTGTGGTTTTGTCGTGGCTCAGGACAATATGAAACCTGCGTCCCCTCATGCGGCAGCCAAACCAGCCGCTAAGCCGGCACCCAAGAACGCTTTCACCCCCGACCAGATTCAATTCGGACCAGCGCCCGCCTTCCTCCAGCCTGGGGCTGCACTTGCGGTTCTCGAGGGTAATCCGATGGGAGCTGCCGGCGATTACACCGTCCGCTTGAAGATGCCAGAGGGCTACAAGATCGCCCCGCACTGGCATCCGAAACGCGAGAACGTAACCGTCATTTCCGGCACGCTAAAGGTCGGCATGGGGGACAAATTCGACGAAAGCAAAATGATGAGCTTTGCCGCCACCAGCTTCGCGTATCTTGATCCAAGTATGCATCACTATGCGATGAGCAGCGGGGAAACCGTGGTGCAGATCCACGGCATGGCGCCGCTGAAATTCAACTACATTGATCCCAACGACGACCCCAGCATGAAAAAACCTTGATCGTTCGGCAGTTGTCATTCCGAGCAAAGCGAGGGATCTGGTGTAGCCGGGGAAAACCAGATTCCTCGTCGCGTTCGCTCCTCGGAATGACAAAGTATCAGCGGGACTAGACCAGGTCCTCGATTTTGACTTCTCCACCCGTCCACGAGTGGTGGAATTCGGCCTCGACAAAGCCCGCGTCGTAAGTTCGGTTTTGTGCTTTCAGCGCCTGCTGCAATCCAAACAGAGAACGCGGATTGCGCGGATTGCGATCGAGGTCGGCGCGGAAAACTTTCTCCGAGCCTGCGGCGTCGCCATTGATCAGAAGCGCGCCGCCTAACGATTCGCGGACGGGGAAAAACCAGTCCGGAGGCTCTCCGTATTTCAAGGTATCCTGAATCGCAACCGCCGCTGTGAGCAGCGAGATGGCCTGCGGGTAATCCTTTCTGGCCATGGCTATCTTCGCTCCGAGAACATCCTCGGAAATTTTCATGATGTCTTTCGCCTTGTTATTGATGGGCGCCGAGAAGACAACATCGGGCGGCGTATTCTGTTCCGCTTCAGAAACAATCTTGTACTCTGCCTCGGCCTCATTCAATTTGCCGGTGCCGGCCAACGCCATGCCGCGAGAGAAATGCCAGAACCCCGTGGTAATCTTCATCGCCGGATCCGGTTGCGGCATGGCCAAGATCTCATTCCATTTGTGAAAGCGAAGATTCACCGCCATGGGGATGGTCATGAAACCTTCGAGTGGAGGCATGTCTTTGACATGCGGAGCCACATTCGCGACCAGCAGGTCAGCGTTCTTCCTGGCTTCGGCATAGTTGCCATTCATACTGGCGCACATGGCGATGAAGTGCAGATTGTGGCTGTAGTACATCATGGGATAAATGCCCTGCACGCCGGTCGCTTGAATGTAGGCGCGATCCACGGCGGCAGCGTCTTCGTTGGTCTTCACCGCCGCATCATAATCTCCGGTGCGGATGTAGACGTGAGACGGCATGTGCACGATGTGTCCTGCATTGGGAGCCAGCGCTGCTAACTTGTTGGCGTACGCCAGGGCGCGCTCTGGACTCGCAGAAGCTTCGGTGGCATGGATGTAATAGTGGATCGCACCCAGGTGGTTGGGATCGCGGCGAATCACCGACTCTAACGTTGCGACAATCTCTTCCGTCCCGGCCTCGGGCGTTCCGTCCACATGCCACAGACCCCAGGGATGCAGATTCATGCCCGACTCGGCAAACAGCGTGGCCGCATCCAGATCATCGGGATACTTCTTTACCACTTCGCGCATGGCGTCGTGATAGTCCTCGGCCGCTTTTTTCAAGTCCGCCTTGGGGTCTGCGGGAAAGCGCTTGGCCATGGCTTGAATGTAAGCCTGCTCGCTGGGCGAGGCATTGCCGGAAAGCTCGACTGCCTTCTGGATGGCCTCGTGGGCCTGTTTGAAACGCTGTTCGCTGGCTGGATCGTTGTAGTTTGGTCCCACCGCTTCCGCAATGCCCCAGTAAGCGATCGCGAGTTTGGGATCAAGTTCTGCCGCACGCTGGAACGAACGTGCCGCCTCGTCGTGATTGAAGTCGTAAATCAAGCACAACCCCTGGTCGAAGAACTTCTGCGCTTCGGGGTTGCTGGCCGAGACGGGATGGTGAACGTTTCCCACCCCAGACATCAGCGTTGCCGGCTTGGACTGAGTGTGGGCGGAATGATCTTGAGCGATAGATGGCACGCACAACAACAGGCCGAACAAAGCGGATACGCGAAGTCGCATACGGATCCTCCTTTGAATTAGGGGGACAGGAATGTCGATGCGTAAGCTGCCCCAAGTGGGGCCAGCTTATTCCAAAGCGCAGGAAGATGCAATGGAATCGCGGGTCAGGTGATGTCGCTGATAACACCCGCAGAGTGCGCGGAGACATGCGTGAGCCTTGAATCCGGATTCCCGCTGATCTCATCTAGCAGCTATGGCTCAGCAAGGTAGTATTTTTCCATTGGCAGATTTTTCGGAAGCAGTTGCCCAAAATTCCGTCACAGCCCGGCTTCACGACGCAGATTTGCTTGATGCTTATTCGCAAGCCGTGGTCGGCGCTGCGGAGGCGATCAGCCCCTCGGTGGTGAAAATCGATGTTGCGCAGGCTGCGCTAACCCGTTCCGGCGAATCTCGGGAACGTCAGGGCGGTGGTTCGGGATTTGTGTTCACGCCTGACGGCCTGGTATTGACCAATAGCCACGTGGTACACGGTTCCACGCGAATTGATGTTTCGCTCCCCGATGGGCAGCGCTTCCCTGCCCACATCATCGGCGACGATCCCGCGACTGATCTGGCCGTAATTCGCATCGGTTTGCCCAACAATGACGCGCCTCATCTTGTGGCCGCTCCTCTTGGAGACTCGCAACGGCTTCGCGTAGGCCAACTGGCGATTGCCATCGGCAATCCTTATGGCTTTCAGTACACGGTCACCGCTGGCGTGGTCAGCGCTTTGGGACGTTCTTTGCGCTCCTATTCCGGACGGCTGATTGAAGACGTAATTCAAACCGACGCTTCGCTTAACCCGGGCAATTCCGGCGGCCCGCTGGTAAGCTCCGACGGGCGCGTCGTGGGCGTGAACACGGCGACTATCATGGGCGCACAGGGACTCTGCTTCGCGATCGGAATCAATACCGCGAAGTTCGTTGCCGGACGCTTGCTGCGCGAGGGCAGAATCCGCCGCAGTTACATCGGCGTCGAGGCCCAGACCGTGCCGCTGCTTCGCCGTGTCGTGCGCTTTTACGATCTCCCCGGCGAAAGTGGCGTGATCGTGGCTTCAGTTACGAACGGTAGCCCGGCGCAGAAAGCAGGATTACGCGAGGGCGACATCATCATCGCGATGGATGGCAAGCCTATCGCGGGCGTAGACGACCTGCATCGCCTGTTGACCGATGCGACGGTAGGAGCACGCAGTGTTCTGACGGTTTTGAGGCACACGGAAAAGCTGGAATTGAAAGTGGTGCCCGAAGAAGCCCGCGAAAAATAACGCAGGCAGCATGGCCCGCCTGAGGAGCAACAACTGTCCTCAGGCGGCCGAAGCTGAGCGCTATTCGGTTACTGTCGTTTTGAAGAAGATCGGATCGATGTTGGCGAAAGGACGGCCGAAGGGCACGCCGTTTCCCGGGAAAACCCCGTAGAAGGTCGTTCCTACAGCTTTCAACTGCTCATAGTCCCCGAGGACGCGCTGCCGTTCATCACCATCGTCCTTGGCGGGTGAGAGAAACTTCTCGAGCTGATGGGTTGTGAAAGTGACGCCGTGGTCGTCGCTGATCGCCAGTTTTGCGGTGTAGGTCGGAAACCCGGTTTTCTTGTCGAGTCCGTTGTAGACCACGTAGAGGATCCCGATGGTTCCTTTGCTGTTCTTCGCAATGGCCATTGAAGGCAGCGCAGCTTGCACCTGGCCGGTAACAAAGTGCGGCTTGCCAATCTTGAGACCGCCCTTGCCGTTCGAGGTCAGGCGAACGATGCTCAGCCGGTTGTTAGTTGTTTTCGGATCGCGGTTGCCGAAGACCACGTAAACGTCGCTGTTATTCGGATCGACTGCGATGTGATTGACTCCTCCGAGAAGAGCATTCACCGTTCCAAACTTCGGTTGCGGTTGAGTGCTTTGTCCAGATGCGACTTGAATTCCTGTAGAGCTTCCGTTCAAGATCCAAGTGTGGCCGCCGTCAGTCGAGCGATTTAAGAACCAGTGGATGGTCTTCGGATCAGCGGCGATGTTGTTGCAGTTCGCGACTGTGGTGGGACACTGTTGAAACAGAGTGTAGACCGCGCCGCTTTTGTGATCGACCGCTAGACGCTGGCCTGGATTAATCTCTCCCTGCGAAAATCCCGCCAGATTATCGACGGTAAAATCAGGCGGATCGGTTCCCGGAGCAACCGCGATACGCATGTCTGGCGCGCCGTCAAAGTTGTCGTAGGCTACGTAAACATCGTCTTGCGACTGGGTGGACGGATCGTGGTTCACCAGCAACCAAGGTTGATCGGTACCGCCCTGCCCGACCTGGTCGGTGGGTTGCGCCACGCCATTCTGAACGAACCACTTCCAGGCTGCCGCCGAAGTCGGATCGGTCGTAGTGCCACTGTATGCGTCAATACCCAAGTTATCGAAATCAAGAAATGTAGCTGACAGACGATTATCGCGTCCGTAGTCGGGAGTTTGGTCGCATGGACATCCCCTCTCTGATAGGCCAGTGGGGTTGGGAATTGTAGAGTCGAGCGACCAGATGTTTCCGCCGTTCGTCGAATGCCAGATGGGCGCATCTGCTCCCCATCCCGCGGTAAAAGCAAGGATGTCGATTTCTTTAGGATTGGCGGGATTGATAGCGATGCTGGGTTCGCTGTTGCTGGCCCGGTTGGTATTCTTGAGATTCTTATCCGTATTGCTGATGACAACATCCCTGATGAGGATGCCGTTCGCCAGCCCGCCGATGCCAAGGATCTGGGATGGCAGAGCCAACTCACCGCCAGGAACCATGTCTTCGGGAAGAGCTTCGCGGATGTATTGGTGGAAGTCGGGCGGGAAGTCACGGACCTCGTCTTTTCTTTGTGCCATCGCAAAAGGCAAGCCTAGAACGCTGAGGAATGCCGCAACGGTTATAGCGCGCGAATGCTTCATGAAGTTCTCCTGATAAGTTGATTCCGCCGCTCGCGAATCTCGGTCACACCCAGCGAGTCAAGTAAGATTGTTGCCGCGATAGTAGGCCGGGATTTCAAAAACGGCGCCCATTATAAGCCCACCTCCCGATTCGCGATAGGGTGAAATGATTTTGATCTGGAAGTGCGAGCGGCGGCGCGTGTCGACTCAGGTGTGGCTCTTTGGTGTCATTGCCACCACCTTCCCCGCTGTGTTAGCTTCAACAAACAGCAGAGGTTAGCTTGCAAGCAACAGTTCCCGCCGGGCTGGACCGCAAGGAAGCGGAAGTTTATTTGCGGTTGGACCCAAAGCGGCTCCCAAAACACATCGCCATTATCATGGACGGCAACGGCCGATGGGCCAAGCGGCGCCATCTGCCGCGAATCGCCGGACACCGCGCCGGAGTCTCGTCCGTGCGCTCCACGGTTGAAACGGCGGCCAACATCGGCATTCCGGCGCTTACGCTGTATGCCTTTTCCGAGGAGAATTGGAAGAAACGTCCTCCCGGCGAAGTCGATTTCCTCATGGGTTTGCTCTGCCGGTATTTGAAAGCAGAAGTACCCACGCTGAACAAGAACAATATTCGCCTGGAATACATTGGCCGCCAGCACGAACTGCCGCCCTCGGTGCAGGAGAAAATGGAGTGGGCGCGCCAAGCTACAGCGCACAACTCCGGCATGGTGTTGACGCTCGCGCTCAACTACAGTGCGCGCACCGAACTGGTGGATGCGTTCCGCTCGATGGTGGACGCGGCCGCGCGCAATGGCGGCCTGGATCATCTGGAAATCGATGAGAACGCCGTCTCCCGTCATCTCTATACCCGGCACTTACCCGACCCCGATCTGGTGGTCCGTACCAGCGGCGAGATGCGGCTGAGCAACTTTCTGCTGTGGCAACTGGCTTACGCGGAGATCTATGTGACTCCTACGTTGTGGCCTGAATTCCGCGGCGTGCATTTGCTCGAGGGCATCGCGGAATTCCAGAAACGCGAGCGCCGCTATGGCGGTCTGGCCGGCGATGCCACGCGGGTTCATACACCTGAACATCCTCGGACCAGAGCGCACGCTCACGAGGCTCATACCACCAAGACGGGCAGGAGCTAAGGCTCTTGCCTCTGCTCAAGAGAATTCTCACCGCAGTGGTTTTGATTCCCATTGTCCTGTTGCTGGTGCTGCGCGCACCCGTGCCCGTGCTCGCGCTGGTTGCGGCTTTGGTTGCGTTGCTTACGGTGCAGGAATTGCTCAAGCTTGCCGAGGCGTATGGCATCCGGCCTCTGCGCTGGCCTACATACATTTTTGTCGGCCTATTCTTTCTGCTTTTGGCCATCAACCCGGGAAGCGAGAAGCCCCTGCTCTCGACCGCGATCTTTGTTTACAGCGCGGGATTCGCGGCTGCGATTGCTCCCTTTATTTTTCTCGCGGTTGCCATGCGACGAGTTAACCTGAGCAGCTCGTTTCCGGCTGCGATGGTTTCTGCTTTTGCTTTTGTCTATGTTGCATTGCCGCTCGGATTTCTGGTGCAATTGCGCGAGCAGTGGTCGGGAGCGTTCTTGCTTCTCTATTTGCTGCTGCTGGTGTGGGCGGGAGACATTTTTGCGTACTTCGTTGGACGTTCCCTTGGCCGTCATCTGATGTCGCCCCGCATCAGCCCCAAAAAAACCTGGGAAGGAGCGCTGGCATCTTTGCTGGCAACCCTGGTGGTGGGCATGTTGCTGTACAACTATGCCCTGCCGATCAGCACCGCTCTGCTGAATGCGCATCTGATCGAAAGGCGCGACGGTTTCTTCGCATTACAGAAACCGCCGCTAGGACCGGCTTTGTTGCTATCGGCGGCGCTCAACATCGCGGCGCAGCTGGGTGATCTGGTGGAATCGTTGATCAAACGCGGAGCGGGGGCGAAGGATTCGGGAACAATTCTGCCGGGCCATGGAGGCATGCTGGACCGCATCGATGCTCTGCTCTTTGCCGCTCCAGTGCTGTGGTACTATGCGGCTTGGCGCGTCATGCAGTAATAGATTTTCACCAAGATAATGCAGGTCAACGACTCTATCCGAAATGTCGAAGTCTCGCCAGTATCCACCGCTTAAACCTCTCCACCCGGAAGCCTCGCTCAGCGCGCCCAAGCTTGCCAAGATGGAATCCCTCACCACTGATGTACTCATACAATCACTGGCGCCCGGACAGAAGGACTGCCTGAAAATCAGGCCCGACGGGACTATACTCGATGGACATCACCGCATTTATGTTCTGCGGAGGCGTGGCGTTGACGTTGAGGCCCTCCCGCGCGAAATCGTCGTGAAAGGGAACGACTGAAGCATGTCGACAAAACTCTATTGGGTTGAAGGGCCGTGGGCTGGGAAGCTGGCATTGGCGGCACGACCTCGCGGCGACGACTGGCTTGAAGATGAGATCGCAAGCTGGTCGCGTGAGGGAGTCGATACGGTTTTCTCCTTACTCACTTCCGAAGAAGAAAACGATCTGGGGCTCAGCAACGAAGCACGTTGCGTGAAAGCGCAAGGGATGCAATATGTCTCGCTTCCAATTCCGGATCGTCATGTGCCGGACTCGGACACTAAGGTGGCAAAGGCTCTGGAAAAGGTGGACGCCGATCTTTCGGCGGGAAAAAACGTCGTAGTACATTGTCGTCAGGGAGTCGGCCGAAGCGGATTGATATCCGCGGCTCTGCTCGTCATGAAAGGAGTCACGCCTGACACTGCGATCAAAAGCCTGAGTGCAGCGCGTGGTACTTCTGTCCCAGAAACGGCAGCGCAGCGTCGCTGGATCGATCACTATGCGGCAATCTTGGGAGGCGCGAAATTGGCGCCCTCGCAATCGGTACGCTAAGCGAACTGAATGAAACGCATTTCCATCCTGGGCTCGACCGGTTCCATCGGCCGCAGCACGCTGAGCGTGGTTGAAGCCTATCCCGAACGTTTCGAAGTTATTGCTCTGGCTGCGGGCCGGAATATCGATGCCGCGTTCGAGCAGGCTCGGCGATGGAAGCCACAATTGCTCTCGGTCGCGGACGAACAAGATGCCGAAACTCTTCGCACTCAGCTGAGAAAAGCTGGCGTGGCTGGAGTCTCAATTGTTCATGGTTCGGCTGGAAGCGTGCAAGTTGCCACTCACCCCGAAGCGGATTTCATCGTCAGCGCCATTGTCGGCGTGGCTGGACTCGAAGCCACTTACGAAGCCGTTCGCGCGGGCAAGACAGTTGGCTTAGCGAACAAAGAATGTTTAGTGGCCGCCGGAGAACTGATTACCGCTGAAGCCCGACGCCAGGGCAAACCGCTCCTGCCCATCGACAGCGAACATAATGCGGTCCACCAATGCATGCGCGGCGGAAGGATGAATGAGGTTCGGCAGATCTGGTTGACCGCCTCAGGTGGACCATTTCTGCACACTCCAGGGTCACAATTTTCCTCCATCACGGTCGAGCAGGCGCTGAACCATCCCACCTGGAAGATGGGGCGCCGCATCACCATCGATTCCGCCACGCTGATGAACAAAGGCTTCGAGGTGATCGAAGCCTGCCGTTTGTTCAACTTGTCTCCCAGCCGGGTGCAGGTCATCGTCCATCCCCAATCCACGATCCACTCCATGGTCGAATTTGTGGATGGCAGCATACTTGCTCAGTTCTCAGTGACTGACATGCGGCTGCCGATCCTCTATGCTCTGACATTTCCAGAACGTATTGCATCCGATATGCGCTTCCCGGTCATGGACTTACGACACCTCGATTTTGAGCCGCCGGACATGGGAAAATTCCCTTGCCTGGGTCTGGCCTATGAAGCAGCGGAGGCTGGAGGTGCAAAAACTGTAGCACTGAATGCCGCCGACGAGGTCGCGGTGGCCGCATTTCTCGATGGTTGTATACGTTTTACCCAGATTCCTGACATAATTACCATGGTTCTTGCCGAAACGAAAGTCGGGAAGCTGGAATCTATAAGTAAGGTATTGGAAGCAGATGCGGAAGCCCGCCGGATCGCCCACGATAAAATAGAGCAGTTAGGCTATGCCGGGGCGGCGCGAACAGCTTCCATCTATCGAAGGGAATAATCAAAAACATATGTCGGGATTTTTTATAGCAGTGCTCGCGGTTGCGGTGGTTTTGGGATTCATGATTCTGATCCATGAATTCGGCCATTACGCGGTCGCGAAGTTGTTGGGCGTGCGAGTCGAAGTTTTTTCCATCGGATTTGGTAAGCGCCTGCTCGGCTTCCGCCGCGGCGATACCGATTACCGCATCAGTGCCATCCCTCTCGGCGGCTACGTGAAGATGAGCGGTGAGAATCCCATGGACGAGCGCACCGGCGATCCCGGGGAGTTCCTTTCGCACCCGCGCTGGCATCGCTTTCTGATCGCTATTGCTGGGCCGTCGATGAACATTCTGCTCGCCATTGGCTTGCTGACTTTCGTCTACATGGTGCACTACGAATATCCAGCGGTGCTGGACGAGCCGGCGGTTATTGGCTGGGTGTCCCCTGACACTCCTGCGGCGAAAGCCGGAATCCAGATCGGCGATCGCATCGCCCGCCTCGACGGGATTGAGAATCCCACATGGAAGCAAGTTGACCCCAAAGAAGCCTTGAGCCCGAACCAGCCTCTCGATGTGACCATTGAGCGCGGCGGAAAGTCGTTTGAAAAGACCATTGTGCCCGAAGCCTACGGCGTCAACCAAATGGGATACGCGGGATGGGTTCCCAAAGAGCCCAGCGTTACGGTTACGGAGCTGGAAAAGGGCATGCCGGCGGAGAAGGCTGGAATACGCGTTGGCGATGAAATCCTGACCGTCGATGGTCAACCGATTCCTGCTATCGACGCGATGATCGAGACTTTGAAGCGTACCCAGGGGAAGCCAGTCGAGATTACGGTCCGTCGCGATGGCCAGGAAAGAACTTTCACCTTGCAACCGGTGTTGGCCGACGTCCCCGGCCAGCAAGAGAAACGCTATCGTGTCGGTCTCGGCAGCTTGCCGATGAAAGTAAGCACCCTGCCCTTGGCCGCGGCCTTCCGCAAGTCGATCGAGCAGAACAAAGAAGGCTCGCTGCTGATCCTTGAGCTCGTACAGAAAATGATTCAACGCAAGATCTCGATCCGGACCATCGAAGGACCGATCGGGATTGGCCGCGCCGCGGGAGAGGCAGCCACGGAAAAAGGCTGGACCCCCCTTATGGCGCTGACTGCCGCGATCAGCCTGAATCTTGGCATCTTCAACCTGCTACCCATCCCTATCCTCGATGGCGGCGTAATCCTGCTGCTGTTCGTCGAAAGCATCATAAGACGCGACATCAGCCTGCAGATCAAAGAGCGCATCTATCAGGCCGCATTCGTGTTCCTGGTGCTATTCGCGGTGATGGTCATCTACAACGACCTGGCAAAAACCCTGCCGGGAATGATGCAAAGACTGCCGTAATTAATTTGTCGCGGACGCCCTCGCCCGCCAGCGAACGTAGTGGAGGCCGGCGTCCGCGTCCGGCTGGACGGGCGAAGACGCCCGACCTCGTTTTAGATGACGGGTTGCCGAGGCCAGCGCGTCTGAGATACAATGTATCTCACAGGTCACAAATGCCCGTCACAGAGATGGTTCACGTCCGCATCGATAAGCGGATCAAGATGAGGGCGGCAAAGACGCTAGCCAGCATGGGTCTGTCCGTTTCCGACGCGGTCCGGGTGCTGCTGACTCGAGTTGTCGCGGAAAAAGCTCTGCCGTTCGACGTAAAGATCCCCAATGCAGCAACGAAAGCGGCCATCCGGGAGGCTCGCACCGGCAAACTCCCTTCGTTCCGCAAGGTCTCCGATCTGATGGCCGACTTGAATGCGGACGATTGAACGCACCAACATTTTCAAGCGCGATTTCAAGCGGGAAAAATCCGGACAGCACAAACGCTACTTTGAAGCACTGGTGTTCGCCACGATTTCGCTTCTGGCGCAAGACAAACCACTCCCGGAGAAGCACCGCGATCATGCCCTTGGAGGCGAATGGCGAGACCACCGCGAATGCCACCTCAAGCCCGATCTGCTTTTGATTTACCGAAAACCCAATGCCGACATTTTGCAACTTGTCCGGTTGGGTTCCCATAGCGAGCTCTTCGGATAGCTCGCGCTTCGCACCTCGAATCGAATGGGTTAAACTAGGTAAACATGGCAAACATTCAACGCAGAAAAACTGTTACGTGCTCGATCAATGCCGTCCGCGTCGGCAGCGATGCACCGGTTGTGGTGCAGTCCATGACGAATACCGATACGGCTGACATTTCCTCCACCGTCCAGCAAGTGGCGGCGCTGGCGCGGGCGGGCTCCGAGCTGGTTCGCGTCACGGTCAACAACGAAGACGCCGCTGCCGCGGTCGCTCCCATCGTCGAGCAACTTGGCAAGCAGGGCGTCAGCGTTCCCATCGTCGGCGACTTCCATTACAACGGACACCAACTACTAAAGAAGTATCCCGAGTGCGCCCGCGCCCTGGCTAAGTACCGCATTAATCCCGGCAACGTGGGCATCGGCCGCAAGGACGACTCCAACTTCCGGACCATGATTGAAGTTGCGGTCGAGAATCAGAAGCCGGTTCGTATCGGCGTGAATTGGGGCTCGCTCGATCAAGCTCTGCTTACTCGCATGATGGATGAGAACTCGCGTCTTGCCGAACCGAAAGACGCGCGCGAAGTCACGATGGAAGCGATGGTCGTGAGCGCGCTGAATTCGGCTGAGCTCGCCGAAAAGTGCGGCTTGCGCGCCGATCAGATCATCCTCAGCGCGAAAGTCAGCGGCGTGCAGGATTTGATCGACGTTTACCGTTCGCTGGCCGCGCGTTGCAGTTATCCGCTGCACCTCGGGCTGACCGAAGCGGGAATGGGAGCAAAGGGCGTAGTCGCATCCAGCGCCGCGCTCGGAGTTCTGCTGCAGGAAGGCATCGGCGACACCATTCGCGTTTCCCTTACGCCTGCCCCCGGCGGCGATCGTACCGAAGAAGTCCGCGTAGCGCAGCAGATTCTGCAATCGCTCGGCATTCGCAGCTTCACGCCGCAAGTCACGGCCTGCCCCGGATGCGGCCGCACCACCAGCACCTTCTTCCAGGAAATGGCCGAGCAGATTCAATCCTACCTCCGCGAGCAAATGCCCGCCTGGAAAGATCGCTACACCGGCGTCGAAGAGATGAAAGTCGCAGTCATGGGCTGCGTGGTCAACGGCCCCGGCGAATCCAAACACGCCAGCCTCGGCATTTCCCTGCCCGGCACCTTCGAAGAACCCAAAGCCCCGGTCTACGTGGATGGCCGCCTGTTTACCACGCTAAAGGGTGATCACATCGTCGCTGAGTTCATCAAGATTCTCGACGAGTACGTGGAATCGCACTACGCCACGCGAGAAGAAATAGCCGTGCGTTAGTCCTAACGCCGAAACACCGGATCGGCAAGTTTTGATTGCGCTCAGGATGACAATTTATTGAGGTTCGATGGTAGTTCAGAATCTTGCCACTAGCGTTTCGATAGCTCAGCCACGACGATGCACATGTCATCGAATACACGCGCCTCGAAGAGCGAGGCCGCCCCTGCCGTTTGCTTGATGAGTGGCAGTCGCCTCGTCAGCTTCCGATAGACGCCCATCATGAATGGGATGGTAGGGCGTTTCCTGGTGTGGACGAATGCGTTGCACAGTTCCCGCATCACGCCTTCCACAGTGCCGTCGTGAATGTGGAAATCCGTACCGTTGAGGTCACTGATCGACTTTAGCGGGCGGTATTGATCTTCTTCGCACGTGAACCAGGTGTGACGGGAGGGATTCTGTGCGGCCCACGCCACTGCTATTCCCAGTTCGAACGGCATATTGAACCTGGGCACGCGTGGCGCGTTGCGGTCTAGTTGTACGCGAGAAAGATCGTGAATGGAGAAGCGGCAACGCTGGATGAGATCGAAAATCCGCTCCAATCGCCGCGCACCGGAAGGTATACCCAACGTGGCTCGTGGCACAAAGCCAAGAATGGTGAGGCCTACGATGTAGGCAACGTAGAGCCTTTCAAACTGGGGATCGTAAGGGATGTTCAGAAATACGGCGTCTTGTTCAACGCGCTGTCTTGGCATTGTTGCGCCGTGCCGAGCGGGAGTTTGCAGTCCTAGATTTCCTGAATCCTGCGTGTACCGAGCGCTCGCCATTCTTGCGGGAATTACGCTCGCCTACGATGGTAACCAATTGTGCCAATCTAGTCTTGGACACGCCGAGCCTTTCGGCCAACTCTTCAGGAGTCTTGGGCGCGAAATCGATCTGCACCTTCTTCGGCATCGTCGTTCTCCGTGTTAATTATACGCCTCGTGATCCACTTCCCAGTCCGCCGTTTCGCCGCTGCCTGAATTAAACGAGGAAGCACCAGCACGGACGATCTTAAGATGACATCGATAGCAGAGGAAAGCCGTCGTTATCTCCGGGCAGTGGATCGGCAATGCTCTTCAGTTCGGGATAATGCTCCAACAGCGTCTCCGTGGCCTTCACTCGCTGCCGACTTAACATGTGTTTCAACTGCAGCGCGTTCACTCCGGCTTTGGCTTCGAAGTGATTGTTCGCGACCACGTATGTGATTTCAGCCTTCTTAGCAATGCGTTCGATTTTCTCTTTCCATCCCGCTAATTCTGCTTCGCGGTAAAAATAGTTGTAGCGGTCCGCGCTCTTCTCCGCTTCGAACCATTGATCGTAATTGCGGCCGTGCAGCCGCACGTATCCGACGGGCGAAGTCACGTGTTCCGTGGCTCCGAGCGAGCGCCCGATCAGCGGCTGGTCGATATTGCAGAAGGCGACATTTCTTTCCGTAAAGTAGCTGAGCGTCTCGGGATTGTTCCAGCTTTCATGCCGCACTTCCACCACGCGAGGAAACTCGATGAACTGACGCAGCAACGACTCCAGATATTCGCGGTTCAAAGAAGTGTTCTTGAACGAAACCGGAAATTGAATGAGCAGAGCGCCCAGCTTTCCAGGCCCCGCCAACGCGTCCAAGCCTTCGCGCGCCAGCCTCTCGTCTTCATCATTCGGCTTGATGGTCGCGGCCGACGTCGGCTCCATCACCGCAATTGGAGAATGCGTGAACGAGCGGTGCAACTTTGCAGTGAACACAAACTTCGGATTCACCGCGTCCACCTTGCGGACCCAGAGCTTGGCCAATTCCGGCTTGATGTGTCCGTAGAAAGAAGTGTTGATCTCCACCACATCAAAGCACCGGGCGAGAAATTCCAGCGCATGCCGTTTCTGGCGCTGCATTCCCGCCGGATAAAAAACTCCCTCCCAGTCTTTATAACTCCAGCCGGCTGTACCGATGCGAATCTCCCGCGGGGTTTCCATAAAGTGCAAAGTTGCAGAATTGCAGGTTAGCACATGGAAAGCGACTGCCTGCTGAGACGAACTTTACTGCAAGACTAATGTTACCCAATACACACCGTTGGGATAGCTGCTGGTGCGCGCGTAGCAGGTTCCGACTGAGAAGTTATGCAGCGCCCGGTCTTCGATCGCCTTGGCTGCCGCATCCGGCAGAACCTCGGGCTGCGCAGTGGTATAGCGAACAATGTAGGACCCACGGGAAGACACAGTCTTCAGGGAATCGGACCGCGCCATGGAGCAGGCGGCGCTCTCGGCAGCGTCACTATCCATCCACTGCAGTTGAGGCAAGTTGTTCTCCCGCCGCAAGCGGGCGACGCTTCCGCTGACCAGGCCTCCAGCTTGACGCGGAGAATAAGCCGGCAGACTGTGTGCGAAATCCTGCGCAACATACAGCGAGTTTCCGGCACGGACGACGCCGAATCCAGCCACATTGTAGCCAGGATTCAACAGGTTCTCGCGATGGGGAGGCGAGTGCATCAAGCCTTGATGCGACAGCTCGACGCTGCTCGCTACCGAAACGTTCTCTCCGGCTCGATCCAGATGCAGCGTGCAGTTTGCGGCCAGCCGTTCCGACAGGGAGAGCTCGCTGGCAAATTGATGCGAAAGCTGTTGCTGCGCGGCCATCGCCGCAGCGTGCGCCCGCGCGGCCTGGGTCAAGCCGTCGTCCATCTGCAGCGGCGCTAATCCTGCCTGCGCCCGCGCCTGGTTCGCCAGATCAAACAGTTCGCGCTCGGCCTCGGCGTCATAGGGCGATAAATCATTGGGGGAGGGCTGCTGCGCCGAGGCCACGTTCAACACCTTCGCAGGCGGCGACTTCGGATCCTTGATGGGAGCCGCTCCGCCGATCAGAAACACCGCCAGCCAAGCTGTTGGGACCCGAAACATGTTCCGCCTTACCTACGTCGGGACCCGGGAGGATCACGTTTTGGGG
>DATHPO010000297.1:0-38208 GCA_035483835.1 Terriglobales bacterium
CCGCGTGCTCGAACGCGGGCACCAGTTCAACGACAAGTACGCATTCGGCACATGGCTTTTCGCCGTGGCGCGCAACCTGGTGATCGATCATATGCGCCGCAAACAACCCGCCAGCCTGGACGGTCTGCTGAATGACGGCGAAGCGGCTTTCGATGTGCCTGCAACCGGACAGGCGTCGGCTTTCGATACCACTTTGCAGCGCGAGCAAAACGAGCACATCGCGGCCGGCATGCAACATCTCCCCGCGGAGTACCGTGAAGCGCTCGTCCTTCGATTTCAGGAGGGCATGTCTCTCGAAGAGATCGCGAGCGTGGCCCGCGTGCCGTTGGGAACTGTGAAATCCAGGATCTACCGCGGTCTGAGCGCGCTCGAACCGTGGGTAAAAGGAGCGGCGCTGTGAATGCAGATGCACATGAACGAGCACGGAAACTGATTGCACTAGACGGTCCCGAGGATCTCTCCGATGATCAATCTTCGAACGCATGGTTAGCGGCGCACCTAAAAACTTGTGCCTCGTGCCGCGCATTCGCCGAGAACGTCGGTGAAACGATTCGGGGGTTGCGCGCAATCCCGATCGCGGCCGAGCGGAGCCTGGTCTCGACGACGCAGATGAGAGTGCGCCGCCGCGCTCTGGAATTACAGCGCCAGAGAGAACGCCGGTGGCTGGTCTCGGTCAGTTGTACAGCCGTGGCCCTGTGCGCGCTACTCAGCACAGTCGCTTTGTGGCGCGGCTTCGAATGGTTAGGCGCGCGCGCACAGTTAGCGTCATCGATCTGGCAAGTGGGTTTTCTGGTCTTCTGCGTGATGCCAGCTCTGCTGGTGGGAATACTGCTGCTGGCCAAGGATAAGCACCTGGCAGACCACACTGGTTCTTACACCGGCTGATCGAACCGAAAAAGAAATTCTTGCTGGAGCGAGGTACGGAGTCAGGAGATTTGAGATGACATTCATAAATCAAACTTCCACGCGATCCAAAGACGAGATACGCGTCTTTGCGCCCTGGGCCTACTACTTATTCACAGCGGTCTTCCTGACAGTGGCTGTGCTCTTTGTAACCATCGAGGGCAGGGACCACAACGCACCTCGGCTTGTGATTCGGTGTCTGCTGGGTGTCCTCGTGGGAACAGTGGGCGGCTGCTACGCCGTGCTGATCGGTTACATCAACCAGGATTCGGGGCGGCGTGGGATGGGCCGTGTGCTATGGACGCTGATGGCAATCTTTGTCCCCAACGGGCTGGGAATCGTCCTCTATTTCGTCTTGCGCAAACCGCGCACCGTTCACTGCCCGCAATGCGATGCCGAGGTCGAGCCCGGCTTCAGCTTCTGCCCCCGTTGCCAGAACCGTCTGCAGCCCACGTGCCCTCACTGCCAACGCAGCGTAGACCCAAACAACAAGTTCTGTCCCTATTGCGGAGCGGCACTGGACCAAGCCGCTGGCATGGCTCCTACGGCGACAACGAGCCAGCCATGAGCACTCGGTTGGTAATGTGGGGGCGTGCGAGAATCTTAAAGAAATATCCGACTTCTTCAGCGCGCCGGACTCGACTTACCGGAAGTGTCAGCCGCCTGCAAGGAGCCAGGATCGGTTGTTGCGCCCATCGCGTGCTGCTGGTCTCGCGTCGTCACACAGCGGAAACCGAGATGGTTGGTTCCAGTGCTGATCTCCCCCTTGCCACGCGTGCCGACCATGTAGCGCGAGCAGTACTGATCGGTGCAGAGAAATGAACCGCCACGATGGACCTTCTTCTTCTCGGCCGGCTCCGCAGGATCGAAGGGCGAATCCGGTCCTTGCGGATTGCGGGCCACGCCTCCTGCGGCCGCCAGTTGCTGGTAATAGTCGGGGCGATACCAATCGCTGGTCCACTGCCAAACGTTGCCGGCCATGTCGAACAGGCCATATCCATTCGGCGGATATTGTGCGACTGCGGCAATTCCGATGTGGCCGTCCTCACCGGTATCTTTCACCGGGAACGTTCCTTGATGAGTGTTGGCCATCCATTTGCCGTTGGGGCGGAATTCTTCGCCCCAGACATAGGGCTTTCCGCTTAATCCGCCGCGAGCGGCAAACTCCCACTCCGCTTCCGTAGGCAGCCTCTTTCCGGCCCACTTCGCATAAGCCATCGCGTCCTCGTACGCGATTTGGACGACCGGGTAGTTTTCTTTGCCCTTGATGTCGCTGTCCGGACCAAGCGGATGCCGCCAGTTTGCTCCATGGGCGTAGTTCCACCATTGAAAGTGATCGTTCAGCGGGACGGGATGGTCCGGAGGAGAGAAAACGATCGATCCCGCTACCAGGTTTTCCGGCGGTGCGTCAGGATAGTCTTCAGCCCGCGGCTTGCGTTCCGCGACCGTGACGTAGCCCGTCGCCTTCACGAACGCTTCGAATTGCTGGTTGGTGACGTGGGTCTTATCTATCCAAAAACCATCGACGTACACGCGGTGGATAGGCCGCGAATCCTCTGTGGCCTTCATGCCGACATCGTTCATGTCAGAAGCGTCCGCAGCGCCCATGGAGAATTCTCCACCCGGCAGCCAGACCATGCCTTCAGGTGCGGTTCCCGGCGCTGGCGTGGGATTTGGCACTGTGGGCAGAAATCCGGTATTGGAGATTGCAAGCGGATGCCCAGCGTGCGCGATGGACTCCCGATGAATCAGGTACAGAGTACAGCCACCCAACACCACGAGAGCCGCAAGCATCGAAAACTTCGTCTTCGGTGTAATTGATTTCGGATTGGAGCTTGCGCGACGTTTCTTGCCCATGATCTTGGGATTTTACCTTCAGCCAGCGTGTGTTCGGTCGACTGGCTCCCTGGTGTCATCAAAGCTACGCTTTTCTTAGCGGACTCATGAACGACGGGGAATCAGAAAGAAGTATCAGGATCGCACCAAAATGGTAGGTGGGGACACTAGTAGTTCTTACAGTGGATGCACCAACCGCGCGCCGGGTCGGGGCGGGCGATCACGAAGAAATTCGCGCACCAGCGAAGTAAACCCAATTGCGAAATCAGTCGGAGTTAAAGATAAGACGCGGGGCTTATGCTCATGGAAATGAATGATAAGCGTACCCATCAATGAGCGCGGAATGTTCAGCATGAGCAAACCTGCGGCCAACATTCTCCTCGCAATAGCATTCGCCCTCTGCTGCCTTTTTGCGATCTCCGTGGCTTTGTTTTACCCCGGTTACGCTTCGGATGCCAGTATCCTGGGAATGCTCATCTTCCTCGAGATTGTCTTAGCTGCCATTTGGAACTATGAAGAGAGATTCTTTCTGTTACTGATTCTGGTTTTCTTTTTTGCGGGCGCTGGCGCGCCCCCGCCGGGATTCTGGTCTGCTGGACGATGGTTCGTCCTTGGGGCGGGCACACTAGCGGGCGTTGCGCATTTTCTCCGAGATCACCGCTACCGTCTCGGGGGATTTCACTTAGTTGCATTCTTCTGCCTCATCGCGGCGGTGGCTTCCTGCTCAGCATCCTTATACGAGCGAGACGCATTGTTCAAGGTATTCAGTTTCTCGCTCTTGTTTTTCTATGCAGCCTCCGGCATGCGCGCTGCGGTGCTGCGGAGGGAGCGGCAATTCTTTTCAGGATTGCTATTGTTTTGCGAGATTCTCACTTACCTTGCGGCGGTCTGCTATTTCGCATTGCACTACGGCCTCTTCGGAAATCCGAACTCCCTGGGTGCGATAATGGGCGTACTTGTGGTTCCTATGATCTTATGGGGAGTCTTCGCGACGGAGGGAACATCCGCACAAAAACGGCTGGTCGTCGCGCTTGTGTTATCTGTTATGCTGCTTGCCACCAGTCACGCACGCGCAGGAATACTGGGTGCAACAATCTCGTGTGCAGTGGTCTGTATAGCCCTGCGTCGTTATCAAGCCCTGGGATTGCTGGCCTGCACGGGGTTGCTGGCTGCGGTGGTTGTGGTGTTTGTTGCTTCTCCTGCTACCACCGCCGACCAATCGCAATCGCTCACATCAGCATTCATCTACAAGGGGCATCCCGAGGGTGGGTTACTCGGCTCCAGAAGATCAGCTTGGGAAGAAACCGTGTCCTCGGTGCACGAGCATCCCTGGTTTGGTACCGGCTTTGGCACGAGCGCAACCGGAAGTGGCGTGAGTCAGAGCGGTGGTTACTTTGAGTCCGCCAGCCGAGATACTCGCGAACACGGGAACAGTTATTTGGCTATTTTGGAGTGGGTTGGCCTTCTCGGGGTCTGTCCCTTCGCAGCCCTGATCTTGATGGTTATCGCGAATGTAGGCAAATCGCTGAAACAGATACGAAAGTCTGGCACTACTTTCTCGCCGTTAATACCGATCGTCGGTGTGGTCATCGCTGGCTTAGTCAACGCCGGATTCGAGGATTGGCTTTTTGCAATGGGGTATTACTTGTGCGTCGTTTTCTGGGGGTTGGCTTTCGTACTCGTCGATTATGTCTCCCTTCCAGAACGTGGATACGATCTGAGACCCGGCTTGGCAGTCACGGCAAGCGCCAGCAGCATACCGATGTGACTCGGATGCGGCAAATCAGCAGCCGTTCCTGACGACCATCTCGCCACCGTTAAGGCTTTATCCAGTCAACTTCTCCACTGGTAGACCCAAATGGCTTTTGTTTTTCCTTTCGATCAAGGTATAAAAGTTAGACACAGTTCGAATGTCTGTCCTCATCCCACATCGATCTCAGGAAAGGCAAAGTATGGATTTGCGCGTTCGCACGCGCTGTTTACGTCCTCTAGCGCTCGGAATCGTTTTAATCGTGTTCGCCTTGCTACCGCGGGTATCCGCGCAGTCCACTTCCGGAGACAGTTCACAACCTTGGATGAATGCGAGCCTTTCACCGGATGACCGGGCTGCCCTGGTGTTGAAGCAGATGATGCTGGATGAAAAGATATCCCTCCTTCATGGGACCGGCATGGTTGGCCTGAGTCCCATGAGTCCGCTCGCCGTACGGTCGAATGGCGGCGCCGGCTACGTGGTGGGCGTTCCACGCTTGGGCATCCCCGATATCCAAATGTCTGACGCAGCGTACGGCATACGGAACAGCGGAGAGAACGGGCGTTACTCGACCGCTTTGCCCAGCAATCTCGCGAGCGCTGCGAGTTGGGATCTGGATGCGGCCTACGAATATGGAGCTTTGATCGGCCGTGAGCTGAGGGCGCAAGGCTTTAACATGACGCTGGGCGGAGGCGTGAATCTGACCCGCGAGCCGCGCAATGGCCGCACCTTCGAATACCTGGGTGAGGATCCAATCCTCGCTGGCGAAATGGTTGGGCATGTAATGAAAGGCCTGCAGGCGCAACACGTCATTGGCGACATCAAGCATTACGCGGTGAACGATCAGGAAAGCGGCCGGAACGCGGTCAACGTAAACATTGACAAGCGCTCGATGATGGAAACAGATCTGCTCGCCTTCGAGATTGGATTGCGGGAATCAAACGCGGCTGCTGTGATGTGCGCCTACAACCGTGTGAATGGCCAGTACTCCTGCGAAAACAAATACCTCTTAACGGATGTTTTGAAAAGAGACTGGAACTTCAAAGGGTTTGTCTTGTCGGATTGGCAAGGAACGCATAGTACGGTCAAAGCGTCCGCTGTGGGACTCGACCATGAGGAGCCTGGTGAGTACTTCTATGGCGACGCGATGAAGAAAGCCGTAGAAGCGGGCCAGGTCCCCATGGCGGAACTGGATGATCACGTGCGCCGCATTCTCAGGGCGATGTTTGCCTGCGGTGTCGTGGATGATCCTCCGAAAAAAGGCGTCGTGGATGTAGCCGGCGGGTTTGAAATTGCACGGAAAATTGAGGAACAGAGTATCGTGCTGCTAAAGAACGAGTCAGCGCTGCTTCCTCTGGATGCTGCCAAGCTTCACACCATTGCTGTGATCGGGGCTCACTCCGACGTCGGAATGATCTCGGGTGGGGGCTCGGCCCAGGTCGACCCTCCGGGTGGAAACGCGATTATGCCGCCGGGTAAAGGCGCGACAACATGGCAGGCGCAGATCTGGTTTCCCACTTCGCCGTTGACGGCAATCCGAGCCAAGGCCCCACGAGCTAATGTTCAATACGATCCGGGCACGGATATTTCCTCAGCCGCTGCTTTGGCAAGAACTGCTGATGTTGCCATCGTGTTCGCTTATCAATGGGAGAGCGAAGGGATGGACCTCGACAGCCTTTCACTTTCCGGTAATCAAAACGACTTGATCGAAAAGGTCGCCGCGGCGAATCCGCACACCATCGTCGTGCTCGAAACCGGCGGTCCCGCAACCATGCCGTGGGTCGATCAGGTCAGCGGGATTCTCGAAACCTGGTACGCTGGCAGCTCAGGCGCTGGGGCCGTAGCCAATGTGCTCTTTGGCGATGTGAACCCGAGCGCGAAACTACCGATCACATTTCCGAAAAGCGATGCGGACCTGCCGCACATCAGCATCGTGAAGCCTCCCGAGGCATCGACCACCAAGGACGGCGATTCCGATGCGTGGAAGAAAATTGCCGCGGGTTTGCCCGCATTCCAAATCACTTATGACGAGGGGTTGAAAGTTGGATACAAGTGGTATGACGCCGAGCGCAAGCAAGTGCTGTTTCCGTTCGGCTTCGGCCTCTCCTACACAACTTACGCCTATTCCAATTTGAAGGTGACCCCAGGTAATAGCGTTCGCGTGAACTTTACAGTGACCAACAGTGGCAATCGGGCTGGGGCGGAAATCGCGCAGGTTTACGCAGCCCTGCCAGCCGCAGCAGGAGAACCGCCCAAGCGCCTGGTGGGGTGGAGCAAAGTCAAATTGAATCCTGGAGAGAGCAAAGAAATAACCGTGGAGGTCGATCAGCAGTATCTTTCCATCTTCAACGTTGATAAGAACACATGGCAGTTGACTTCGGGCGAGTACGAATTCTTGGTGGGTGATTCCTCGCAGAGTCTGCCGCTCAAGGAGGCGGTCAGCCTGAAATAGAATTCGATGCCAGCCAATCAACCGTCAACTCTTCCGTATTTTCTCTATGGCACAGCGTGGAAGGAAGATCGCACTCCGGCGCTCACCGAGCTCGCAATGCGCATGGGCTTTCGAGGAATCGACACGGCCAACCAGAGGCGGCATTACTTCGAAGCTGGCGTAGGTCAGGGGTTGGCATCCGCTTATCAAGCGGGGGTGGTGACGCGCGCAGATCTTTTTCTGCAAACTAAATTCACTTATCAACCGGGTCAGGACCATCGCCTGCCTTACGATCCCACATCGAGCCTTTCGGTTCAGGTGGCGCAGTCGATGGCCAGTTCGCTCGAGCATCTCGGGACCGACCACGTCGACAGCTATGTACTCCACGGGCCCGCTTCCGGCTATGGTTGGACCGATGATGACAGCGAGGTCTGGGATGCGATGCGGAAGGAGCGCGATGCCGACCGGACCCGTCTTCTCGGCGTGAGCAATGTTTCCCTGCGGCATTTGGAGCAAATGGCGGCTGCGCACCTCGAAGCCCCAGTATTTGTACAAAACCGCTGTTACGCGCGCTTCGGTTGGGATCGCGATGTCCGAATGTTCTGCAGGGAACGAAAGATCATTTATCAGGGATTTTCGCTGCTCACCGCGAACGCGGAGGTGTTGCATCATCCTTTGATCAGCGCCATCGCCAAACGGGCTAACGCAACTCTGGCCCAGGTTGTCTTCAGCTTCGCGCGTGCTGTCGGAATGCTCCCGCTGACCGGCACCTCCAACGCGGAGCACATGAAGCAGGATCTGGCCAGTGCCGAGTTAACCCTCCCGGTGGATGAGGTGCAGGCGATCGAATCGCTGGCCGGCTGACGACCCTTCGCGTGACAGACGACACGGTGGGCAGTGATGGAAATCACAGACGGCAAAGGCAGCGGGGACAATCATGCAGGGGTGGTGGAGGAGCCAGCATGACATTCCCCCTTCTAGCTGTGAGCTTCTTAGGTGGGTTCTATACTTTCCTCGTCGTGGCCATTGTACGTCGCGCCACGAAACCGAGCTGCCGAAACTGTTTGTACTGGCATGAGTGCTGTCTGAATGCGCAATTGGGTCGGTCGGGCCGGGCAAGCGAAAGCTGCATGACGAACCGGTCGGAACTGTAGTTAGCCTCCCACTTTCAAGCGGTCGAACCCTTCATTTATGATCTCATGCAGCTATGGAACGCCATGGCCTGCGGAACCGCCCCCGTCTCACTGAGAAGCCCTCGATCGATTCCGGTTGATCAGAACAGCGGAATTCAATCCTACGAAGCGGTTTTTCTCCGGCGTTCGGTCTGATGGATGAGTCTCGAAGGCCCGAGCGACGTCGTACACGCAAGACAGGTACACCCGTCGTTGGGCGTGAGCTCCCAGGCGGCGACGGCATCGAGGCGATAACCAACTCCGCGAATGGTCTTCAGGTAAGTCGGACTGGTCCGGTCCGGCTCGATCTTCTCCCGGATTCGCCGTATGCAGGCATCCACGCTCCGTGGCGTCACGAACTGCATGTCCCCCCACACCGCATCGAGAAGCAGATCGCGGGTGAACACCTGACCCCGATGGCGTGCCAGGTATTCGATCAGGCGAAACTCCAAACTTGTGGTTGGCACTTCACTTCCGCGGACCGAAAGTTTCATGGCTAAGCTATCGATAACCAGGTCGGCCGATTGCGTTCTGGATCTTCCGGTCCCGGGCGCGAAACGACGAAGAACTGCCTGGACGCGGGCCACTAATTCGCGCGGGCTAAAGGGCTTCACGATGCAGTCATCGCCGCCGGATTCCAACGCAAAAGCGCGGTGTTCCTCGGCAGCTTCCGGAATGAGAAAAACGATTGGAGTTCTTGCCAAAGTGTGATTCTCGCGGATATAGCGGCACAGGTCGAGGCCGTTGCCGTCCGGCATCATCATGGTGAGCAACAGTAGGGAAGGACGCTTCTCCTCTACTTCGCGTATCACGTTGGCGGTCGAAAATGTGCGCACGACATAGCCGGCCTCCTCAAGGCACTGCTGCGCCAGCTCACAAACTTCGTTCTCATCTTCCACCACGAAAATCAGCTGCTTCATGAATACGTCCCCACTAAACCCCCAGGCACGCGGTTATGGGCCCGCGTATTTCCAGAGATACACGACGAGGAACCGCGATAAGCTGCCGCAATGAAAGTCGCAAGAACAAACCGCAACTCCGCCGCAACCCGCTCTATAACTTGATTTCGTGCGACGCGAAAGGCAGACCCTGCCACGGATACTTTCGGCCTCTCCTATTCGGTGACGTAGTGTAGGCCGTACTTTGTTACGCTAAAGTGACCGCAATATGAATAACGTGTGAATTCTCGTCTCCGTGCCTTTCTCCTCAACGCTTGCCACGATTTTGCTTTAGACGCTATTCTGTTTTCTAGGCCGCTTTACACCACGACAACATGCCTCAAGCGACGCCGCGCAAGTTCGACCGTGACGCCCGACGAAAACACACTGGCCCGGAGCACTTGGTGATCGGACAGTCCAAGATTGATTCCGAGGGCTGCCACACCACGGCTCCGATTAAGAAGGGCACCTATGTCGTCGAGTACACCGGGCCGCGCATTACGATCAAAGAGGCCGACGCCCTCTACGACGACCATCCCCGGACTTATTTGTTTGGGCTCACGGATGGGAAACACGTGATTGATGGTGAAGGCGTGGCGGCATTCGTCAATCACTCGTGCGATCCTAATTGCGAGGCTGATGAAATCAAAGGGCGCGTGTGGATTATTGCCGCCCGGGATATCGCGGCTGGCGAGGAACTGACTTACGACTACAACTTGTACGACGGCGACCTGGATGACCCGTCGCCGTGCTCCTGCGGCGCGCACAATTGTCGTGGCAGTATGTACTCGGCGGAAGAGTTGGTGAGGCGTGCGAAGGCTCTCCGACGCCGGAGCATGAGGAAGAAAAAGACAGCTCAGTCGAAGAAACCCAGAGCGTGAAGCTCTTCAAACTCAGCGGATCATTATCATTATCATTGGCCGGGTGGAATCGGCATGCGTGACTCCATCTTCACCGTCGACAAACTTGCCGCATCCCAGCCGCCGCCCAGAGCTTTGATCAGCAACACGCTGTCCACCATGCGACGACCCGAAAGCTGCACCGCTGTCCGTTCGTCGCCAAGCGCTGTGAATTGGGCCGTGATGACCTCGAGATAGCTGGTCACACCACCTCGGTAACGATTGTTCGACAGAGCCAGAGAGTGCTCCGCCGCCGCCACGGCCGCTGCTTGAGTGTTGGATTCATCTTCGAGCAATCGCAACGCCGCAAGGTTGTCTTCCACTTCCTCGTAAGCCGTAAGCACGTCTTGACGATAATTGGCCACGGCCTGATCGTAACCGGCACGAGCCTGGTCGCTGGCCGCCCGACGCCTTCCAGCGTCGAAGGCAGTCACTACCGCCGAAGCTCCCACCAGGGCGAATGCGCTGGGACTGGAAAGCCAATTCACGATCGTGGTGCTCTCAAACCCGGCGCTGGGAAACAGGTTGAACATGGGAAAATACGCAGCTTTCGCCACTCCAATTTGCGCGTTCGCCGATGCCATCAGGCGTTCGTTGGCGGCGATGTCGGGCCGGCGCTCCAGCAGCTCAGACGGCAACCCCGGCGGGATCACAGGCGGGGTTGCGTCTAGCGGAACAACTGGCAAGCTGAAAGTCGAAGCCGGCTCGCCGATCAGAACCGCAATTGCATGTTCAAACTGAGTCCGCTGCTCTCTCACATCAATGGCCTGGGCGCGCGCCGTTTCCAGTTGGGTTTGGGCCTGCGCCACGTCCACCTGAGACGCAACCCCTCCCTTATAGCGGCTCTCTGTCAGGTCCAACTGCTTCACATAGCTGGCGACGGTGTCATCGAGCAACTTCGCCTCGGCGTCCAACTCCCGCGCTGAAAAGTAATCCACCGCTAATTCAGCATGCACACTCAGGCTTACCGACTCGAGGTCCGCCAGGGAAGCTTGAGCATTCGCGCGAGCCACTTCAACTGTCTTCCGGACTCTGCCCCACACGTCCGGCTCATAAGACATGTCCACTGGAATGACGAGGTCGTTCGTGGTTGTGACCGTTGAAAGGGTTGCGAATGGACGATTCTGGGAAAGGCGTTCCCGCGTCGCTGAGACTCCTGCCGTAATCGTTGGATAGTAATCCGCCCGATTGTAGCGAACGGTGGCACGCGCTTGTTCAAATTGTGCCTGCGCCGCCTTCAGGCTCTGATTGGAGATATTGATTTTCTCTTCGAGCGCATTGAGCTGGGGATCCTGATAGATCTCCCACCATTTTCCTCGCAGCGTCTGATCCGCAGGTTGCGCGGGCTTCCAGTTCTGCGGCGTCTCTTTGTAATCCGTCGGGACCGGCGCGGAAGGCCGTGAATAGCGAGGGCCCACGGCACAACCGCAAATAAGCATCAGACCGGCAAAGAGCGCCCCACCGAGAAATTTAGGCATCAACGTTCTAGAGCCAGCGCGCGTTTGCCGCAAACCGGTCACTGTTGAGAGCCTCCCGCCGCCGGCTGTACAATACGGACTTCTTCTCCCGACACAAGCGAATCCGGCGGATTGACGACAATCGATTCATCCCCGGTAAGCCCAGCGACCACTTCGACCTCAGAGCCAAAGTCATGGCCCAACGTTATCGGCCTAAGTTCGGCGCGCTTGCCGTCGGTTACAGCAGCCACGCGAAGTCCTTCGGATCGGAACAGCAACGCGTTCACCGGAAGAATGAAGGCTGAGGTCGCGGTGGGCAGCTTCAGATGCACTTCGGCATAAGCCCCGCTGAACAGCGTGCCGGTGGGATTGTCCACGCGAATTTCCACCAGTAGGGTTCGCGTGGACTGGTCGATCGCTTCAGCCGTTCGGACCAGCGTTCCGTGGAAGACCCTGCCCGGAAATTCCGAGAGCACCAGATCAGCACTCAGCCCTGGCTTCGCCGCCTGCGAGTAGACCTGCGGCACATTGACGTACACTCGCAATTTGTCCGGCTGGGCAATATGAAAAAGCTCAGTCCTCGCTCCGCCGCTGCTCCCTGAATCGATCAATGCGCCAATATCAGTATTTCGCGCCGTAATCACGCCATCGAAGGGAGCGTAGATCTTCTCGAAAGCTTGCAGTTCTTCCAGGCGTCTTACGTTGGCTTGTGAGGACTGGACGGTGGCCTGCTTGGCTGCAAAGTCTCCCGCGGCATTATCCGCTTCCTGTTTGGAAACGGAATCGGTTTTCAGCAAATCCGCATAGCGGGTATTTGTAATCTGCGAAAGAGCCAGGTTGGCTTGAGCGGTAGCTAAGTCAGCGCGCGCCTGCCGCAGCTGCTGGTCGACTTCCGGAGTCTCAATGTCCGCTAACAATTGCCCGGCCTTTACGCGCGTGCCGATGTCCGCGTACCAGCGTTTCAGATATCCATTTGTCCGCGCATATATCGGAGCATCGATGTAAGCCTGCACGTTCGCGGGCAGAACCACTTCCTGCGACGGCGCGCCACGCTTCGGGTGGATCACGGAAACGGTTGGAATGGCCATCTCGGCGGTTTCTTTGTCCAGAGCCGCCCGGGCATTGATTCGGGGTAAGATTCCAGAAATGACAACCGCCACTACGATCACAAACGCAAGCACGGCAATCCACCAGCGGCGGGAGGGCTTACTCTGACGTTGGTCCACTAGTTTTTGTTCCTGCACCATCGCCGGCCTCTCCACTTGCACTGGCCTCTCAACTTCGTTTTGCGGTTCAACCTTCATGAAGACGCTCCGTAAACTCTATAACTAAATCAATATAAAATCAGATCAATGTTTTGCTTCACCACGAGCTAACCGCTCTCTGCGCCCGTGCAGGACGCTGAAGAAAACCGGCACAAAAAACAGGGTTGCTACGGTCGCGAGTAATAGACCGCCGATGACCGCCCGGCCAAGGGGAGCATTCTGTTCACCACCTTCGCCTAATCCTATCGCCATCGGAACCATACCGATGATCATGGCCAGAGCCGTCATTAGCACCGGCCGGAAACGCGTGAACCCGGAATTCAGCGCGGCTGCAATCGCGTCTTTTCCTTCGGCCAATTGCTCCTTCGCGAAGCTCACCACCAGAATGCTGTTGGCCGTTGCAACCCCCACGCACATGATTGAACCGGTGAGCGCCGGAACGCTAAGGGTCGTGTGGGTAATAAAAAGAAACCAAACGATACCCGCGAGAGCCGCAGGCAAGGCAGAAATAATAATGAATGGATCAAGCCACGACTGGAAATTCACCACAATCAGCAGGTACACCAGCACGATCGAAAACACCAACCCGCTTAGCAAGCCGGTATAGGAAGAACGCATGGTCTGAATCTGCCCACGTACGATCAGTTGAGAGCCGCGCGGCAGTTCCTTCTTGCTGTTTTCCACGATTTTATTGATGTCACGCGCCACTCCGCCCAAGTCCCGGCCTTGCACCGAACCGTAAATATCAATCAACGGCTGAATATCGTAGTGCGAAACCACCGCCAGTCCAGCGCCCCGGCGGATCGAAGCCAGGCTGGCCAGGATCTGAGGCTGGGCACCACTCGGGCCGGTCACCGGAATGTTCTCCAGGTCCTGCAGAGAATCGATGCGGTACTGCGGAGTCTGGGTTGCGATGGAATAGCTCACCCCGGTTTTAGGATCAACCCAAAACTCAGGAGTTGTCTGGAAACTGCCGCTCAGCGAAACCAGGAGGTTATTGGCCACGTCTCGTTGGCTGTAGCCTACCTGTTGAGCCTTCGTCCGGTCGACATTAACGTGTAAATATGGCTGGTCAAATGGCTGCTGAATGCGTAGATCGACGGTTCCAGGAACTCTCCGGACCCGCTCCAGCAGTTTGTCGGCGAAGGCCCGGTTTGCTTCCACGCCATAACCCACAATCTGAATGTCAATCGGAGCAGGCAGACCGAAGTTCAAAATCTGGCTGACAATATCGGCCGGCAGAAACGAAAAGGTTACGCCGGGAAACTCCTCCGGAAGTCTCAACCGCAGATCGTGGACGTAATCCGCAGTTGGACGGTGCCCGTTCGATAAGCTGACGAGAATATCGACATCTCCCGGCCCGATCGGCGCCGAGTTGCTGTACGAGAGATTGATGCTGCTGTATGGCAGACCGATGGTGTCGATGATGCTGTCGATTTCCTTCGGCGGAATCTGCTCGCGAATCGACTGCTCCACCAGATCGGAGAGCCGCGCTGTTTCCTCGATGCGCGTTCCCGTAGGCGCGCGCATGTGTAATTTGAACTGGCCCGCGTCCACCGCTGGAAAGAAATCCTGCCCCAACCACGGGACTAAAAGCACTACCGAGGTTACGCACGCGCCCAAGAAAATAAATAGAAAAGCCCGTTTGTGATGGAGGCAACGCTCTAACAATCCGTGATAGCCCTCTCGAAAACGCTCAAAGGCCGTTTCAAACTTGATCTGCATGGCGACCAAGGGATTTCGGCTTTGATTGGCTGCCAGCGTCTCCGCCTCATGGCCGCGCAACAAATATTTGGCCATGGTGGGCACCAGCGTCCGCGACAACAGGTAGGAAGCCAGCATGGCAAACACCACCGCCTCTGCCAGCGGCACGAACAGAAAACGCGCCACTCCGGTGAGGAAAAACATGGGCACGAAGACGATGCAGATGGCGAGCGTCGAAACGAATGCAGGAACCGCAATCTGCTGGGCGCCGTCCAGAATTGCGTGCTCGACCTCTTTCCCTTGCGCCAAATTCCGGTTGATATTCTCGATCTCGACCGTGGCGTCGTCCACCAGAATGCCCACCGCCAGCGCCAATCCACCCAGCGTCATGATGTTGATGGTCTCGCCCAGCGCGCTCATCACGATGATCGAGGTCAGAATCGAAAGCGGGATGGAAACCGCGATGATCACTGTGCTGCGCCAGTTGCCCAGAAAGATCAGAATCATCAGACCGGTGAGGCAGGCCGCAATCGTCGCTTCTTTTATCACCCCGTCAATCGACGCGCGAACGAATAGCGACTGGTCGGCCAGCGGGTGTATGTGTAACTCGGGCGGCAAACTGGCTGCAATCTGCGGCAGCAGCGATTTGACACCGGCGATGATATCGAGCGTCGAAGTTTGCCCGCTTTTCAGAACAGTGAGCAGAACCGAGCGCTGTCCGTTCACCCGCACGATATTTGTCTGCGGCGGAAATCCGTCGCGTACATAGGCCACATCGTGTATGTAGATGGTCGTGCTACCGACCGTCTTGATGGGCAATTGGTTCAATTCCGCAACCGTCGTCGGACTGCTGTTGGTATCGACGGCATATTCAAATGTCCCAATCTTGGAGGTGCCGGATGGCAGAATGATATTTTGCGCACTGATCGCATTCACCACGTCCACCGGTGAAAGCCCCTTCGATTGCAGCGCGTTGGTGTCCAGGTCAATCTGCACCTGGCGCTGCTTCCCGCCGTAGGGATACGGAATGGCGCACCCCGGAACCGTGATCAAACGCGTCCGAATGAAATTTACGCCGTAGTCAAACAGTTGTTGTTCCGAAAGCTTCTGCCCCGAAAGTGCCAGTTGAATAATGGGCACGCTGGACGCGCTGTAGGTAATTACCAACGGCGGCGTGGTCCCTGGCGGCAATTGCCTGAGTTGGGTCTGCGAGATCGCTGTCACTTGCGCAATCGCCTTGGTAATGTCCGCATGCGGCTGGAAAAACACTTTCACTACCGCGATCCCATTCAGCGACTGCGACTCGATGTGCGAGATGTCGTCCACCAGCGTCGTCAGCGCCCGTTCCGTCTGGAACACGATGCGATTCGACATATCGTCGGGATTGAGGCCCTGGTAGTTCCAGAGGATGCTGACCACGGGAATATTGATATTCGGGAAAATATCTGTAGGCGTGCGTAGAATGACGATCGGACCCAGAATTAACAACAACAAAGCGACGACTACAAACGTGTAAGGCCGCCGCAGTGCAAGTCGGACAATCCACATAATTTCCTCAGGCTTTTACAGAAGCTATTGCCCCACGAGCAACCTAGCAATCGTCGTCAATCCGCCACACTCTGATTCTTGCCTTCGAATTCAACAACGAAAACGCTAACAGTCAGATATAAGCATTTAAGTGGTGCGAAGCGGTGGTCCTCGCGGACGTTCTATGATCGTTCCCAGCGCATCCGGCGCCGGATCATTAATATTCTATTGGATTTAGTTTCTTTGCCGGGAGATGCAGAGTTTTCAGATTGTAAAGATTTGTATCGCGTGCGGGACATATCTAAAGGGAAATGACTCCGGACTGCCGCACCCCTCCTTGAAGCATCTCGGGAGGGCCTGTAGAACGCGGACTAGTTCGGTTTGCGAACTTTGCCGTCGGAGAGGTACTGAAGCAGCGCGGTATCGGCCGCGCGCTTGAACTTCTCTGCGGCCGCTACCCTGGGGCTAACAATGCCCTCTTGCGCTGGCTTGGGGCCAAAGCTCTGCCGTAGCCGCTCGCCGTCCTCGGATTCGTTCGTCATCACCTGCATGTAAAACCAGAGGAAGTGGCGCATCTGGTCGAGCGCGGATTTCAACACGTGAAGGGATTCAATCTCCGGCAATTGACAGAGAGCTTCCATCAGCTCGGGGTCGCCGGGCGCTTGCATGGCTGCACAGTTCAACGTTTGCTGAATTGCCCGCAGGTCTTCGGTCACCCGCAGAATTCGAACATGAACTTCGTCCAGAAAATCACCTTTTTCCATGGGTCGCCGGCTTCCTCGATCGAGAAAATACAACCTCAACATCTCACCCCACGACCACGGACTAACAGATGTCCCACGTGCATGCGCTTTCGTAATTCGAGCTATTACTTTGGTATGAAGAGAGTTCGACAGCGTGAATTGCGGACGGGATGACCCACATCTGCGGGCAGAAACCGATATGTGTCTCGCAAACCCGATCAGACTAGCGCACGAAAGTGCCTACGAACGCGCTGCGCCTTCCGTGCGACTCCCAATCTACGTCCAGTCCCGGACCGCGATAGGAATCGGTCAGCGCTACGGCCGGCATTGAGTGTGTCAGTTGGGTCAGCGGCGGATAAAAGGTTTTTTCGTTCCCGCAGAGATGGTCTTTCTCATTGACGGGGCGGGTTTGCACGGTTGCGAACTGCCCGGCGCGCAGCAGTGCCACTCCGTGATGCTCAGGATTGACCACGAGTTCCATGGGCGCGGGAATTACTCGCTGTGCGTGACGCAGAAGTTCACCTCCCATTTGGTGCGCGAAAGCGACCAACGCGGAACTCTGCTGCGGAGTTGCCTGGTCGTCCACGAAAAGAACGGCCTGCGCCGGATAGGGATTCGCGTATGGGTCACCCAGAGTGGCGTGAGCGTGCACCGCAGCGGCGACCGTCAAACCGTCCAGCGAAATCCCGTCCCAGCTTCCGCTTTGCACGTGCCACGCCAGGATAGCCTCGTCGCCCACGAGGTTGACTTCGCCGTTAGCGAAACACTGTCCGGTGTATACGTCTGCGCTGCGGGTCTCGATGTAATCGCCGCGAATCTGCTGCCCGAGGGCCGTGGAGAGAAGCAGGAGTACAACGCAAAGAAATCCAAAGAAGTTCCGCATACGTCACCTCACCCGAAACGATTCCTTCTATTGTCCTCCAACTTGGGCGGTTATGGAAAGTGCTCGCGAGGCCGCAACTATCAGTCAGGCCGCGGAGGGAGGGATGCCTGCGTCTCCATGATGTTCTTCCTGAATTGGAACTTTAGTCACTTAATCTTTTCCGAACCCGCCCTCTGGCAGAGATGTTCCACGGCTCAACCTCCGATGAAGCAACTATGGGGGCGTACCAGAGAATGAGGCGGCCGAGAACTTCCGAAGCTGGCAAACGGCAACTCCGATTGCTAGTGGTGGGAGGAAGCGAGGAAGACTTCGTCAGCCTGGGCGAGTTGCTTGCAGGGACGGGCAATGGCGCGCTATGCCTCGAATACGCTGCGTCGCTTGAGGAAGTGCTCAATCAGTTTGGGAAAGGAAGCTATGACCTTCTACTCTGCAGTTACCAATCGACTGATAACGTTGCATTTCAGGTGTTACGCCAGGTGCGCCAACATGTTTCTGGCGTTCCGCTCATTTTTCTAAGTGATCCCGTCAACACGGACGTGATCGAGGTTGCCATTCAGACCATCGCTGGTCAACACGCAGCCCCGAGCCAATTTCGGGACACATACGCAACCCATGCCAGCGCCTTTGACGGGCGCTCCGCAGAACGCCAGCATCTGGAGTCCGATGAAATCCTGCGGAAACTTTGGCGTTCGGTCGAACAAATGGCGGAGGCGTTAGCCATTATGGATGGATCCGGCGTGATGGAATACGTGAATCCAGCATTTGAGGCTCTGACCGGATATTCGCGGCAGGACGCGATCGGCCAAACACTGGGAATCCTGAAATCTGACGAGCAGGCAGGCGACCTTTACGAGGAGATGTGGAACACAGTTCGCTCCGGAAACGTGTTCCGGGGAATCATCATGAACCGGAAGAAGAATGGGGAAACCTTAATTATTGAGAAGGTCCTCACCCCGCTACGAGACGGCAGTGGGGAAATGACGCATTTTATCTCCACGTTTCGCGACATCACCGAGCGCCGTCGGCTGGAATCGGAACTGCAGCAATCCCAGAAAATGGATGCCATCGGAAGGCTGGCCGGCGGGGTGGCCCACGATTTCAACAACTTGCTTTTGGTGATCAGTGCTTACGCCGAGCTCATGCTTGACTCCCTGGCCGCCGAGGACCCGCTGCGGCGAAACGTCGCCGAAATTATGACTGCGTCCCGCCGGGCGGCCGATCTGACTCGGCAGTTGCTGGCGTTTGGCCGCAAACAGATGCAATTGTTGCAGGTGCTCGATCTGAATAAGGTCATTGGGGAGATCACCACCATGCTGCCGCGCCTGATTGGCGAGGATATTGAGTTGGTGTTCGCTCCCGGGCACGATTTGGGCAAAGTCAAAGCGGACCCCATACAAATCGAACAAGTGGTCATGAACCTGGCAGCGAACGCGCGCGACGCCATGCCCGGAGGAGGCGCGCTCACCATTGAAACCGCGACGGTCCGAGTGGATGAATCCTACGTGCAGCGGCATTCGATCGTCCCTGTGGGCGACTATGTCTTGCTCACGGTTACCGACTCGGGCCAGGGCATCGCGGCGGAAGACCTGGCCCACATCTTCGAGCCCTTCTATACGACGAAAGAGGCAGGCAAAGGGACCGGGCTCGGGCTGGCGACCGTGTATGGCATTGTGAAGCAGAATGGCGGCTTTGTTTGGGTGTACAGCGAGCCTGGACTTGGAACTACCTTCAAAGTTTACTTGCCCCAAGTGCAGTCACAGAGTAGTGAGGTCTCGATCACCAAGCCGGTCGAAAGCTCTCCTCGCGGCTGCGAAACTCTGCTACTGGTCGAAGACGAAGCATCCGTACGTCAAGCTGCCCGGCAGTTTCTTACTCGCAGCGGTTACAATGTGCTCGAAGCGATCGATGGAGAAGACGCGTTGCGCGCATCGCGGGAGTATGGTGGGCCGATTCAGCTTATCATCACGGATGTGGTGATGCCCAGACTGGGCGGACCCCAGTTGGCAGAGCGATTGGCAGATGAGCGGCCGGACATGAAGGTTTTGTTCGTCTCCGGCTATGCGGAAAACACTATTCTGCAACACGGAAAAATCGACGTCCGCACACGGTTTCTGCAGAAGCCTTTTTCGCTAAAGACGTTGGCAAGAAAAGTCCGCGAGGTTCTGGAAGCGAGTGAGGCATCCGCCTTGGCAACATCCTCTCGCGGTTCGAGAGGGTCTGGTTGAGGGATTCAAGTTGTGCCGTACGAGCGAGGACGCCCGCGCCTACGTTGGCGGACTGGAGATCCTTTTCAGCTTGCCATTTTCCAAATTAAAGCGATCTCCGCGCCACACGATTCCGTGTCCGGCAAAGCTCATGATCCAGACCAACATCGCAACCAAGTCGCGGACGGGAATCAATGCGAGCGCGCGCATGGCCTGACGATCCTTGAGCACGTAGTTGCCAAACACGATGGCTACGGCGAAACGCATTAGCGTAGTACAGGCCAGCAACGCCCACGCCCAGGCTGCGCCACCGCTGAAAATCAAGGCCAGCAACGCCCAGGGCAAACCGAACGTCAACCCCAGTCCAACGTATCCCCAGAAGCGGGAATCGCGGACGGTGCGCGCCCAGCGCAATTGGTGATCGAAGAAGCCGCGAAGCGTATAGCGAGGCAGAAATGTGTCGACCACGACGTCGGATAACTTTACCTCCAGCCCCAGCGCCGCGATCCGGCCGCCAATCTGATAGTCGTCGGCCAGATAGTCAACGAGAGCTTCAAATCCGCCGATGGCCTCAAGATCGCGGCAGCGGAAAGCGAGCGTGGAGCCCAATCCAAAGCGGATTCCGTTCTCGACGGTTTGCGCGACCAAAACGCCGGCACAGAAGTCGGTGCTGATGCCGAGTGATTCCAGGCGCGAGCCCAGAGTCGAATTGGCAATGCCGCGGTAAAGGCAAGTGACTAAGCCGATCGCGGGATCGCTTAACGGCGCCAGCACTCGGCGGAGATAATCAGGCTCGACCCGAATGTCGCTGTCGTTGACGATGATGTATTCGTGACGCGCCTGGCGCGCCATTTGGGCGAGATTGCTCACCTTGGTATTGCTGCCCAGCCTCTCTGGGCAAACCATTAAGCGGATCGGGTGTTGCGGAAACTCCACTTTCAATTGTTCGACTAGTTGAATCGCCGGATCGTTCGCATCGCTGACCCCGAAGATGATCTCGTATTCCGGATAGTCCTGCAGGCAGTGGCTGCGGAAGCTTTCGTACATCTCGGGATCGGTGCCACGCAGCGGCTTGAGAATAGAGACAGCTTGTGTCGGGCGGACACTGTTGTCCGCCGCCTTTCGCGCTTGCAGGAACCGCGCCGCACTCCACAAGCACAGAGCGTAATAAACGATGCCGGAGACGGCGCCAGCCACAGCCAAAGTTTCAATGATCTTGAAGACCTGGTGAACCATGAATGGCTTGAAGCCACGTGCCTCGAAAATCGTCAGGGATCGGGCTTCGGGCTGCCACCTTCGGATAGCTGCACCGGCCGTGTCGAATCTCAGTTTATCAAAGGGCGGGACCGGCCAAGTTACTTCTGCAAGGAGCCTGATACCAGGGTGTTCGAGTCTGCCTGAATAAAAAGGATTCCGTGCCCCCCGTTCACCACCACCAGGTTCAGATGGATTAGTCCCTGGTTGCCGACCTGAATCACCGCGCCGCCCTGGCATATGCGGATCACCTTGAAGGCGCCCGAGATTTTTTGTTTCGAGGCGACGGTACCGTTAATGCTCACGGTCTCAGTTCCGCTCAGGGTTCCATCTCCGCGCAACGTAACCTGCCCGCCAAGAACCAGAGGCCCGACGCCAATTTCCGTACCTGCGCCCTGCAAACCGTAAATACCCTTGGCACCGGCGGAAGAGCAGGACGCCGAACCTTGTGCCTGGGCGGTTCCCAACTCGGTGGTGCCGCTGTCCGTCTGAACCATGTCGATCTGCTGGCCACCAGAGATGACGGTCACGCTGAAATTTTGTTTCGAGTGGCCCGCTGCCTGAATAGTCATGGTGCCCGTGCAATCGGACTTTATGGCGTATGTGCCCAACACCCCGAGAAGATTGCCTACCGTGCCGTTCTCGCTGATGGTCTCGTTTCCGGCGAGGCCTCCGTTCCCGTTGGTCGCGATCTGACCCACAGCGGTGATTGGATTGCCGTTGGCCGTGCCATTGATTGCGAATCCGTACCTCCCAGTCAAGCTGCCATTCGAGCAAGCAACGGGACGCACGGGCTGCGCCCAGAGAATTGTGCCCAGCAAAACGATCGGGAACAGGTTTAAAGCAGCTATGCGGACTAACTTAGAAATCATATTCTTCTCCGTTTTCCCCGCCGCTGGACGTGTGTTTGCAATTCTCGTCCCTGCGAAACATTTGTCAAGATGAAAGAATTTGCGGGATCTTTTGCAATTGCAACGCAAGGCGAATGGCTTCGGGGATGGTCAGCACTCAGTCATTGGTCGTTAGTTGTTGGTCGCTAGTAAAAGGCTTGGTCAAAGCGCCTCGCATCCAAGTCTAGGAAAATGTACTCTTCGCGCTTGGGCCGACGACCAACGACCAAGGGCGCTTTTGGTGCTATCGCATATAATGACTCTGTAGGCAGCTGGACCGGACGGTCGCTCTCGGCGCTTCGGCGGCGGGGGAGGAAAGTCCGAACTCCGCAGAGCAGTGTGCCGGATAACGTCCGGGAAGCCGGGTTCAAGCCCGGCTGACGGCTAGTGCCACAGAGAACATACCGCCTCAGCGGCAACGCCGGGGTAAGGGTGAAAAGGTGCGGTAAGAGCGCACCGCCGCCGCAGTAATGCAGCGGGCAGGGCAAACCCCACACGGAGCAAGACCAAATAGGGAGGGACTCGGGCGAGGTGAAAACCTCGCCAGAGAGAACGTGCCGGCTCGGCGCGTAACAACCTCCGGGTAGGTCGCTTGAGCCCCGCAGTAATGCGCGGCCCAGAGGAATGACCGTCCTGCGGGAGCAATCCCGCAGACAGAATTCGGCTTACAGGTCCGGCTGCCACAAACTTCCTCGTATCGTCAGTGTCGTCCCATCACTGCCGCTGAAGCACGATGAGTTCTACGGCATCCGGGGCGAGAGGACTGGACAAATTCAGTGTGCCTCCCGCGCCGCGCTTTTCTTCGACCAAGTCGAGATTCTGCGTCTCGCTAATTCGGTAACGCTTTATGCTGAATGGTTTTTCATCCCACGGCAAATTCGTGATCGTGAGATTGTAGCCAGCATTGTCACGGTAAACAATGTCCGTACGAGGCGGCAGAAACTTGAGTTTGGAAGAGTCCGGCAAAGGGGGCAATGCTTTCAGCGCTTCCGGCGGTATTTGCATGATGTTTGGCTTGAAGCCCGCCGGAATCGCATAGTTGCTGATCAGTATCTGAACGGTTTTGCCATCTGCCGAACGCCCTGCCAGTGCCGCGAAACCGAAGCTGTCCGTGCCCTCAACTGCAAAGCGCTGCGGCGTGTCCAGCATTTTCCCCATGGCTTGGAACGCGTATGCGGTCTTGAAATACTTGCCTTGCAGATCGAAGAGTCCCATCCATGCAGCGTCGCCGCGATAGAAGTGCGCGTGATCAATAGGGGCGTCCTGAAAATAGCTAAGCACCGCGCCGATGTAAGCAGCATTGTCCACGCCCTGCAGCCTGGCCTTCTCGCGGTCGGTAAAGTCCGGAGTGAGATTCCACTCGGAGAGAATGCTCTCGGTGTTGGGGAAGCCGTGAGTATTGAGGAGTTCACGAATTTGCTTACCGAGACGAACGGCATCGTAAGGATCGGCGGAGCGATCGGCATAGGTGTGCCAGGAGTAAAAATCGAGCGGCAGGTGATGAACGGCACAATAGTCGATAAATCCTTCGCGGTACGGTCCGTCATCGGACGAGAAAGCCTTTGCATCTCCTCCCACCTTGAGTGTGGGATCAACTGACTTCAAGGCACGAACCGTTTTCTCGTACAGGGAGTAAAACTGCTCAGGCGTACCGGACCAGAAGAGAGCCTCGGGCTCGTTCCAGAATTCCCAATAGCGAATGCCATAGTGGAAGCCGTTCGCCCATCCCTGGTTGTAGTGCATGGCGATGTGCTTCACCACGGCAGCATACTTGTCGAAATCCGGCGGCGGTTCGATATTGGCGCCCCAGCTGCGACCGATGCGATAGTAGACTTCCGCTCCGCTGGCGTGAATGGCGGCAAGCACGCCGTCAGTCGGCACAAAATTGTAGCTTTCGGGTTTTTCTGGATCGGCACTCCAGTCAGGAAAAATGATGCTCGCGTTGCCTGCTTTCACCACGCCGGCACGTTGGGCAGAATCAGGAATAAGCCAGGTCAAGAGTCCGTTAGCCAGGTCGAATTTTGAGTCTATCTCGGTAGGTCCCATAAAATCGTGGGTGCGAACCTGGTTGATGCGTAGTTCTTTATATTGCTGGATGAGGTTTGGAAGCCCGGCCATGAGCGGACTGGGTGGACCGTTCACTCCCTGAAAAGAGCGGATCTCGCCAGTTACCCTGCTGGCATCAACATGTAAGGTGCGGAAGCCGGCATGGGTCACGTCCTGTGCAAAGGCAGCAGCGGCGGAGAGCAGCAATGGGAGAAAATAACTGCCGAATGTCTTCATCAGGTAAACTCCTCCGCGATGCATGCGCTTGACCGTGCGCGGTCTCGGGAAATTGATTTATGCGTTCATCTTCTTCTGCAAAAGTGTGAGTAGCGATCGATCGAGTTGGTGCCCCTGCCAGTTCTCGAACTTAGTCCCCGGACGATCCGTGTCGAGTGCGCCAAAGGGTCCGCGGAAAATTCCACAACGCCCATCCGGAATTCAATTCACCCCACAGGGGTGGACTGTGGCCAAGTGCTGGCGTCGGCAACTAAATCTGGTAATCGATGTCCTCCATAATCCTCTGGATAGACACGGAGAGCGGTTCACTCGCAGCCTCCGAGCCTTCGAGTTTTTGCACTCGCTCGCGCAACTTGTTGACTTCGGTCGCCACTGCTGCCAGCGCCTCCGAGAGCGGGTCGTTGATTTGTTTGGGATCGGTAATCACGACTCGTTCGCCGTTGCGAAAGATGATATGGCCCGGCACGCCGACCACGGTGGAGTTCTCCGGAACATTTCGCAGGACCACCGATCCGGCGCCGATGCGGCAGTTCTTTCCCACAGTGATATTGCCGAGAACCTTCGCTCCGCCGCCGATCACCACTGCGTCTTCGATGGTGGGGTGCCGCTTGCCGTGCTCTTTGCCCGTGCCGCCCAGAGTTACGCCCTGATACAAGGTCACGTCGTCACCGATGATCGCGGTTTCGCCGATGACCACCCCAAGCCCATGATCGATGAACAGCCGGCGTCCGATCTTCGCACCGGGATGAATTTCGATTCCAGTGAGAAAGCGCGCCACTTGCGAGAGCCATCGCGCAAGCAGCCAGAAGCCATGGTTCCACAGCCAGTGATTGATGCGGTAGAACCACACCGCATGCAACCCTGAGTAGCACAAGAAAACTTCCAGGCGTGACTTGGCTGCAGGGTCGCGCTCTCGCACCGTGGCGACGTCCTCACGAATTGAGGCGACGATATGGGACATGCATCAAGCCGCAAGCGGTGATGTGGGAATCTGCAGCGCCTGGTTCCGGAGCGCGTCAAACAGAATACTCGTCAGGTAGCGTTCGCCGAAATCCGGCAGCACGACCACGACCAGCTTGCCGGCGTTTTCTTTCCGCCTTGCGACTTTGAGAGCGGCGACCACGGCTGCCCCGGACGAAATGCCCACTAGCAGGCCTTCTTCTTTGGCGAGGCGGCGCGCCATGTTGATCGCGTCGTCATTGGTCACGGTCACCACTTCATCAATGTAGTCCCGCCGCAAAATACTGGGCACGAATCCGGCGCCGATGCCCTGTATCTTGTGGGGCGAGGGCTTACCTCCCGAAAGTACCGGGCTGTCGGCCGGTTCAACAACGACGGCTTTGAAAGAAGGCTTCTTCGGCTTGATATATTCGCAAACTCCAGTAATGGTTCCGCCGGTGCCAACGCCGGAAATCAGGATATCCACGCGCCCATCCGTGTCGTTCCAAATCTCAGGCCCAGTGGTCTCCAGGTGAATCTTGGGATTTGCGGGGTTGTCGAACTGCTGCGGCATGAAACCGTTTGGAGTTTTGGCGAGAATCTCCAGCGCTTTGGCGATTGCGCCCTTCATCCCGTTTGGGCCCGGCGTGAGAACGATTTCGGCGCCAAAGGCGAGCAGTAGAACGCGCCGCTCCAGGCTCATAGTGTCCGGCATGGTCAGGATCAGTTTGTACCCTCGCACAGCCGCCACGAATGCCAGGCCGATACCCGTATTCCCACTGGTAGGCTCGATCAGCACCGTTTTACCGGGCTGAATTTTCCCCGCGCGTTCGGCCTCGGTAATCATGCTGACGCCAATGCGATCCTTTACGCTGGCACAGGGATTCGAGCTTTCCAGTTTCGCCACCACCTCGGCTGCGCAACCTTCCGTCACTTTGTTAAGGCGGACCAGCGGTGTGTTCCCAATGAGCTCTGTGACGTCATGTGCAATTTTCATAGTGAGCTTTGTCCCTCCACGAATTGGATGCGCAAGACTCGTATAAATCGCACTTAATCTATAGTCGATGATATGAGCCACAGTACGTGACAGGTTGACTTGCGGTAGTCCGCATTGACAGGTCGCGCCGTCTCCGGTTCAATGATCAGTGGCTGCAAAACTGGACCAAACTAATTCCCTGCAGGTCCCGTTACCAAACTTTACCACCTTGCTTTTGAACGAGGCGAAAAGAGTTTCTTCGGGGAGTTCGTTGAATTTCTGAAAGGGAAAGTCAGGCTTAGGATGCGCTCAACCTTGCTTCTTGTTTTCTCTTTCCTGCTTGCAATCATCCCTGCGCAGGCCGATGTCTGGCAGCATGTAAGCACGTCCCCCAGTGCAACACAGCTGCAGCGCGTTACCGTGTCTAAGGCACAGTTCGACGCGATTAGAAACGCTCTTACAGCCGGTGGCGGTTCGGGCTGGCAGTCGTGCGATGTTGCGGATGGAGCCGAAGCCGACTGGACTCAACCACTGATTTTTGAAGAACTGCCAGTCTCCACAACAGAGAACGTCATGCTTGTCGAAGCGGGGCCGGGCTGCGCCCGTGGTGGTCAAGGTGCAAACGGGGCGATGTGGGTTGTTCGTCTCGAAGGTGCCAAGCCAGTCCTGCTCGCTACTCCACGGCAGAGCTTCAACGGATGGCTCTACTCAATTCAGCCTACAACCAGTCACGGACTTCGGGATCTGGTTCTTGGCTGGCATGTGAGCTCAAGAGAAACGGGTCTGAGCTATTTCCGGTTCAACGGTACATCCTATCGTCGGATAGGCACGGCAACGCTGCAGGGGGATGCAGATGGGAATGCAAAGATCACTCCCATCCGGAAACAGAATTGATCTGTGAGCATGCCAATCCGAGTGCAGGTTACATACCCGCCTGCTACAATTCTTAAATCAACAGATCAGGAGCGCAACGAATGTCCGCACCCAGCCGTCGTCCCGAAATCCGCCGTCGCCGCACGCGCAAAGAGAAAATCCTCAAGCTGCGCAAGAGTCTCGCCGCAGCTTCATCAGAAACCGATCGTGCCCGCTTCCGCGCGAAATTGCACCGTCAGGGGCTGGTCTCGCCCGGAACGCCATTGCTCAAGAGCGAGTAAGGCTGCCTACGGTCGTCGGTTTGCTTGCTCTTATTCAGAGCCGCTTGGTGCACGGTTGCTCGCCACAGGCGTGGACGCCGCGTTTCACATCGCTTTTGCATAGTGACGGTCTTTCTTCTGTTTTCCCGCCACTGCTTCGTAAACCGCGATAATTTGCCGGGCGGACGTTTCCCAGGAGAATCTCTTGACCTGCTCGTACCCGCGCTGCTTAAACTTTTCGCGAACCGCTTGGTCCAGCAGTACTCGGTGCAGTGCACGCATGATCTCGAAGACATTCTCTGGATTCACCAGCACCGCTGCATTGCCCACCACCTCTGGCAGGGACGAAGTGTTGGAGGTAACGACCGGCGTTCCGTGCGCCATGGCTTCCAGCGGCGGCAGTCCGAAACCTTCGTAGAGAGAGGGGAAGACGAAGATCTTTGCCGCATCGTAGAAAACCCGCAACATTTCGATGGGAACGAATCCCATGAACCGCACGTCGTTCTGCACGCCGCCGCGAATGACGGTGCGACGCAAGTCAGGATGCTTCGAAAGTTCGTCACCGATGATGATCAGCTTCAGGTCCGGGAACTTTCCCTCCTTCTCCAGTTCAGCCTTCAGAGCAGAAAAGGCTTCGATAATCCGCACCAGATTTTTGTGCGGACTGATGCGGCCCGCATAAAGGAGGAATGGATAAGTCACAAGGTAGCGTTCGGCGAGGACTTGCTGTTCCGTGTCCGAGGCGTGACCGCGAAGGAAGCGCTCGTCAATGGCGTTGTACACAACTTCAATGCGAGACCCAGCGATGCCAAATAATTTCTCGATGTCGCTCTTGGTGTACCTGGAGACCGCCAAGATTCTTGCCGCTCCTTTGAGCACTCGTCGAGTAAGGTGAAAATGCAGCGAGCGTCTCAGGCTGGAGCGGCCATGCGCACGATACATGTGCTCAAGAACATCGTGGACGGTCATTACATATGGACAAGGCAAAGTGCGCGGCATCCAGAACAGATGCGGAATGTGCACCAGGTCACAATTCAAGCGCTTGAGAATGGCGCGACATTCGAGATAGCCTTTGGCTGTAGTCCCATCATCCAGCAAAGGGACCGTCTGAAAGGTTGGAGGGAGCGGACCGATTTCCGATACCTTCTGCGGTGAACCGATAAGAAAATATTCGTTGGAGTGATCCAGTCGGCCCAGCGCCCGCACGACATTCCGCGTGTAAGTGCCAACGCCGAACTCGGTCATGCGCCGAATATCAATGGCAACTCTCACGGAACAGATTTAACCACAAAGGGCGCGCAGGCACACGAAGGAATTCCGCTTCTTGGCGGGAGGGCTCAAGCTCTGGCTTCTGCCTGCGCCCTGGCTCTACGCTCCGGATATAGCGGGAAGGTGTCGGCCAGTTCCAGCACCTGCTTGCGGATTTTCCCTAGCGTAGCCGCATCTGCTCGCTGATGCAGAGCCTCGGAAATCCACCGGCCAACCTGCCGCATTTCGGCTTCCTTCATGCCGCGCGTCGTCAAGGCGGGCGTGCCAATGCGGATGCCGCTTGGCTTCATCGGCGGATTCACGTCGAAAGGAATAGCGTTCTTGTTCACAGTAATGCCAGCCTGATCGAGCGCTTTCTCGGCCTCGCTGCCGAGCATGCCTTTCGAAAACACATCCACCAGCATGAGATGTGTGTCGGTACCGCCAGAAATAATGCGGAAGCCTTCCGCCGCCAGCGTGTCCGCTAATACCTTCGCGTTGGCCACAACCTGCCGGGCGTAATCGCGGAAGTCTGGCTGCATGGCTTCGCGGAAGCACACCGCCTTGGCGGCAATTATTTGTACGAGTGGGCCACCCTGCATGCCCGGGAAGACAACTTTATCAATCGCGGCGGCGAAGTCCTGCTTGCACAGGATCATTCCCGCGCGCGGTCCCCTTAGCGTTTTGTGTGTGGTTGAAGTCACAATGTGCGCATGCGGAACTGGTGAGGGATGCACGCCGCCTGCGACCAGGCCAGCAAAGTGCGCCATGTCCACCAGATAGAGCGCGCCAATTTTGTCGGCGATTTGCCGCATCCGCGCGAAATCAATGATGCGCGGATAAGCGCTGCCGCCGCCGATGATCATCTTGGGATGCTCTTTCTCGGCAAGCTTTTCCAAGTCGTCGTAATCGATGGTCTCGGTTTCCTTGGTTACGCCGTAGGGCACAATGCGATAAGTCTTTCCGGAAAAGTTGAGATGGTGACCGTGTGTAAGGTGGCCTCCGTGCGCCAGGTTCAGGCCGAGAATGGTATCGCCAGGTTGCAGGACGGCGGAGTACGCCTCCATATTGGCTTGCGATCCGGCGTGAGGCTGGACGTTGGCGTGGTCTGCTCCGAAAAGTTGTTTCGCGCGCTCTCGGGCCAGGTTCTCGACGATGTCTGCGAACTCGCAGCCGCCGTAATAGCGTTTCCCCGGATAGCCCTCGGCGTACTTATTCGTAAACACCGAACCCATTGCTTCAAGCACGGCCTCGCTGACAAAGTTTTCTGAGGCGATGAGTTCCAGTCCCTCATGTTGGCGGCGGACCTCATTATCAATGGCAGCGGCCACTTCGGGATCGGCTTCGTACAACGGGCGCGACATGTTGTTGTCTCTCATCTCAATCTCCGGGAAAATCTAGCCTTCCATCGGCGCTGTGCTCATAAACGTCCGGCCGATGAAGCTCCATGTAGTTCTGAGGCTTCTTCAGAGGCTCGAACCCAAGCTTTGAGTATAGCCCGTGAGCGTCCCGGGTGACCAAGCTCCAGCGGCGCAATCCCTGCAGACGGGGGTGTTGCAGGACACATTCCATAAGCCATTTGCCCAGGCCGCGACCGCGGAATGATTCAAGCACAAACACGTCTCCGATGTAAGCGTAGGTCGCGTAGTCGGAGATGACGCGCGCAAATCCTACTTGCTTGCGCTCTGCATAGACACCGAAGCACAACGAGTTCTCAATCGAACGGGCGACAACGTCGCGCGGGATGCCCTTGGCCCAGTAGCACTCAGTCAAGTAACCATGAACGATATCCAGGTCAATCAGGTCACGATCGGTACTGACGGTGAACTCGCCTTTGCGATATTCCAGACAAGCATATGGCATTTGGCGGTTAACCTCCGAAGTCTAGCCCTTCCCATTTTCTCGATTCGTCGGCATTGCTCCGAACCTCATGGGCTAAATGCTGATTGCCAAGTGCTAGCTTTCAAACGCAGTTCGCATGAACGACGCCAAATTCCAGCCATCGATGTATTTGTAGGGCGTCTCTCCGGTTGTGTAGTGTCCGCACGGCAGCACCACTACCTTGTGATCCAGATTATGTCGCTCAAACTCATGCACGGCGCTGCGGGAGAACTCCGGCAGGAATGTCAGATCGTACTTAGCGTAAATAATGAGCGACTTCTTGCGCCAGCGCGCGAATTGCTTGAAGTAGGACATCGGGCTCACAGCGCTCCATAGAACCCGCAGACGTTCCAGATCGATCTGTGATTCCAACCCCTCCCGGATATGACGGGTGGATTGTCCGTGCCAGACGACATCGGCAACGTAGGTCGCAGCGTGATTGAAAGCTGCCACTTGAATGCGCGGGTCGTGGGCGGCGGCGAGAAACGCGTAACAGGAACCGAGGCTGGTACCCAGGATGCCCATCCGGCGATAGCCTTGGGATTCCAGCCAATCAAAGCAGCATCGAACATCGATAACGGCCTGGCGACAGGCGTCGAGCGTGCGTCCGATGTTGGCAGAAACAGCATAATCGGCGCGCAGGATCTCGCGAGGGGTTCGGATGTCATGGTACGGCATGGTCAAGCGCAAAACTGAAATCCCGAGAAGATTCAGCACACGGCACAAGCTGTTATAAGCGAGTGCATCAGAATTCCAATGTGGCAAGAGCACAATCGCTCGCTTTCCTCGGGCTGGAAACCAGCGAGCGTTGACCAGGTTGTTTTCTGGAAACGGCGTGCGCACAGGCGAGGTGAAGCGCAGGAAATCAGCGTAGGTGCCACGGACTCTTTCTTCGAGCGCCAAATCTGGCACTGCGCGTGTGCTGAAAACTTGGACTGCTCGCCGCTCCAGGCGGAAGTCCGCCGGTTTGATGTAGGAAAAGAATTCATCGCTTGACCCGATGATCCGCCGGTTGTATTCGCGCAGATAGCTTTCGCCGTCTTGCGGAACATGTCCCGGAGCATAGCCATTGCGACAAGGCCAATCCCGTGCCCACTCCACGCCCCATTCCAATGGACGCACGACCCGATTGTTGTCGACAGACGTAAGCCGGGTCTCCCAGTCGTACATCCACTGTGCGTAGCGTGAGGGCATGGATACTCCAGCATAGCAAATGGGGAAGGGCTGGTCAGGACCACGGCAGCGAACTGCAGCAATGCGCATTCGGAGTGGAGTATTGAGTCTTCAGCGGGTAGACACTCTGGGTCGCGATCGGGTGATTTGAAATGTCCTAATTGCGGAAAGCCCGAGAGAAGTAGCAATCTCTTGACAGTTTCCTGACAACTACTCCTTCCAGAAAGGTGAGCATTAATCTGACCGGCTGAGAAGTAGCACGCGACGTCTCTATCGCGGAAGATCGCTGGCCAGGATGCACCCGCGATTTTGCAAATGACACGCCAAGGTTCAGTTTCTTCGTGCTGTGAGAGGGCTCGGCAAATCAGTGCCGAGTTGGCGAGCCTGTTTCAACAGCAGATCAAATTGACTAGGCGCGAAGCATTGGTGGGACTGACGCCGGCAGAGTACGAAGAGTACGACAGAGTCGCGGACGGAATTCGCGTCTCGTACAGTGAACTGGCGAAGCTTCGATCGGGAACGTAGTCTTGTAAAGTCTCAGTCGATGTGTCTTCGGGGTACCCGCTTGGAAATTCCGCAGAGAATCTCGTAAGGTACTGTCTCCGAAAGCGCAGCGTGCTCCCGGGCGTCAACACTTAAGCCGTCCACGGCGCCGAGCAGAATGACCTCGTCGCCAACAGAAACTCCGGGCAGCCCGGTGACATCGGCCAGTGTCAGATCCATGGAAATCCGTCCCACGATCGGGGCGTAGTTCTCGCCCACAATCACTCGGCCCTGAGACGAGATTTTGCGGTTTAAGCCATCTGCGTATCCCACCGGAAGCACGGCAATGCGCGCGGGAGCTTTCGTTACGTAGATTCCGCCGTAACCGAGGGCCTGATTGGCACGCATATCGCGAAGAGAAAGAATGCGGGTTTTCCAGGTCAAAGCGGGTTTCACCGCGAGGCGCAAGCCGCTGCCACTGACTTCTCGACCGGCACGCTCAAAAGGCAAATAATAACCGTACAGCGCAATCCCCGGACGCACCATCGTGTTCCAGGATTCCGGACGCGATATCACGGCCCCGGTATTGGCCGCATGAATCAGCGGCGGATTGAATCCTTCGTTGCGAAGAAAATCGCGCACTTCATCGAACGACTTCAATTGGGCCGCAACCGACGGCTCGTCCAGCACTTCAGACGACGCAAGATGAGTCGACAACCCCTCGAGCAGTAAGTGTGGCGACGACTCCAACACCGCGCAAATCCGTGGCAAATCCTCCGGCGCGGCTCCCAGCCGTCCCATGCCGGTATCCACTTTCAAATGGATGGGATGCTTCGCAACGCCGAGCGCGGCCGCGGCCTTCTCGAACAATTCTATTTGCCCGGTCTCCCAGACCGTTGGGGTCAATCCCAAACGTACGATTTCCTCTTCTTCACCGCGCCAGAAGCCGGTCATCAGCAGGATGCGCCCGCGAATACCAGCTTCGCGAAGCGGAATTGCTTCGTCTAATGAGGTCACGCCGAACCATCGAGCGCCCTCCTGCTCCAGTGCTTGCGCGCACTCGACCGCGCCGTGCCCGTAGGCATCGGCTTTTACGATTGCGCAAACTGTCACCCCAGCGCTTATGTGCTGCTGCACCGCGCGAAAGTTCCGCCGCAACGTTCCCAGCGAGACCTCGGCCCAAGTCGGTCGAGTTGCAGTTCGCTTGGCAATTTCGATGGTAGCCACTTGCTTTAGATTATAGCGGCCATCCCGGTTGCCCTCAGGTTACTGCCGTACTACTCCCTGTTCCCTGTGCTGGATGACCGAGTGCAGGAGGCCCCGACATTTCCAAAGTTGTTTCCGCTATCCACCCGAGAGCGTGAAGTTCACTGTTACCTGGGTCTCCACTTCTACCGGCTCGTTGTTCAAATAGTACGGACGGTAGCGCCATTGCAAAACTGCATCCATCGCGGACTTCACCAGCAACGGATGACCGATGATAACCTGCAGGTTTTCAATCTTACCCTCCCGCGAGATCATTGCTCGCAGCACCACGATTCCTTGAATCCGCGCCTGCCGCGCCAGGGGTGGATACTGCGGTTGCACGCGATAGATGAGATTTCCCTCCATCACGCGGGAAACGCGAGGTGGATGCGCCGATGGAGTGGGTGGAGGCAGTGGCGCGATCGAGTTGAGGGCATTCCCAATTGAGTCCAGTATGCCACTCCGAGCCGTTGAATTCCCTGTGCTTCCGAGCACACCAAGTCCGCTGCCATCAACTGGAGGCGGAGCGTTCGATTCGTCAACCGGCGCTATTTCTGGCGGCACAGAACGTGGCGCAATCATCCGTCCGTCTGGCGACAAGTTACTTCTGTTCGCGCGAGCATTTCGCGCAGCCTCAGGAGCAGGCGGCGGAGATGGCGCCACGAGCCGGGATACCAATTGGAATTGCGGCAGAACCTGGGTGTAGAACAGCGGCAGCAAGAACAGAACCCCTGCAGCGACAGCCTGCGCCGTAAACGAAGCCAGAGTGGTCCAACCGCGGCGAGAACGGTCAGCCCAACGAGAATCAAGTAGGGAATCGGCAAACATGGTTGTCCTCCTGAGTTTGGTGCTTCCTCTAAGGACACCGGCAGCGCTCTAGCAACCGTCTTTCCGCAAAAATAAAAGGCCGCTTTTTGTGCGGCCTTCCAGGAACTTTCGTTGTGCCTAAGGTGTCTCTCGAGTTTACTTGGGAGGTGGAGTGGTCGTCGCCGGTTTGGTGCCGCCGGCTGGTGCGGCAGGTTTTGTCGCGCCGGTGGCCGCAGGCTTGGCCGTCGTGGGTCTGGTAGGAGCGGGAACACCCGATTGTGTGTTGTAGGCATCGACGATCGCCTTGGTGATGTCGACGGAAGGTCCAGCCCAGAGCACAGGCCCTTGCGGCCATGGATTCGAAGTATCCATGATCAAGCCGAATCCCTTATCGCCCGCATACTTCACGATGATCGGAGCCATCTTCTGCAGGATGCGCTGCGCGATCTCGTTTTGTTGAGCCTGGGCATCGTCCCTCGCATCCTGAACCGAGCGCTCAAGCTTCTTCTGCTTATCCTCGACCTGCTTGACCAAGGCGCCGCGGGAATCGTCGTTGAGCGTGGGGCTCTGAGTGTTCAGCTGCTTCTTCAGGCTCTCGACTTCGTCGTTCATGTTCTTCAGCTCAGTCTGCTTCGGCTCAAGCTTCTTGCTGAGCGCCTCGAAGTCGCGCTGGCCTTCATTGCTGGCAAAGATTGCCTGTTCGATGTTGATCGTGCCTATCTTGCTTCCCGTGCCACCGACAGTGGGGTCGGGTGTTGTCCCTGCGGCACTGGGAGCTGGGGGCAACGCGGGGCCCGCGCTGGCAGTTTGAGCCAGGGCGGTAACCGAAACAACAAACACGGTGGCCAGAAGAAATCGCGGAAACTTTCTTGTCATGGATTGCTTGAACTCCTTAGAAGTTGTACGGGAATCTCGCTTCAGATCCTCGTCACGGATCGTGCTGCGTCTTGCCTCGAAGCCAACCAGGCCTCGCGCTCAAACGGGAAGGCAGACTCTAGCACTCAGCGTCTCACGCAAATCTGCCCGCGTGCGACCACCCCGTACCATTCGATTTTCAGGGTGCTGTACTTTTCATTATAGGAACACTGCCGCCTCAGCGTCAAACTGTCGAGCCAGCCTGAGCCCTTTGCATCTCCGAAAGGCTGGCGTCCAAGGCCTTCCTAAAACGTGGTGGCTACGGTGAAGCGAAATGTCTTGCGCGGCTCCCTCAATTGATACGGAGGAGAAAAAGAATTCCGAGCCAGCACATACGTATAATCTCCCGCGGCTCCGGGCGGGAACATGGCGCGGGTGATCGGAACCGGTGCGTTTACCGTCGTATCCAGGCGCAAAGGGTTATACGCCCAGTAAATGCGGAAGGGCGCGTTGACCACGGGCAAGAACACTTGCAACTCGAGACCCGTGGACATTCTGGGAGTCCAGTTCGTGCCGGCCACCGGACTAAGATACTGGGAGAATTTCTGGGTCGTTCCACCCACGCAGTTTAAGCCAACATCCAGTGCGGGGCAGCCATAAACCGTGCTATTGATCAACTCGAACTGTCCGTCGTTGATTTTCAGCTGTGAATCTCTCAGGATCGGCTCAACCCCGAAGTCCATGAACGGTGCGATAGCCACTGGCCCCGCGATGGTGATCCGGTATTCCACGTTGGTGATCACGCTGAGGTCGCCGCCGGGGAAAACAATCTGGTCCAGCGGAACCGGGATGGTATAGGCCCCTTGCAGGGGGTTGGCTGGATTCTTGGGCACAATCGAGCCATCCGGGTTGCGCAATTGGATCGACGTCGTATTCGGCAGAAACGAGACGGGCGAGATGGAGCGTATATCAAAGCCCCGCAAGTCATTTTCGCCGCCGTCGTAAAAGCGCTGGAATGGGGGAGGCACTACGCCGCCGTATCCCGTGAGAAAGGATCCCTGAATGTTGAAGCCAAGCGCATTGCGGCCTTTGTTCATCGGTTTCCAATGGGTGAATTTCACAATCGGGCGAACCGTCCTGACGGTTCCGCCTAAGCCAGCAATTTCAGTTCCCAGGTAGAAGCTGTTGCCCTTGTGAGGATAAAGCGCTCTGTCCAAGGAGTTGATCGTGAAGCTGGGAGCAATCTTGCTGGTGATGATTCCGTTCAGCGCGTTAGGACCGCTGATGCCGCTGAATGCGAGGGAATCGAACAGCGTTTGCGAGGCCGTGGTCAGGGCTACGATCGAAGAATCATCGTAAGAGTAACTGATGCCCACACGCTTGAACGAGCGGTGCAGCGGATAAGACAGGTTCACCGCAAAGCCCCTGCTGGACTGGGTGTAGTTCTGGAGATTCTCCTGTAAAGCCTGTGGCAGGTTGATTTGCTGACCGCTGAGAATTGCCGCCTGCCGCGCCTGATCGTAGGTGAACTTGGTGAAGTACACAGTGAAACCGAGTTGCAGGGGACGATCGAATAAATAAGGCTGGGTAAAGCTGAACGAAACGTTGCGCTCAAGATTGCCGATGTTTGCCTGCACGCTGAGAGTTTCGCCCAGCCCGAGGAAGTTGTTGGTGCTGTAGCTCAGGCCCACGAATGTGCCAGACAGACCACTAACGCCGCCGCTCAACCCGATGCTGTTCTTGCCTTTCTCCTTGACCTTGAGGGTGAGATCTACCGTCCCGTCCTTTTCGTTCAGGTGACGCTCGGTGACGTTGGGATCATCAGCTTTCAAATTGTCGAAGAATCCCAGTTGGTTCAGCCGCTGGATGCTGAGCTCCCATAGTTGCTGGTTGTAAACCTGGCCTTCTTCCAGAACGATCTCACGGCGTATCACCTTGTCACGGGTCGTGGTGTTGCCCTGGAACTCGATGCGTCGCACGCTAAACTGCTTGCCCTCGTCTACGTCAATATCGAGGAAGACGAGCTTTTTCTCCTCGTCGAAGGTGGTATTCGGAATGGACGTGAAGTTGATGTATCCCAATTGACCGTAGGCTTTTTGCAGGTTTTCCAAGCCTTTCGCGATCTTGCTGCGATCAAAGGTATCGCCGTCTTTTATCACGAACAGACGGCGCAAGGCAGCGGTGTTGGTTACCGCCTTGTTGTTCTTGAAAGTGATTCCGCCCAAGCTATATTTGTCACCTTCCTCGATGGGCATGGTTATGTCGACGGCCTTCCCCGGACCTTTCTGGATCAGCGGAATGTGAAATCCCTGGTGTCCGGTGTCGTGGATCTGGGTCTTGGGCTCCTGCACCAAGACTTTGAAGTAGCCGCGATTCTGGTACTCGGAACGAACCCGCTCGGTATCTTCGTCGAGCTTGGTGGCATCGTACGTCTTGGCGAAGAGATTCTCCAGGAAGATCGAATGCGGGATCCCGATAGGCTTCAGGTTCTTCATCGCGCTACGCAGAATCCGGCTTGGGACGTGCTTGTTGCCTTCGAACGTAATTTTGCCGACCTTGACCTTCGGTCCTTCCTTGATCACAAACGTGATGCTCACGGCGTTTGGTGGAATGGGGTGGATCTCAGTACGAATGGTGGAGAACTGTCTCCCATGCTCGGAAAGCAGTTGCTTGATCGTAACCTCGGCCTTTTTTACCTTGGTTGGATCGTATTGGCTCTCGACCGACAGTCCGACTTTAGCTTCCTTGAAGCGGTCCAGCACGTCGCTTTTGGAGACAGAGCTCAGGCCATCGTAGTTAATCTCCCGGATGGTTGGCCGTTCTTTCACTTCGATAATAAGGATCCATCCCTTGGCGGTCTGCGAACGCTTGAAGGTGATGTCTTCGAAGTATCCGGTATTCCACAATGAGTTGTAGTCACGCTCAAGCGCCGCCTGATCGTAAACATCTCCGGCGTGGGTAAAAATTCGGGCTTTAATGGTTTCGGCAGGAATGCGGCGGTTGCCGTGAACTTCCACGCCCACAATCAGGTCTTGCTGTCCCACCGCCCACGAACAAAGTAAGAAAAAAGTCAGCAGGGAACCGAGGAGCACTCGTCTCCCATCTCTGCAAAACCTTACAAATGAAGGAGATGACCCTGAGGAGACAACCAGGGGTCGCCGTGCGCGGCCGTGCCTGCCCTCGGTAATCGCAGGGCTATCCTGATGAGTGCGATGAATCGCCACTACCTCAGCTTATGGGAGTGTGGAAAACCGCAATTATACGGTAGAGCAGTGGACACCGTCCAAGCACATGCGCTTCAAGTCGCCCTCAGGATGCCGTTTGGAAAA
>DATHPO010000298.1:0-3663 GCA_035483835.1 Terriglobales bacterium
CTAAACCCGCTTTTGGCCGACAACATGGGACGATGGGCGGAAGTGTACTTCACCAGCCCGCCCGAGAAGCGCGAAGAGGCAGTGGTCGAACTGCTGCGCGAGCTGGAAGCTCGGAGATCAGATGTTGAGAGCCATACGGCGTCAGCGCAAGTTGTGCATGAGGTAAGCACGCACGCACCTTCGACGGCATTGCAGCGCGCAGCCACCGGTAGGCAACCGAGCTATCCAAGACATTGCGATACCTGCGGCCACGACAATCCTCTCATGCATCAGTTTTGCGGCATGTGTGGAGCACAGTTGGGTGAAACCGCGCTCGAAGACCCAAGGATGGACGGCGCCTACGAACTGCATCGCGCGGGAAACAATCGTGCCGATGCTCCCAATTATGCGGAATCATCTACGGACTATCGGGAACCAATCGAGGAGGGTCCTCCGCCCGCGGAAGAGCCCCGCAGAGACCTGTACGATTTATCGCCTTTCCAGAGTCTGCTGGAGAGAGAAGATGGGGCGGGCTACGAGGAGTCACGTTCCGGTCGATACCGTTATTACATCGGTGCAATCCTGGCTATTCTGATTCTAGCGCTGGGTTATGCGGTGTGGAAGAGTTCACACAGCGATCAGAATGCGCAGGGATCTCCTCCGCCGCCACCACCGCCTGTCGCGACGGATACGGCACCGGCCGCGACCAGTCCGAGCCCATCGGCCTCTGCACCGTCGAAACCCGCAGAACAGCAACCCGTGCCGGCTGCAAACAGCCCAGCCAGACCCAGCCCGCCGAAGCAGGCTGAGTCACCGAAGCAACGTGAGACCGTCGCCAGTGGGACGAACGCGCCCGCGGCTACGCCAGCTTCACAGTCCGCGGCCGATAACCTTGAACGCGTGAGTTTTCAAGGCAACGGAGCTGAGGAATTCGCCACGGCTCAGCGCTTCCTGCACGGATCCACCGGCCAAACACGTGACACAGCTGAAGCGGCGAAGTGGTTATGGAGATCGATTGCCAAGCACAACGGCCCAGCCATGCTGGAACTGGCGGACCTCTACCTTAAGGGTGATGGAGTCTCCAAGAACTGCGACCAAGCCCGCGTGCTACTGGATTCTGCAGCACGGCAGGGCATGGCCGGAGCCGGAGAACGACTCCGTAACCTCCAGGCTTTTGGCTGCCAATGAATTGTTTTTGAGCTTGCTTGAAGATCCGTATGCCCGCCTAAGACTCCCCATAATCCGGAAGGCTTGGCAGACACACGGTGGGACTACTGCATTAAAAGTGGCGCGGGACTGCGCCTTGATTCGTACCAAAGCGCAAGCTCAACCCGATTCCAAAGCCCAAGCTTGTCATAGATCACCCGCAGGTAATTCTTTACGACATGCTCGGTGGTTCCGATCGCTTCAGCGACCTCCTTGTTCTTCAGGCCCTCGGCCACGAGCTGGATGACCCGGTGTTCACGTTCACTTGGGATACGGTTCCCGTAGCGTCCACTTGACATGCTTGCCTCCGGTATAAAAGGGTTGCGAGCTTGACTCGCTTAATACCACCGGTGATTCCGAAACGGAGAAACAACCGGTTGAAATGAGCTTTCACAGTACGCCGTGCCATCTTTAGTTGGCTGGCTATTTCGGCGTTGTCGCACCCTTGCAAAAGCAGCTCGACGATCTGCTGTTCGCGTGGGCCGAGCCGAACAGTCTGCTCCTTCATCTCATCCTCCCTCTCGTGAAATTGCCTCACCCGACTGGGCGCACGGCTTGAACTGTTTCCAAATTGCGTAGCATCCACGTTGCCATTTTGTGTCGGAGAGGGCGGTTTTACCCGGAAACTCATTTTCCACAGACACTTGCAGAGGGCATCAGCGATTTCACATTTCGGGAAAGGATCAGGTCATCGGGCAAAGCGGTTGTTTCTTCGCTGAAACGCGCCAAACCGCGCATCAATACTGGCCTCGACGACGACAGCAGGCTGATTAGAAAATCGTTTCCGCAGAGATGCGAGGTTTGGGTAATGCAAGGGCCTGATGTCTCGAATGGGGCGATTTACCTAAAAAAGTCATAGGGTTTTACACCCCGGTTACATTTCAGGTGAATACCTTAGACGAAACTTCCCGGATACAGATGAACCTTGGCACAAATTACACGATTGGCCCTAGGTCTTCCGAGTTACTGAGGCGGAAACAGCCGATTTTCCACAACAAAAACCCGATGGTTTTCCAGATTTATTAGAGCTCGTATTTCTTCATGAGATGGCGGAAGGAGCGGTAGGAAATCCCAAGCGTGTCGGCGGCTTTCGTCTGTACGCCGCCACTCTGGCTCAGCGCACTTTGCAATAATGTGCGCTCGATGCCGGCGACGTAGGTCTCCATTCCGACACCATCGGGCAATCTCAGATCGCCGCCGATCTCGGGAAGCGCGCCTGCTCCGGCGGCAGCGGCGGCAGCACGCGCCTTAGGGCGCTCGGCCGGAAGTTCCACGTGAAGTTCGTCGGTAGTCTCGAGCGCCACCGCGCGCTCGACCGTATTCTCGAGCTGGCGCACGTTCCCCGGCCATTCGTAGCCGCATAACGAATCCAGGGAAGCCGGATGCACCCGCAGAATGCTCCGCCCGGCTGCGGTCGCGTACTTTTTCAGAAAATGATTTGCCAGCAGCGGGAGGTCCTCGCGCCGCTCGCGCAGGGGTGGAACGCGGATCGGGATGACGTTCAGGCGATAGTAGAGATCTTCGCGGAAGAGATTTTCGGTCACCGCTTTGTCGAGATCGCGGTTGGTGGCGGCGATGACGCGCACGTCGATGGAAATCTCACTGGTGCTGCCCACCGGACGCACCGTACGCTCCTGCAATACCCGCAGCAGCTTGACCTGCATGGCCAGAGTCATCTCGCTGATTTCGTCCAGGAAGATCGTCCCGCTGTCTGCAACTTCAAAGAGTCCGCGCTTATTCTGGTTCGCTCCGGTAAAGGCGCCCTTCAGATAACCGAAAAGTTCACTTTCAAGCAGCGTCTCAGGAAAAGCTCCGCAGTTGACCGAAACGAAGGCTTCCGTAGCTCGAGGCGAACATACGTGAACGGCGCGCGCGACCAGCTCTTTACCCGTGCCGCTTTCGCCGTGAATGAGAACTGTGCTGGCCGTGGAGGCGACGGTGCGGACGGTCTGCTTCAGCTTCTCCATCGCCGGGCTGGAGCCAATGATGTTGTCCAGTGAGTTGCGCGTGGCAGCATCGCGGCGCAAAGCAAAGTTCTGCTTGCTGAGAGCCAACTTCTCGACTGCCCGGTTGATGGCGAGTTTAATCTCGTCCACCAGTCCCGGACCCTTACGGATGTAGTCCGTGGCCCCTCCGGCCTTCACCGCTTGAACTGCGGCCTCGTAGTCGTCGACTGCCGTGATGAGGATGACCGCCGAATCGGGTGAGACTTTGTGGGCGTGGCGCAGTACTTCAATGCCGTCGATGTTCGGCATCTTGATATCGGTGATGATGACGTCATAGAGCGCGCCGTCAATTTTGTTCTTTGCGTTCTGCCCGGCCTGGACTGTCTCAATGCGATGACCTTCGCGGCGCAAGGAGATATCGAGCATTTCGCAGATGGAGCGTTCGTCGTCGCAAACAAGAATGTTAGCCACGCGCACCTCCTCCCGCCGCTGCAGCCGCAGACTCAGCCACCGGCAGCACGGGCGATCTATC
>DATHPO010000299.1:0-12994 GCA_035483835.1 Terriglobales bacterium
GCGCGCGAGCCCGTTCCCTCCGCTCAAGATGACAGAACAAAAAGTAAGCCGAAGAAGAATGTCAGTTTAGGACACCGCCAACAACCCTGTCGTCCTGAGGAAGCGCAAGCCCTCGCAACGCGAGGGCTCGCCAACGAAGGATCTATGCAATTCTCCACGCTAGCCGGAAGGCAAATGCAAAAGGGTGCCCCACATCTCGCGCTTTTCGAGATGTGGGCCCGGCCAGGCCAGCGCCCAGATCCCGAATCCAATCGTGTAGGGCGGACATTCCTGTCCGCCGCCGTTGCGGTCAGCGTTGGTTTTCGGGCGTACCGGCGGTCTGTGATCCCGAGGGTCTGTCATCCCGCGCGGAGCGTGATCGTCCGAAGGACGCTCACGCGGAGTCGAGGGACCCCTGCGTCTGCCCGCACCCGGCAACGAACTGGCAGGGAGTTCTCTCCGCGAACCTCACGCAGGCGGCCTGTGCAAAATCCAAGTAACGAGGTTACTTCAGTGATGCTTGGGACGATGGCTTCCATTCGCCAGGATCGCGCAGATATTCCAGGTAGGAGGCCACGGCCTTTGTGCCCTTTGCGAACGCTTCGGCACCGTCGCCGCTCAAGACGAAGATGCACTCTCACGTCCCGCTTTTCCCCAGAACCGCCTTGCTGACGGGCGGTTCTGACATCATGTCCGGGAAGAGAATTGCGAATGCCGACCGGCGTTCCCTGATCGAATAGGATAAGCATCAGCGGGCCGGAGCAGAAGTCTCCAGGCTATGGGCGGCGAAGTCGAGAACGGCTCGTACCTGTTCGCGGGTGAGTCCGTCGAACATCTGCACGATCTGGTTAATGGTGAGGCCGTCTTCCAGATTCTCGAATACCGCGGCGACCGGTATGCGCGTTCCCCGGAAAACCCATGCGCCACTAACCTTTCCGGGTACGCTTTCCACTGCCGCACATTGTGACCAATCCAGTGCCATGCGAAGGCCTTCGAATGTATCGTAGCGGATGGCCTGTCAGCCTACAAGCGCCAGTTTCGCACGATGCCGCTGCGTTTATTTCGCCTTGGAGAAATCTTCTACCGCGTACAGCTGGCCGTTGCGTTCGGCTATACCGACGCCTATGGAATCCATGTCGCTATCGAGGATGTTGCCCTGGTGTCGCGGGGACTTCATGAAGCTCTGGTGAATGGCTTTTGCGTTCGACCCCTCGTCGACGTTCTCAGAAATCCAGCTGAAGTGAGCTCCGTCGGCTCGCGCCCGGGTGAGGAGATTGGGCTCACCGGAAAGCTGGTGCGAAATTGTTCCCTGCTGCGCCATGCGCTGGGCATGGGTGCGAGCAGCGTTGGCCAGGGCTTCGTCCCACTGCAGCGACGGCAATCCGTGGGCTCTGCGTTCCTGATTTACGGCGTGAAATAGTTCCCGCTCCACCGGTCCTGTCTCCTGCGCGCAAGCGCCGGGGGAAAGAACAATCACGAAGGTGATGAAAAACAAACAGCCAACTTGCGTTATGGTTCGCATCGAAGTTTTCCCGGTAGTTGAAACCCGGTTCCTGCCTTTTCCGCTCGGACGGCAAGACGCAGGGTTTGGATGAAGTTTTCGAAAAGAGTCGATGCTAGTCGAGTCCCAAATCCTTCCACTTCTTGTCCACCATAGCCTTGGTCTTTTCATCCATCAAGATTTCATCCGGCCATGGCCGAGTGAATCCTTCGCTGGCCCACTTGCGGGTGGCGTCGATGCCCATCTTCGATCCGTAGTTGGGCAAGCGAGAAGCATGGTCGAGTGAATCGACAGGCCCCAGCATGAACTGAATATCGCGCTCCGGGTCGATGTGGTTGAGCACCTTGAGCGTGACTTCGCCAATATCCTGCACGTTGACATCTTCATCGACCACGAGAATGCACTTGGTGAACATAGCCTGCCCAAGCGACCAGACAGCATTCATCACCTTGCGCGCCTGTCCCGGATAAGACTTCTTAATGGAAACGATCATCAGGTTATGAAAAACGCCTTCGACCGGAAGGTTGATGTCGACAATCTCGGGAATCGTAAGCCGCATAAGGGGAAGAAAGATGCGCTCGACCGCTTTGCCCATCCAACCATCCTCCATCGGCGGCTTGCCCACAATGGTGGTCGAGTAGATGGGATTCTTGCGGTGCGTGATGCACGTTAGGTGGAAAACAGGATAAAGATCCTCCAACGAGTAGAAGCCGGTATGGTCTGCAAAAGGGCCTTCCGTACGAAGTTCGTCCAGGTTCACGTGGCCTTCGAGTATTATTTCTGCGGTCGCGGGGACTTCCAAGTTCACGGTTTCGCACTTCACCAGTTCGACCGGTTTCTGGCGGAGGAATCCGGCGATCAGATATTCTTCCACGTCGGGCGGCGCGGGGACGATTGCGGAAAACGTGATTGCGGGATCAGTCCCGATAGCTACGGCGACTTCCATTTTGCCGGCGGGGCGATCACCCTCTGCCAGGACAGAACCTCCCGAGGAGCGGGCCATAACATCTACCGCCGCTCGCGCGAGGACGTGGGCACCTACGTTCGGTGGGCCGGCCCCTGCACTATCTTGTGCGGCTGCGGCGGCGGCTCGCAGTTGCTCGCGGTAGTGTTCGGCTCCTACTTTTTGTCTTTGCCAGTGCATGCCTGTGGTGTGGGCGTCGTAGACCTGCATGCGGTACATTCCTACGTTGCGCTTGCCGGTTTTGGGATCGCGCGTGACCACGCACGGTAGTGTGATGAAGCGGCCGGCGTCTTTTGGCCAGCACTGGAGGATAGGGAACTCATCGAGCGAAAAATTGTCCCGGCGAATGACTTCCTTGCACGGTCCGGTGGAAACTGTTTTTGGAAAGAACTTTCCCATTTCCGCCAGCATGGGCAACATTTTTACTTTGTCGAGGAAGCCTTGCGGTGATTTTACGTCCATGAACTGACGAATGCGATCGGCAACCTCGTCGAGCTTGTCGACTTCAAGCGCTAGATTCATGCGGTGGGCGGAGCCGAATTGGTTGATGAGGACTTGGGCGCCGGGATGGCCTTTGATGTTCTGGAAAAGCAGAACTGGGCCGCCGGGCGCGGACGCCCGGCCTCCACTGTTTCGGCCTGGCATTTTGCTGACGCGGTCGGTGATTTCGGTGATCTCCAGAATGGGGTCGACTTCGGTACGGATCTTTCTTAGTTCGCCGGCTCGGTCGAGCGCCGCGATCCAATCACGCAGGTCATCGTAGGCCAAGAGTTCCCTCGTTGCGAAACGCGATTATAAAGCACGGCGGGAAGTCAAGGTCTTTAACCACAACGGACACGAAGGTACACGAAGGAGTTCTTCTTATTTCAACGCTTTGACCGGCAATTAAGATATCTTTGATCTAGGAATCCAGAGAGGAGGAGCTTTGAAACGACGAGTGATGATTACGGGCATGGGTGTCGTTAGTCCTAACGGCGCGGGGAACGCTGCTTTTTCGGAGGGCGTTCTGCAGGGGCGGAGCGGAGTGCGGCGGATCTCGCGCTTCGATTCGGGGGAAATTCCTGTGCAGATTGCCGGAGAGGTTCCTGACTTCGACGAACTGGCCTGGGTGGAAAAGCGCGATCGAAAGCATGTGTCGCGGGTGTTGCCGCTGGCTTTGGCTGCGGCCACGGAGGCCTTGGGCAGCGCTGGTTTCGATCCCGCTTCCCTGCCCATCGAGGAGCGACGGCGCTTCGGCGTGATCATTGGTTCGGGCGGCGGATCCCAGGAATTCACCGAGGAGCAATACCGCCTGTTCTTTCATCAGCAATACAAGCAAATGAGTTTGTTCTGCGTGCCCACTGGAGTAATGGGCGCGCTTTCGAGCGAACTGAATGTGCGCTTTGGATTGCGCGGGTCAAGTCATGTAATCACGACCGGTTGCACCTCGTCGACGGACGCGTTTGGATATTCGTTGCGGCAGATTCAATCGGGACGGTTGGACATGGTGTTGAGTGGCGGAGCGGATGCACCCATCGCACTGGGAATTATTAAAGGCTTCATCCTGATGAAGATTTTGACCGACTCGTGGAACCATGCGCCGGAGCGGGGATCGCGCCCATTCTCGGTAGATCGTGACGGCTTCGTGCTGGCTGAGGGGGCATGGATGTTCGTGCTGGAGGAATACGAACACGCACGGGCGCGTGGGGCGAAGATGCTGGCGGAAGTCTGTGGGTACGGGTCGACGTGCGAGGCCTTTCATCGGGTGCGGTTGCAGGAGTGCGGCGAAGAGCCTGCCCGCGCGATCGGGTTGGCCATGAAGGAAGCTGGAATTGCCGCGTCGGATGTGGATTACGTGAACTTGCATGGCACTTCCACTCAGTTAAACGACCGCATCGAGACGCGGGCGCTCAAGCTGGCGCTCGGGGAACGGGCGCGGGAGGTTCCGATGTCGGCGTTGAAGTCGCAGATCGGGCATCCGCAGGGAGCGTGCGGTGCGGCAGGGGTTGCGGCCACGATTGTGGCGATGCAGAACGGACAGATTCCGCCGACGATCAACCTGGAGACACCTGATCCCGAATGTGATTTGGATTATGTGCCCAACGTGGGACGCAAGCAGTTGGTTGAACACGCGGTGTGCAATTGCATTGCGTTTGGGTCGAAGAACTCGGCGCTGGTGTTGCGGAATTGCGCTTGAAGAGCAGCCACGGATTTGTGCGGAGAGCGCAAAGGCCTCACCACAAAGGACACTAAGGTCCACAAAGGAATGCAATGGACGGGCGGAAACGCCCGTCCTCCATTTATTCAAGCAGGCGGCGGACGGTGTTTTCTACCGTGGGCCATGCTTTCGAGCGAGGATCGATAAGATCGAAATGGCCGGCGGTCGCGATTTCGGTGTAGTGCACATCCTCTCCCTTCGTTTTCTTTAGCTCGGCATACTGGCGGCTGAAATAGGACGGAACTTCGTCGTCCGCGGCGCCGTGAATCAGGGATTGTGTGGTGGCGTGGTCGACCGCTAGCTGCATGGGATCGGCTTCGCGGTAATGCTCCGTCACCTCGCTCGGCTTGCCTCCCAGAAACTCGACGACTGCGTTGTTGCTGAGGTGCTGCTCCCACGCCTGCTGCAAATTCAGTACGCCCGCAAGAGAGATCACGCGCTTGAGAGAGGATTCGTGGGCGGCGAGGCAGAGGGCGAGTTGTCCGCCGGCGGAGTGGCCCATCACCGCGACTTTGGTTGAGTCGAAGTCGTACCGTTTCGCCATTTGCGCGACGTAACGGAAAGCGTTGCGAAGGTCTTCGAAGGTGCCCGGCCAGCCTCCGCCGGGATTGCCGACACGGCGGTACTCGATGTTCCAGGTGGCAATTCCTTTGGAGGTTAGTGCCGCGCAGAGGTGTCCGCAGTGCGCCAGGTCGTACTTGGCGCGCCAGTAGCCTCCGTGGATGGTCATCGCTACCGGGAATGGGCCCTTGGTTTTAGGGAGGCGGATGTCCCCGAATTGATTGGCATCGGTGCCGTAGGAGAGGCGGGCATCGGCGGGAGGTGGTGGGAGGGTGAGGATGTCGTCGGAGGACATGGGTTCTTAAATCAGTTCTCAGTTCCTGGTTCTTGGTTCTCAGTTTCGATTGTAATCGTGATGGTCACTTATTCGGGATCAACTCCACGATGGTGCCTTCGCCCCATCCATACTTTTTAATCGAGAGATTTGCGATGGCGCGATGCAATTCGGACTCGGTTTCTGGAGAGACGATGCGGGCTTGCGCTGTGAACTTTTTACCGGCAACACGTACCTGTATTTCCGTATGCGCTTGCAGATTCCGCAGCCAGTGCGAGGTCGGGTATTCGGCGATGAGATAGAAGAGTCCGTCGCGGTATGTGAACCAGATCTCGATTTCACGGGGCAGACCACTCCTGCGGCCCCGAGTGGTGAGATACAGATATTGCTCGCGGTCGAAGTTATTGGTCTTTGAGCTTGAGTTTGGATTTGTTTTCTTCAAGGAATTCGCGGAGTTTGTCGGCGGTGTCCAGCAGTCGCGTCCATTGTTCGTAATAGAGCGTGACCGGAAAGCGGCCAAGGCCATACACGCTAACCCCGCCTTTTTCGCTGACCCGGAATTCCAGGCTGCCGGTGCGGCGCGGGCCTTGCTTTTCGAGTTCCGCTAAGCGGGCTTTCAGTTCTTCATAAGTTGGTTCGGGCATTTTGTTACCTCGAAGTGGGATGAATCCATGATAGGGATTGCGCGGGAATTCGTCGAGTGGAGCCGCTCAAAATCTTGCTAGTCGATAAATGCCTTCATGCAGAACACGCTCCCACCGGATTTTTCGAATTCGGAGGTATCGACCACCACCGGGGCCAGGCCTTCCTGCGCGAGGATTAGCTCAAGGTTGCGGGAGAGGCGCGGAGTAATGAATCGGCCGTTGGCTACGATTCCGTTTCCCATGAATTGCAGGGCTTCGTTCCGGGTTAATTCGTGGACTCGTTTCCATGGGCCGCGAATTGTCTGCAGCGATTCGGGGGAGAACGCGCCGGGGTAGATCAGCGCCGCATCGTTGTTCAGCGGGCAAAGACAGGTATCGAGATGGTAGCAGTGCTCGTCGATCAATTGAAGAGGGATTACGGGGAAACTGAATTGCTGCATGGCAACGGCAAACTTCTCCACTCCGCCACGGGTGGAGCGAAAACCGTAAGCTGCCCAGATGCGCGAGCGATCGGGATGCCAGAGTAGATCGCCGTGGCCCTCGAGATAATCTGCGTCCAGATCCAGATTGATGATTTTGTAGCCGCGCTGGCGGAACCAGTCGACGAAAAAGGGTACTTCCTTGTGCCGGGAGGCGTAGCGCATGCGGCTGGGGACGATGAACTTGCCCTGTTGATCGTGGTGCCCGACGAACATCTGGTTGGCGGCAAAGACCATATCGTCCAGGTCTTTGACGGGATCGATGAGTTCCACTCTGACCCCAGCGTCCTCGAGCGCACTCCGCAAGCCTTCCCACTGCTGCTGGGCCTTAGCAGGATCGATGGGGCGGCCCATGTAAGGGTTCTTGGGTTCACGAACGTCGAAGAATGTGGGCGGGCACATTAGGGCGGTCTTGGGCATGTGCTCTCATGATAACGTCAGCAGCCGAGATTTCGGCACCTGAGACCGCGGGTGGGCATTTCAGCTTTGGGAACGCAAGAGACAGGCGTGCAGGTTGAAGCATCCAAGCCGTTTCCGTGCAGTTCCGCGTGGCAACGTTCGGTCCTTGGCGTGCACGGCAATGCTCGCTCTGGTTCAGAACTGCATTTTCAGGAGGCCTCGCGTGCTGCACAAATGCGCAAATCCAACTTGCCCCATCCCCTTCCGCAAGCTGAGTCAGGGAAAGCTGTTTTTGGTGGAAACGGAGCCTCTCGGAGTGTCTGAGCTGAGGCGGGCGCGCTGGCGAGGCCAGCCTTCGCATCGCATTGAATACTACTGGCTGTGCGAGCAGTGTGCATTCGCGCTGACTCTGACGTACGAAAAGGGAAGAGGCGTGGTTACGGTGTCCCGGCCCGAAGGTGCGAAAAAGAGACCCGCGGCGCCAGCACATGTGCGAGAAGTTTCCAGCAACGCGAGCAGCCGGACAGAACAGTCCGCGTAGGAAGGGACGCCATGGATAACCCAAAAATGCAGGAGTGCGCGATCTGCGGCGAGGAAAGGTCGGCGGAGCAGGTGTGGTTTCTGGTGGCGGAAAGCCATTGGGAGGACAAGCTGAAGGTTCTGGAGTGGCAAGATGAACTGGCACGACGACGGGGAATCTATGCGGCGTGCAGCGGGGGGCACGTCGAGGAACTGGTGCTGCACTGGATGACCACGGGGAGTCTCGATTATCCGTTTGCCACGGTTGGCAACAAGGTGGGGAACCGCAAGCAGCGACTGGGCTGGATTCTGCCAACCGTAGAGGAACCCGATATCAGGGGCGCACGGCTGATCGGTGAATTGGCGGTTGACCGAGAGAGCGTGCGTCGAGCGCTGAGGGATGATCCCGATTCATTGCAGGTAATTCTGGATGAACTGCTCAATGCCTTGGAACGCGAGAGCAAAGGGACCGGCGTGCGGTTTGAATCTGCCGACGCGATGTGCTACGGATTCCCTCGGGAGATCTGAAGTCGGTTGCGATGCGTCTACGAGAAGTCTCCAGACTTTTTCCAGGTGCGCCAGTCATCGGCAACCGACTCCTCCATCTTCTTGGCGGCTGTGTACAGCCAGATTGGTTTGAGGCGCGCGAGATGGCCACGGATGTATTTTTGCGCGTCCACGGTGCCGAGGTGAATGTTGGCGGTTTCCCATCCCATGGCGGAAAGCAGCCGGCGTTCGTCGCGATCGGTCGGGAGAACACTTAGCTCGATACGCGAACAGTGGGGCGATAAGCGCCGGACAATCCAGTGTCCACGTAACTGCACGAAAGGATCGGGGCAACGGACGGCACGGCTGATGATGGCCTGGTAAAGGATCTCCGAAGGCCGATCATCTTTAGTGGCCCAGTAAACCGAAGAAGGCGTGAGCGCTTTGGCTTCGCGAGCAACCCGAGCGCCGTGGCAAAACGCGATGGCGACCACGCGAATGTGCCCGAGACTTCCCAGGCCGGCCACGCGCCGAACTGTCCGGTAGATGAGCCCACGCTCCGGCATGAGATGCTCAAGAGCCTCCCGCGCGCTAGCGGGGACTTCACCACGTAGCCTTGGCAAGCCGTCCATCTTTTGCCAAAAATGAACTGGATCGCGCAAGACTCCGGTCGCGATCTGGCGCAGCCAGGTGTTTTCCTCTTCGAGCACGTAGGGACGACCGCCGTGGGCAAGAGATTCTTTGTAGCCTTCCAAGATCGACGCACAAGCGTCTTTGGGTTTCAATGCCAGGTGGCCATCTTCGATGGCGAGTATCGCGCTGGTGGCTAGCCTCACCAGGTCGATGGTGTAGGGCAGGACGGCGGCTTCATCGAAATCGTTGACTCCCCAGACCAGCCGGCCCTCGATGTCACGCCAGGTGCCAAAATTCTCGACGTGGAGATCGCCTACGGCGAGAACTCGCGGTGCTTTGGCCAGGTCGGGGCAGACTTCAGGCCAGACCTGCATCCAGCGATAGAAGGTTGCACGAAAAAAAGGAAACACCGCTTCCGCCATGCGCTCGTGTTTCAGCCGCAGATCCGGCTTGACCAGCGGCGTGTGGCGGCCGAGCCACTCCTCGAAGCGGTGGGTTGCCTTGACAATGTTCATTGCTGTCCGGTTGGCACGATAAAACCGGCTCAGCCAAATGTCAACGCAACTAGGGCTTGTGAGTTCTTCGACCTTGGGACGTCCGGCTCGGAGATAGACTGCGGATATTCGGGAAGAACTTACTCGGCTCGGCCGATCCACCACAGAAGCTTAGCGACGATGCGCCAACCGTTGGTTGAGACTGCGGTAGACTCGTATTCCCGGTTTTCCGGAACCAGAACTTCGGTATCGTCAAAGCGCTGCAACCGGGAGACAATCAGACCGTGGTCCTTGTGAGCTGCTATCACGATGTGACCGTAAAGCTTGCCATGATTAGTCTGGGAAGTGTCGATCACGATGATGTAGCCGTCATGAATCAGCGGCATCATGGAGCGTCCGTGAACTCGTAGACAACTGGTGTGGGCGGGGTTCGGACACCACTTGCTGGGCGCGGCAAGCATTGACTCTGGAGGGACTTGAGTGAGACTCTCTGCCGGGTCTCCCTTCCCTCCGTGGGTGGCCGCTACAACCGGCAGAAGGGGAATAGCTACCAATTCCTCCGGTTGCTTAAGGACCCGGTGGGCGCCTGCCTCGACCACCTCGAGCTTCAACATACGATCCTTGCGCAAACGGGACCGGGCGGCGGGCAAGACCCGCATCAAATCGTCGCTGCTCAACCCGGCCCGACCCCAGAAATACCAACACTCCGGATCTCCGGTGAGATTGCCCAGTTGAACATAGATATTGGCGGGAGGTTCCTGAACGCCCCGCTCCCAACGTGACACGGCCATAGCAGAAGCATTCATCTGCTGGCCCAGTTCAGATTGGCTCATTTGGAGGCGGCGGCGAAGGGCGATGATCCGTCTCGCCCACTCGACCTTTGAATCTCTTGTGTTGCTCATGCGCGCCTGCTACACTGAATTTAACGCGCTGGTTTTAACGCTCGCGTTAGGCGGCACCCTGTCGCCGGTTCCACGAAAGGTTGTCATGTACCGTGACAATTCTAGCACACATGCACGAACCGAAATAAGATCCCCGCAAACATTATATCGCGGCCTTTATGTACGAATCGCACGAAAACTTGGAGTGGATCCGTCGTATGTCAGCCGGGTTGCTCGCGGCGACCGACGTTCGGAAGAAGTCGAGAGCGCGCTGGGCCAGGCGCTGGCAGAGATCAACCAACAACTGAGTCGCGGGTCATTCCCCGGCAACGCGCTTGCGAGGAACGCGACCTCAGCCAACCGACTTAAAGGCCTCATGAAGCAGAATCGAAGCCGCATTCGCGAGCAATGGCTGACGCATAGCCAATCCGATGCCAATCTCAGGCGGGTCAAAATCGGTGATCAGAAACGAACCGCACCGATTCTTCCAGTGCTCGACGAGACCTTAAAGGTCATGGAACTGAGCGTGAAGGGGATGGCGAGTGCGACCATGAAAGCTGCTCAGCAGCATGGACGGTTGCGGCAAGCCCAGGGATTCACGGCGATGGGTTTGGTCGAAGAGTACAACCTAGTCAGGCGTTGCGTTTTCGGTTTAGCCCTGGAACATTGCCGACAGATGGATGCCCATGTCTTGATTAAAGATCTCACTCAATTCGGAGAAGCCCTCGATCTTCAAACCCAGCGCGCATTGAAAGACTATCTCGGGTCGGCTTAGAGTAGGCGCGGGGGTCCTCGCCAGTCCTGCCCGGGCAAAGCTCAAATAGCTGCATTCTATTGATTCGCAAGAGCAAGACATTCTGCCGCTCCGGCACGAGCGGGACGCTCGTGCCTACATTTTCAGCCGGCTCAATAAGGCTGCTGCCTTGCGGAACCAGGGTCGCTCGCGGCGACGTAGGTATCCGGGCATGGTCGGCTTCTTGTCCAGAATGCGTTGCGCCCATTCGCGGGCTTCGGCATTCCGTTGTTGGGACGCCAGGAACATGGCGTAGTTGTAGTAAGTCTCGGATGAAGTAGAGATTTTTGTGACCTCCCGAAACAGAGCCTCGGCTTTGTCGGGCTCGCCCGTGTTGGCGTAGGCGTGGGCTAGTAAGCCAGCAGCGCGCTGAAAGTCGTACTTGGGATCCTGCCCAACCACGCGCTCCAGATCCGGCAAGGCGGCCGCGAAGTCGCCCATAAATGTGGCGGCCATGCCCCGTCGATAAAACGGGTCGAGGGAGTCAGTACGCGAAGAGATTGCCTTGTCGTAGCATTGGCGGGCGCGAGAGTAGTTCCCTTCTTCCAGATATAGATCAGCGAGTTCCTCATAATTCCCCGCCGAGGGATTATCCAAAATAGCGGACTCGAGTTCGTGAATCCTCCTGCGCCGGGGAAACACTTTGAACGACTGGCGCATCAAACCCGCATCGGGAATGACTTCGGCGGCGATATAGATCAGCGCACCGAGGCCGCCGAAGAAAATAATGATCCACAGCCAATAGCCATCCGGGCGACGCCGAATGAAGTGGACAATGGCCACTGCCTGGAGAATCAGACCCCAGGGAAAGAATAAGAAAATTAGCGATCCCATGCTGTGATCGGACTATAGCATGGTGAAAGGTGCGACCTCGCGGGGATAGGGGAATTTCGATGGACACGTCTTTTTCCCAGCCTCGAACACAACGATCAAACGCGGCGAAAGTCATTTTCTGGGGCGGGCTAATCTCGGGAGTATTGGACCTGATCTACGCCACCACCGCGGTCGTCTTGGGAGGAAACTCCGCAATCGTCCTCCCCCAAGCGATCGCTACGGGCTTGCTCGGCATGAAATCTTTTCAGGGAGGCCTTCCAACCGCGATTCTCGGAATTTTCTTGGAGTTTCTGATCACATTCGTGGCTACGGCTGTCTACTATGTGGCAAGCCGGAAGCTCACTTTCCTGATCCGACAGGCGGTCCTGTGGGGACTGCTTTACGGCGTCGCAATCTACTTTTTCATGAATTTTATTGTTGTGCCGCTTTCGGCCGCTCCGAAATTCGATCACACGTGGGCATCCAGGGCGAGCGATTTCGTCGTGCACCTGTTCTTGATCGGACTGCCCATGGCGCTCGCCGTTCGGCGGTTCTCAGACCGCGAATGCTAGAATCTTATGTGCTGAGACCTCCTATCCGACTGCTGGCCGCCGATATTGATGGCACCTTGCTCAACCCAGAATTTCAGATCTCAGAAATAGATCTGGCAGCGCTGCGCCGCGCTCACCAGGAGGGCGTCGAAGTCATCCTGGTAACCGGACGGCGGCACAAATTTGCCCTTCCTATCGCCCAGCTGCTTGACTTCGATCTCTGGCTGATCAGCTCGAACGGCGCCATTACCCGATCGCTGAAGGGCGAAACCTTTCATCGCGATATGCTCCCGGCGGAGACCTGCCGCAAACTCTGTCGCACGATGCGGGAATTCCGCAGCAACACTGTCCTGACCTTTGATATCGAAAGCAAAGGCGCAATCGTGCTCGAGCACATGCGCGATCTAAACGAAAGCATTCAGCGCTGGCTGGAAAAAAACCTGCAATATATTGATTTCGTCATTCCGCTGGAGAACTCTCTCACTACCGATCCCGTCCAGGCCATGTTCTGCGGGCGGATCGAGCGCATGCACCAGGCCCTTGCGCTGCTGGCGGCCAGTGGGCTGGAAAGAGACATCACTGTGCTGCGCACGGAATATCCAAAGCGCGATCTTTCCATTGTGGATGTACTGAATCAGGGCTGTTCCAAAGGCCATGCCCTGGAAAGATGGGCCAATTATCGTGGCATCCCCCGCGAACAGGTCATGGCCATTGGTGATAACTACAATGACATCGAAATGCTTGCCTTCGCCGGGCTGCCATTTATCATGGGGAATGCATCGGAAGAGCTGCGGGGAAGGGGCTGGGCAGTAACCCTGGCCAACGA
>DATHPO010000300.1:0-19440 GCA_035483835.1 Terriglobales bacterium
CTTGAATCCAATCTGACTTACCTGCAAGTCATAGGTGCCGACCGGAAGGGCGGGAAGGCTGTAAAAACCCTTGGCATCGGTGGTGACCGTGGTTTGGACTCCGGTTTGCGTGTCCGTTGCTATTACTTTGGCCCCCGCAATTACAGCACCGGTCGAATCGGTCACGAGGCCTGAAATGCTGCCGGCGATGCTGGCCCAGGTGACTCCGATTGCCAGAAATAAGAACAGATACAGTAACAAGCTAGCGCGCTGACGATTACGCATGACCCGACCTCCTGCCAGACGAATGCACGGCCAGACCCAACCTCTCTCATCTGGTGAAAATGATTCTTGAAGTTGTGAAAGCATTTTTTTGTTGTCTGACAGGACGGTTTATCTCAATTGTGGTGGGAAGTCAATAACTTCTTGCACGAATTAAAACGTTTTACAAGCGGGAACTCCCCAATTCCAAAAAGTGGAGGCCAATAAGAGTAAACACGTCGCTGATCCTGCGAACGCCACGCTTACTTCTGCTTCACTGCGATAGCGGATATTTCAATACGAGCGTTGTTGACTAGGGCCGCTGCCTGAATGGTCGCCCGCGCCGGTTTCGGATCGGGCAGGAAGCTCTTGTAAACCTGGTTCATGTCGCCAAATTCGTGAATGTCCGCCAGATAGACGGTTACGGAAACGATGTCCTTCAAATCGAAGCCGGCAGCCTTAACCACTCTCTGGACGTTCTCCAGTGCTGCCTTGGTCTCGGCGGCAATGCCTCCTGCGACTAACTTGTCAGAGTCATCAGCCCCTTCCTGACCAGCGATGTAAAGAGTGTTCCCGGCGACCACTCCATCACTGTAGGGTAAACCTCTCGCATTCGATAAATTCACCGTGTGGTGTTCCTGAGCGTGACCCAGTTGGCTGGAGAAAATTGTCAGGCCGATCGCCAGAGCAAAGATGGAAAAGCGCACAGCTGCATTCAGTGGTTTCATGGTTTCCTTTCTCGAACGGCTCTGCATTGGCTCTTCCACGAGACGAAAAACAGTGTTAGAGTCCGCGGACATATATACAACAGGGAGGCCTTGATGGACAAACTCACTCGCTCTGCGAAATCGCGCAAGAAGACAGGAGTTTTGCTTGCAGTGTGTATTCTCTGTGCGCTGGCCAGCCGGGGGCGGCTTGTGCGCGCACAGTCAACGCCGCCTGCGTCTGAAAGTGCGTTAATTGCTGATTTTCGGCGGGTTGAAGTGGCTTCGGTCTCGGATGCTCTGGAACAGCTTACCGGCAAACGGATGTATATGAGTCATCGAATGCAGCCGATCTTCACCGCAAAGTTCGCTGGCTACGCGCGAACCGTGCAGCTCAAGAAAGACGAAGGCAACAAAGATCCGTCCGCGCTGAACGGAATGCTGGCGGCAATTGATCAAGGCTCTACCGATTCCGTCTATGTCATGGCAGTCGAAGACGGCGCCGACATTGCAGGCATGGGCGGGTTGATGGGGACAGCCATGGCAGCGCGCGGCTATGCGGGGGCCGTGATCGACGGTGGTGTACGCGACGTGGCTTATTTGCGGAAAATAGGATTCCCGGTGTTTGCCACAGGCATCGTTCCCTCGACCTCGGTAGGACACTACCGTTTTGCGGGCGGGCAAATTCCGGTCACTTGCGATGGGGTCACGGTCAATCCAGGAGACATCGTTTCAGCGGACAGTGACGGGGTCGTGGTGGTTCCGGCAAGCAAAGCGCCGGAAGTGTTGAAGCTTGCCCAGCAACTGGATTTCAAAGAGCACTCGATGTACCCGCAGATTGAGCAAATGAAATCGATCGAGGAGGCGGTGAAGAAGTCCGGCAGGTTGTGATACGGCAGTTGCACTATTGCAGAAAATCGATTTTCATCAGATAATTCGGACTTTCATTTTTGCGCTGCAGAAAAAAACATGGCTGACGTCTCGGGACGAAGCTACAACATTACGGCGTTGCAACGCGGCTTGCACCTTCTCCATCTATTCAGCGAATCGCCACGCGGACTCACTGCGAAGCAAGTCGCGAGTCTTTCCCGCCTTCCTGTCAGCACAGTACACCGCTTCCTGGTGAACCTGCATCGCGCGGGATTCTTGAACTGTGCTGGAGACGGGGTTTACCACCTGGGAATTGCCTGCTTCGCGATCGGGCAGGCCGCTCTTGGCCAACTCGATATTCGCCGGCTCAGTCTGCCATATCTTCAGGAACTGAATCATCAAACGCGTGAAACCATCCACCTGACGGTGCGGCACGGGCTGTCCGCGGTTTATGTCGAGAAACTCGATTCGCCGGAGCAACTGCGCATTTATTCGCGGATCGGGGCCGGGGTTCCTTTGTATTGCACAGCTGTCGGCAAGGTCATGTTGGCCTATATGCCAAAAGATGAGCAGGACAATGTTCTTCGCCAGCTTGAACTCAAGCGCCTGACTCCGAATACTGTTGGGAGCCTGCAAGAGCTGCAGACAGAGCTGTACCGGGTCCGGAAGAACGGATACGCCTGCGATATGGAGGAACACGAGCTCCACATTCGGTGCGTCGCCGCGCCGATCTGGGATCACACCTGCGGCGTGTCCGCGAGCCTGAGCCTCACTGCACCCATGGTGCGAATGCCCGTCAGCCGGTTGCGGCAGCTCGCGCCCTTGGTGCAAGAAGCTGGGCTCCGAATTTCAATGGAGTTGGGATATCCGAAAAACGGCAAATCGGCGAACCAGTTGCCGGTGCGGAAAGGCGAAATTGCGGAGGCGCGAGTTGCGAACCGAGTTTCTTGACTCGACGCTCGTGCGCCTAGCGCGAATCGTCATCCGAATTGCGGTTACGTTCATGAGCGTCGGATGGCTTGTAACGCCGAGTTTGGCCTGGTCAGCTTCGACACCTGCGCACGCGCCTTGTCGAGTGCAGTCCACAACGTTCGAGGGATGGAAGGCGGAAGAGCTTGGCAACGATTGGGTGCGTCTGACAATCGTGCCGCAACTTGGCGGCAGGCTCATGCAGGTAACGTTCAATGGCCATGACTACCTGTTCGTCAATCCCAAATACAAAGGCAAGTACTTTCCGCCAAGCGAAGCCGCGAAAATGGGCCGATGGATTAACTACGGAGGCGATAAACTCTGGCCGCTCCCAGAAGGACGTGGCGACGACCAGCATTGGGCTGGGCCTGTCTCGGATGTGCTGGATGACGGCGAATACAAATTCAGCGTCGTGTCGCAGGGTCAAACTTGCGCGGTGCGTCTTGACGGTCCTGCCGATCCAACAACGGGTTTGCAATATTCGCGCGAGATCAGCGTCGGCACTGAATCTCCGGAGATTTTGTTTCATGCGGTCATGAAGAATGTGACCGGTCGGCCGATTCGCTGGTCGATGCAGTCCGTCACCCAGTACGACACTGCCGATGCCCGCGATCCTGCCAAATACAATCGCGATTTCTGGGCATTTGCCCCGATTAACCCGCAAAGCGCATTCATCGATGGCTATCGCGTGGTTGCCGGCCTCGCCGATGACCCGTCGTTTGAAGTGAGCGATCGTCTGTTCAGGCTGCACTGGCTTTATCTGGAAAATGAAGTGTGGCTGGATTCGGATGCGGGCTGGGTCGCGGTTGTCGACAATGCTGCCAAATACGCGATGATCGAACGGTTTCAATATGCACCTACTGCGGAGTACCCGGGAAAGGCGTCCGTAATCTTCTATAAGAATGGCGCTGCCCTGGAGTTGAATAAAGACGGTATGCCCACTCTTCGCTCCGCGAACTGGCAAGACGCCCCTTACTACATGGAGGCGGAGATCAACAGCCCGATGATCAAATTGGATCCAGGCGCTTCATACGCGATGGACACGAATTGGTTTCCCGCTCGTGCCGATAGTGAGCCCAAGTCCGTTACCTCGGCCGGGATAGTATGTCAGCCGTTAGCCGCTTCTTTGTTGCCTAAGGGTCTCCAGGTTTCTGGCGTCTTTGCAGTGTTTTTTCCGGGGACACTGCGAGCGCATGTGCTCGACCCTCGGGGCGCTGAGATTGCGGTTGTCGACTTGCAAGCTGTCGATCCGGCCGACCCGGTGGAACTCGATCAGACGATCAGCGTGGCCGAACCGGCAGATCGAGTCTCCGTTCACTTAAGCGATCAACAGGGAGTCGATCGTGGCAGCCTCGGCGAAGCCAAAATTGTGAAACCGGAGAAGACCTCGTAACCATGCGGACGGCGCTGAACATCTGCGTGCTGTTGACTTGTGTGATCGCACTCGCGAACGAGAATTCACCGGCCCCTATTTCTACGGCAGTCGATGTGCGCGCTGAGGACCTGCTGGTTCAGCCGCCCGCGTCAAACTGGATTTCGTACAACGGAGACTACTCCGCGCGCCGTTACAGCAGCCTTGCCGAGATCAATTCCGCAAACGTCGCGCAGTTGAAGGCCGCATGGGTGTTTCATGCGCACAACACCAGCCGGCTCGAGGTTACTCCTGTGGTAGTGAATGGAATTATGTTCGTAACCGCAGCCAATGACGCCTTTGCGCTCGACGCAAGTACCGGGCGCGTGCTCTGGCACCATTCGCGACCGATCACGGGAGGGTTGATTGACGACGCATCCAGACACATCAACCGTGGTGTTGGCGTGTGGAGAAGCCGGGTCTACATGGAAACCGATAATGCCCATCTCGTCTGCCTGGATGCGCGCTCGGGCAATGTCATCTGGGATGTGGCTTATGCGGACTGGAACAAGAACTACGGTGCTACGAGTGCGCCCCTGGTGGTCAAAGACAAAGTGCTGGTAGGGACCTCGGGCGGTGATGACGGCGTCCGCGGCTTTGTGGCCGCCTACGACGCCACGACAGGAAAACTGGCTTGGCGATTCTGGACGATCCCGGCTCCGGGCGAGTTCGGATCGAAGAGTTGGCCGGGTACTTCGTACTTGCACGGCGGCGGCACTACGTGGATGCCTGGAACCTACGACCCCGAACTCGGCACCATCTTTTGGGGCACGAGCAATCCCTCACCGGATTTTGAAGGCAGCGTGCGTCCTGGCGATGACCTCTACACAGATTGCATCCTCGCCCTCGATCCCGACACCGGGAAACTAAAATGGTATTTCCAGTTCACCCCCCACGATCTGTTCGATTACGACGGCGTTGAAACACCGATTCTGATCGACGCTGCTTACAAAGGCAAAGCACGCAAGTTGCTGGTGCAGGCGAATCGCAATGGCTATGTGTATGTGCTCGATCGCACGGACGGGAAGTTTCTGTCGGCGGCGCCATTCGTCGAAAAGCTGAACTGGGCGAAGGGAATCGATGCAGAAGGCAGGCCTATCCGCAGCGACGTTATGCCTACCCCGAACGGAACCCGGATCTGTCCAGGATACGCTGGCGCGACTAACTGGTTCGCCCCGTCTTATAACGAGTCCACCCGCTCCGTGTATTTCATGGCTTTGGAGCAATGCGAGACCTATTTCTCGAAAGCTCAGCCGCAGCGCTTCAAAGAAGGTGAGATGTACTATTCCAGCGGGGTAAAGCACATCGCCGGGGAAAACTCGCAGAAGATTCTGGTGGCGTACAACCTGGATACGGGTGCCTTTGCCTGGAAGTATCCGCAAGTGGGTCGAGCTCGCTCTTCGGGTGGGACCATGACCACAGCTGGGGGCCTGGTCTTTTTTGGCGATGATGCCGATTCCTTTGAGGCCGTGGACGCGCAAACTGGCAAGCCGTTGTGGCATTTCAACACCGGGCAGGAGATCAGCGCGTCGCCGATGACCTACGCAATCGGCGGCAAGCAGTACGCCGCGATTGCCGCTGGCAGCGACGTTTTCAGTTTCGCTTTACCGTAGTGGTTTGACATTTTCGTGATTGAGTCTTCGCAAGCAAAGGAGCGGATCATGCGCCTCAACTCAAAGTGGAATCGCCGAGGGTTTCTAAGTGGTTTGGGAGCCATTGCCAGTTTATTCGCACTGCCACGAAGAACGTTCGCCGGGAATGGGCCTGACAAAAAAGCTAGTAGTCTCACCGGCTTCGGCGAATCCGGAAATCCCTATGAAGAATTGGGAGTGACGACCGTCATCAACGCCGAAGGAACCATGACGACGCTCGGCGGATCTCTGATCCGCCCGGAAGTCGAAGTGATCATGGCGCAGGCTTCGCGGCATTTCGTCAGCATCCCCGGGTTGGAAGAAGCAGCGGGGAAGCGAATTGCGCAGATGCTCAAGCTGCCGGAAGGATACGGCGCGCTTGTGACCTCGGGCGCAGCTGCTGCGATTCAGTCCGGACTCGCGGGCATCCTCACGGGCGATAACGAGAGCTTGATCAAACAACTCCCCGATCTTACGGGGATGAAGTCCGAAGTCATCATTCAGAAATCGCACCGTAATCCGTTCGATCACCAGCTCCGAGGCACGGGAGCGAAGCTGATTGAGATTGAAACTCGCGATCAATTGCGCGCCGCGGTGAGCGACCGTACGGCCATGATGCACTTCACCAATTTCGCCAACGATGCCGGGCAGATCAAGGTCGATGAATGGGTGAAGCTCGCCAAGGAATACAAGCTTCCGTGCTTCAACGATGCGGCCGCCGACACTCCACCTATTTCTCATCTTTGGGATTACACCAACATGGGCTATGACCTCGTGTCATTCAGCGGTGGCAAGGCAATTCGCGGTCCGCAGTGTGCTGGTATGCTGATCGGCCGCCAGGACCTGATTCACTACGCGCTGTTGAACAACAGCCCGTACGAGGACACGCTAGGCCGCGGCCAGAAAGTTGGAAAAGAAGAAATCATCGGGATGATCAAAGCGCTTGAGCTCCATCTGAAAGAGGACTACGACGCCCTGGACAAAGAATGGCAAGACCGGTTGGAATTGGTTTCTCGCGAAATCACCAAGGTTCCCGGCGTGAGCACAAAGTTCTTTACTCCCGCGATCGCCAATCATGTTCCGCACATGCAGATCACCTGGGACTCAAGAATTTCTTTGACGCCGCAGCAGGTTTCACAACTCTTGCGGAACTCAAAGCCTTCGATCGTGATGTCAGCCGGTGAAGAGAAGCCGGGCCTGGCGATGAACTCGTTCATGTTGCAGCCCGGCGAAGACCAGATTGTTGCCGAGCAACTGTCACGCATTTTGCGCCAACACTCCGCCTAATCGCAACGTCGGGATCTCAGGAGAAGATGCTGTCGATGAAATGCCGTCTTCACAAAACGAAATCTATCCGGTTATGGCAACGGCATGCGGAGTCTGGATCCCTTTTTCTCCAGCCAGGCGTTGAATTCCTCCACCATTTGTTTCGTCCATTTGGCGTCGATCTGCCCGGGCGAGTACTTGCCTTCACGCAGCATCGTGTGGCCCCATTCATCAACCAGATGATCCATTTCCGTGTCGTCGGCGACCTTCTCCGCCAGTTGTGGAGGAACGAAAGTGATTCCCTCCGGATCGCCAATCGCGATGTCGCCGGGCATCACGGTCACTTCTCCGATTCGAATGGGAACGTTGATTCCGGCCAGCATCACGTTCTCGAGAGCGGAGGGATCGACTCCGCGCACATAGCACTGGAATCCCGGAATCTCCTGAATGCCAGTCACATCGCGGATTGCGCCGTTCACGATCAGGCCGTTGTGACTCTTGGCGTAAATTGCAGTCGCAAGATTGTCGCCGACGATCGTACCGTACCGAATCTTTCCGAACAGATCGACCACGAGAACGTCACCCGGTTTCAGAATGTCGATAATCCAGGAATTCTCGTCCCCAATGCGGTTCTCTTTTTTGCCGTTGGCGCGAATCACGGAATCCACGTCTGGACGTTGCGGCATAAAGACGGCCGTCACTACGCGGCCAACGAGCCTCGGGCCGGGGTTGACCACCTTCCATCCGCTTTCGAACTGGTTTCGATAGCCGGCATCTTGCAGCACGTCCCAAGCCTCGTCCGCGGTAACGTCTTTCAAACGCATCAGCACCGAATCCGAAACATTCGGACGTCCATCGGGAAACCGCTCACCATGCCACTCCGGAGTGAATTCGACCCGCTGCTCCTTCGAGAAAAGATCGAGCTGCGCATGCGCGGGAAGAATCAGTGCGACGATGAGCCAGGTGGCTATCCCAACAAAGTAAGCGGATCGAATCATAAGTTTCCCAACTCGAGGACTAACTTCACAGTGACGGCGAAAGTATCACACCGTGGCTTGAGTAACAATTGCCAACCAGATTTCGAGATGCGCTTTTCTGCTAGCTGGTAAACCATGGCGAGACTAAAGATCAGAACGAAAGACGAGTGCATGTGGGATCTGGTGAGCCTCGGGGAAGTTATGCTCCGACTCGATCCGAGGGACGATCGCATATCGACAACCCGTCAGTTTCGAGCGTGGGAAGGTGGAGGCGAATACAACGTAGCTCGCGGACTGAGACGTTGTTTTGGTATGGATACAGCGATTGTGACGGCACTGGCTGACAATCCGGTTGGTCGTCTCGTGGAAGACCTCATGTTGCAAGGAGGCGTGAGCCAGAAATATGTGCGTTGGCTGCCTTATGACGGGGTTGGCAGAAGGGTCCGCAACGGCCTGAATTTTACCGAGCGGGGGTTTGGCGTTCGCGCTGCCCTCGGTTGTTCGGACCGTGGTCATACCGCGATCTCGCAAATGAAACCCGGAGACGTCGATTGGGACAAAATCTTCGCCCAGGATGGAGCGCGATGGTTTCATACTGGCGGAATTTTCTGTGCCCTCTCAGAGACCACGCCGTTGGTCGCGCGCGAGGCCATGGAAGCGGCGAAACGGGCCGGCACGATTGTTTCCTACGATCTCAACTATCGTCCGTCGCTGTGGAAAGCGATCGGGGGGAAGGCGAGAGCTCAAGAGGTCAATCGCAGCTTGGCCTCGCTCGTTGATGTCATGATTGGGAATGAAGAGGATTTCACGGCGGCGCTTGGCTTCCCAGTCGCTGACCTGGATACCCAACACTCCAACCTCGATCCAGCAAACTTTGAACGGATGATTGAAAAGGTAGTTGGTCAATTCCCCAATCTTGCAGTCGTTGCGACGACTCTGCGAAATGCGAAGACCGCGACCCGGAACGACTGGGGTGCCATCTGCTATCACGACGGCGATTTCCACACGGCGCCGATGCGGGAGAATCTTGAAATTTTCGATCGCGTCGGGGGCGGCGATTCTTTTGTTTCCGGCTTGGCTTATGGATTTTTATCGGGGAAAGACCCCCAGTGGGCCGTCGAATGCGGGGCAGCCCACGGCGCGATCGCAATGACGACTCCGGGCGATACATCAACGGCAAGCTTGGCCGAGGTCTTGCAGGCCATGAAAACGCAGACTGCGCGGATTGAACGCTGAAGTTCGGGAAGAGCCAATAACCAGATGACCATCGATGACGTGATTCGCAGGATCGGAGAAATTGGGATCATCCCGGTGGTGCGCGCGGCCGCCGTCGATGAAGCAACCCGAGCCGTAGAAGCGATCTGCGCCGGCGGCATTCCCATTGTCGAGATAACGATGACCGTTCCCGATGCCATCGCAGTGATTCGCCAGGTTGCGCGTCAATATGGAAAGGACGTTCTACTTGGAGCGGGCACGGTCACGACTGCGCACCAGGCCGAGCAGTGCATCGCCGCGGGCGCGGAATTCATCGTGAGTCCGGGATTGTCTTTTCCGGTGCTTGCGGCGGCACAGGCCTGCGGAAAACTGGCGATCCCGGGCGCGCTGACTCCGACTGAACTGATGAACGCCCAGCAAAACGGTGCCAAGGTGATCAAGATTTTTCCCTGCGGAAACGTTGGCGGGCCCAAATATCTGAAATCCCTAAGAGGTCCTTTCCCCGACGCGTCTCTGATTCCGACCGGAGGAGTAAATGTTTCAAACGCCGCCGAGTTTATTTCCGCTGGAGCCTTTGCTCTCGGCGTCGGCGCGGAGTTAGTCAACGCAGCGGCGCTCCGAGAGGGAAATCTCGCGAAGATCGAGCAAGCCGCCCGCGAGTTGGTTGGCGCAGTCCTTACGGCGCGAGAATCGCTCCTCGAGAGGCACTAGCCCCCACGTAACGCGATGAGACGTTACTGGTTTACCCCGCTCGCAAGGTAGCCGCCATCGACCACGAGCAGAGTACCAGTTACAAAGCTGGCCGCATCTGACGCAAGAAAGACAGCCGCCCCAACCAGTTCTTCGAGCTCGCCGTATCGCTTCATCGGAGTACGCAACAGAATCTCCTGGCCGCGGGGCGTGCCCGTGACAAGTTTTTCGGTCAGCGGTGTGCGGAAGTATCCGGGCGCGATGGCGTTCACGCAAACTCCGTGGCGCGCCCATTCGATGGCTAACGATTTTGTAAGCGACGCCACGCCCGCTTTGCTGGCGCAGTACGCTGCCACTTCATACAGCGCCAGGAACGAGCCCATGGACGCAATATTAATGATCCGTCCATATCCGCGCTCGATCATGTGGCTCCCGAAAATCTGGCAGCTTCGCAAAGTACCCGTGAGATTGGTATCGAGAAGCCGGTTCCAGTCGGCTTCGGAAAGGTTCAGCGTGGGAGTGCGCTGGTTGAACCCGGCAGAGTTGACCAGGATATCCACTTTGCCGAACGCCTCGACTGTGGCCGTCAGCAGATGATCCAAAGATCCTCGGTCGGTCACGTCGCAAGTCACGCGCAAGGATTTGCGGCCGAGAGATTCAATCTCATCTGCTGCGGCCTTAACCTGCTCGGCGCGACGGGCGCTCGGAACAACGTCAGCCCCCGCCTCAGCCAAACCCCGCGCGAGAGTTTGACCGATGCCAGAACTTCCTCCGACAACAACGGCAACTTTTCCATTCAGCTCCAGGCGACTGTAACCCACAGACCCTCCCCAGGCATTCCAGCCTCAAATTCGCCGCACCAACCCGTCCTCCGTAGCCCGCGTGTTGCGGACGAGCAGCAACACCAAAACCATCCCCAGAAATGGAACCAAGCCAGCCATAATGACAATCGGATCGAATACGTGCGTGGCAGTTGCCCGGCGTGCGTCGGAGAAATATCCAATCAGTTTGAATGCAACGATCGTCCCGATACCCGCTCCGGTGCCGCCCAGCCCGCTGACCGATGCCACCGAATCACTGTGGTAAAGGTCCGACGGTAACACGTTCGCGATGGTACTGAAAGACGCATAACAGAAAGTCGCGATTGCGAACAGCAAAGTGATTACGTACAGATTGGTGGTGAAAATGGTCGGAATCAGCAGCGTGATTCCGACGCCTCCAAAAATCACCAGAGCTTTTCGTGCCCAGCCCAATGCCCAGCCCCGTTTAATTAGGTATCCAGACATGCCCCCGCCGAAGAAGTTTCCAAGATCGGCAGCAATGAAAGGTATCCACACTGCGATGAGACCGCTTCTAAGCTCAATCCCTTTCGCGACCAGGTAGATTGGAAACCAATCGGTCACAAAGAACCACACCGGATCAGTGAAAGTTCTGGCGATGATTGCTCCCCAGGTCTGCGGAAGCCTCAATAGATCGCGCCAGCGAGTTCGCCTCTGGCTGTCTGTCTGCGGCTCGGATTCAAATTTGTCCGAGACAATCATCTGCAGTTCGGTTTGACTTATGCGCGGATGCGTCTCTGGCGGGAAATACAGCCAGCGCCAGCCAATCAACCATAAGAAGCCAAGAGCGCCAGGAATCATGAATGCGGGACGCCATCCCCAGCGAAAATAGATTGGCAGAACGATGAAAGGTGCGATGGCGCCGCCAATCGAAGACCCGCTATCGAAAAAGGCAGTCGCCAGCGCGCGTTCGCGTTTTGGAAACCACTCTGAAACCGCTTTGGTCGCCGCCGGCCAGTTCGCAGATTCTCCCGCTCCCAGCAAGAAACGAAATCCTGCAAAACTGTAGAAGCCTCTGGCCAGAGAGGTGGCAACGGATACGATCGAATACCACGCGACCGTGAGCGTCAATCCACGCCGGGTGCCGATGCGATCCATGAGCCTGCCGAAAACGGTTTGCCCAATCGAGTAGGCGACCCGAAATCCGATGACAAGATTCGCATAGTCGCTGTTGGTCCAGTGATATTGCAGTTTCAAATACGGAGCGAGAAGCGAGAGCGTTTGCCGGTCGATGTAGTTGATGACCGTCGAAGCGAACAATATCCCGGCAATCCACCAGCGTAGGGAAGGAATGGAATGAGGGCCAGTCGGCTTCCGGGCAGTCGGCATTTGTAGGTTCGCGAAGCCGGCTTAACGAGTAACCAGCACTTGAGATTTGTCCTTGAGCACATCCTGCAAACCAGGACTCAACAATGCGGCTGAATTCCTGTCCAGATATACCGTCGCGTTGGGATGGGTGCGCAGAATCGATGCCGGCGCCAAGGGGCTGATATCGCCTTCAAAGCAGGCTTTCACAGCTCGCGCTTTGCGCGTGTCGGGCACGACCGCGAGAATTTCCCTGGCCTTGAGAATCTGACGCACCGACATGGAGATCGCATTCTTCGGCACTTGTGAGATGTTGGCGAACCAGGCCTCGCCCACCTGCTGCTGCCGGCACGCCTCATCCAGGTCGACGATGATGTAAGGTTCCTCAGTAACAAAGTCAGCGGGCGGGTCGTTGAAGGCGATATGACCGTTCTCGCCGATTCCAAGAAACGCAATATCGATCGGCGCCGATGCCAGATCGCTTCCAACTCGACGCAAAACTTGGGAGAGTTCGACTGCGTCACCATCGAGTAAGTGATAGCTCTTGATTCCCGTCTTGCGAACCAACTGCTCCAGCAGCATTTTTCGAAAGCTGCCGGGATGCGTGATCGGCAATCCGACATATTCATCGAGATGGAAAGCCTCGACTCTTGCCCAGTCGATCTCTTTCGTTCTTGTAAGCGCGTCCAGAAATTCGAACTGAGACGCCGCCGTAGCCGCGATGATGCGTGCACGGCCATGCTGCGCGATCGCCCGGCGAATCGCTTTCGCGGCCTGCTCCGCAGCAGCATTGCCAAGAGCGATCTTATCGTTGAATACCTTCAGCAGCATCAGGCAAGCCTCCTAATCAGAGGGAAGAGAAATAGCAGATCGTCAGAGCTCCAGAATTATAAACTCAAGGTTACGGGATCATGATCGCGAGTTTCATCACGTGAAAACAATTCTTTGCGCAATGGCGGAATCACACCTAGTTGTTGTATGACTCTTACGCGGGATCAAGATCACATCCAGAGAAGGTGTCCTTTGCCTCAGCGATCATCATCGTCTGGTCGGTTGCTTCAAAATTTAAGCTCGGTTGCGTTCCTGCTGATCATCTTGCAAAGCGCAACCGCCCAAACCGTGCGGGTAGACGCGACCCCCACTCACGTGGTCAACAAATTCAGTCCGCTTTACGCACTGGGTTCGACCGTCGATCGCGTGCCCAGCAATGCCACGGATACGTTTTTCCGGCCCGACCAGGTCAAGCAAATCCTCTCCGCCGGATGGGGCGTCATCAGTTATCGCCAGAACACTGATCTGTTCGTGCAAGCGTGGCATTGGAATCCCAAAGGTACCTGGAGCGATTCTTCCGGCAAAGGATATTTCGTCGGTGACGCGACTCCCACCAACGAGATGATTCGGCACTCTTACGGCTATTCGCTTCCTCATCGCGGTTTCACGCGCAACAACGGCACCGAGTTCGATGGCTTCTCGCGCCTGAATGACGGCGATCTTCAAACCTATTGGAAGAGCAACCCCTATCTCACGAGCGCGTTCACGGGTGAAGACGATTCGTTGCATCCGCAGTGGGTCGTGGTCAACCTGGAGAAAAAGCAGAACGTGAATGCAATTCGCATCGCTTGGGCCGAACCCTACGCCCGGGTCTACGAAGTCCAGTATTGGGTCGGCGACGGCGACGCCATGGACGAGCAAGATAAGGGCGCCTGGAAAACATTTGCCTCAGGCGCCGTCGCGGACGGGAAGGGAAGCACTGCCACCTTACATCTCGACTCCTCCCCGATCGCCACAAAATACGTGCGCATCCTGATGACGCAATCTTCCAACACCTGCGACAGTCATGGTTCCAGCGACCGCCGCAATTGCGTCGGCTACGCCATCCGCGAACTCTACCTCGGAACCATCGACGACCACGGCAAATTTACCGATCTGCTCCACCACTCTCCCGATCAGAAGCAAACCCTCACATACTGTTCCTCGGTCGATCCGTGGCATCAGCCTTCCGACTTGTATGTCGCTCCGGATCGCATGGAATCCGGAGACCAGCCGGGCTTCGACCTCTTTTTCACCAGCGGAATTACCCGTGACCTGCCTGCGATCGTTCCCATAGCTATGTTGTATGCAACGCCCGAGGATGCGGCGGCGCAGATGACCTACATAAAGAAACGCGGCTATCCCGTATCGTACGTCGAGATGGGAGAAGAACCCGATGGCCAGTACATGCTGCCCGAGGACTACGCCACTCTTTATCTGCAATTCGCCACCGCTCTCCATCGCGTCGACCCGGCGTTCAAGCTGGGTGGGCCAGTCTTTGAAGGCGTTACCGAAGACATTAAAGTGTGGCCTGATGCACACCGCCAGGATTCGTGGCTCAAACGCTTTCTCGCTTACTTGAACGCCCACGATCGCCTTCAGGATCTGGCGTTCATGTCCTTCGAGCACTATCCCTACGATGGCTGCGAAACGCCCTGGGAGAATCTTTATCAGGAGCCGGAGTTGATCACCCACATCATGCAAGTGTGGCGCGAGGATGGCCTGCCGCCAAACGTCCCCATGCTCGACACCGAGACCAATGATCACGGAGGCGAAGCCGCTGCGGATATCTTTGGCGCTTTATGGCTCGCAGATTCGTTTGGAGGTTTTCTCACAGCGGGAGGCCAGTCGACCCACTATTATCACGACTTGCCCTATTCTCCGCCGCATCCCGCATGCGCGAACAGTTGGGGAACTTACCACATGTTTATGGTCGACAAGCATTATCAGATCCGGCAACGCATATCGCAGTTCTTCGCGGCGCAACTCATTACGCAAGAGTGGGCGGAACCGAAAGATGCCGAGCACAAACTCTTCGTCGCCTCAAGCGATCTGAAAGATTCCCAGGGACACGTGCTGGTGACCGCTTATGCTCTGCAGCGTCCCGACGGCCAATGGTCGCTGATGCTCATTAATAAAGACCACGATCGCCCCCACCCGGTGCACATTGTTTTCCAAAACACCAACAGCAACCAGAATCGCTCTTTCCTAGGCCCGGTCACGTTCATTACCTTCGGAAAGACTCAGTACCAATGGCACCCAAACCGCCGGAACGGCTATGCAGATCCGGACGGTCCGCCAGTGACCTCTACGATTGTCGCGAATGAAAACACGACTTACACCCTGCCCGCCGCTTCGCTCACCGTCGTGCGCGGCGGACTGAGTGATCCTCTCAAGGACAGCGCACCGGCGAAATGAAACATTTGTGAGAATCGACGTCTAACCGACGTCTCCGGATTTCGTCCCCGACAGGTCAAAGGCGCGACCGTTTCCAATTTGCACGAAAAGCAGCCGGGTTGGACCAACGTCGGGTCCTCCGTGCCTCCCGGTAACCATTTTCCAGGTTACTATCGGGATTACTAAAGCTAGCTTGGAGGGCACTTTTAGGCCATGTACTCCCGGGACCGCACCCGCTACTCTTGCCTTAGTGGTTGCGTTGCAGAAAACAAAGAACAAAGTAACGTCAAACCGGAGACCTCATGAAATCAACCTTGTTTACCCTCTTACTGCTCGTCGGCGCAGCCCAGGCCCAACAGAACTTTCTCGCCGCCAGCCCTTTGCCCAGCGCTCCCAGCACCCACAAATTCTGGAGCCGCGAAAACAAGATTGATTTCTCCATTCTCACCGGACAGATCACCGTCGACGCCATCACCACCCAGCACGGCCTGAGCCAGGGCTTCACCGAATCGAACCCAATCATGCGCCCCCTGGTAACCCGCGGCGTAGCCGGAGAGGCCGCAGCCTCAGCCCTCGGCCTGGGCTTCGGAGTCGGAACCGCCTATCTCCTGCACATCACCCATCACTACAAAGCCGAGCGCATCGCCACCCGAACCATGGTCGCCGTCGAAGGCGGATTCGTAGCCAATAATCTGGTGCGCCTGTACTAAAGAACCTCCGATTTCGGCCCGAATCCCTCCACTGCCGAAAACCTGTCAAGCCCCCTTTTGCCCCCAATTCCCGCTACATCCCTGATTCCACGGCAAAAATAAAGTTCAAAAATTGGCGGGTTTACCCCCTCCAATGTGCTAGACTATATCTATAAGTCAAATAAAGGCGCAGCCAATAGCTGCGCCTTTTTCTTTTCTACCGAAAGGCACCCGTCCATGAAGCCACGAACCACCGAAGCCCCTCGCAAACCCGTGCACCGCAACACCAAACGCACCGGAGAGCTCTCCGAAGCCGCCTTCCTGCTCAAAGCCGAAACCCTCGGCTTCCACCTCGCCAAGCCTTGGGGAGACAGCGAGCGCTACGACTTCATCCTCGACACCGGCTCCCGCCTCTGGCGCGTGCAACTCAAATGCACCGAGGTCCTGCGCGCCCGCGGCTACGACGTCCAAGCCATCTACAGCATCTACGGCAAAGGCAAAGTCGGCTACACCGCCGACGACATCGACCTCCTCGTCGCCTACATCGTCCCCCTTAAAGTGTGGTACATCCTGCCCATCGAGGCCTTCAGCCCCAGCAAAAGCCTCCGCCTGTACCCCGACATCGTCACCAAAAACCCGCGCTGGGAAAAATACCGCGAAGCCTGGCACCTCCTCGAACCCAACCAGGAATCACGTAAAGTGTAGGGCGGACACTCCTGGCCGCCGTTGACCCAGCAGCGATCATTCAATCGCAAAGCGGACAACCCAACCGCCAGCCCGGAGCAGCAATCAATTCATTTGACGTCATCCTGAGCGGCCGTCAGGCCGCAAAGGATCCAGCGCGGAGTGGCAGAACAGCCGTCGTCTCACTCGCCGCCACCCGCGATACTCAAGGGGGGACAGCCGCCCTCGTCCGCGAAGATACGTGGAAGGGCACGGGCTTCAGCCGTGCCGAAAAGCCATAGATTCGACTTAGGCCCGCAGGGAACCAACGCTCTCACCCAGCCCGTACAGACAGATTCCCTTGACTCCAACCCGTCGCGCTGTTGACGTCATCCTGAGCGGCCGTCAGGCCGCGAAGGATCCAGCGCGGAGTGGCAGAACAGCCGTCGACTCACTTGCCACCACCCGCAATACTCACGCGGAGACAGCCGCCCGAGCCTGCACTGAGCGAAGTCGAAGAGGCTGTCCCGCGAGCAAAGCTCGCCAGCATTGCCTGTGTAGCGCGGCCGCCCCCGTCCGCGAAGATACGTGGAAGGGCACGGCTTCAGCCGTGCCGAAAAGCCATAGATTCGACTCAGGCCCGCAGGGAACCAACGCTCTCACCCAGCCCGTACAGATAGATTCCCTTGACTCCAAGACGTCGCGCTGTTGACGTCATCCTGAGCGGCCGTCAGGCCGCAAAGGATCCAGCGCGGAGTGGCCGAACTGCCGTCGACTCACCTGCCACCACCCGCAATACTCACGCGGGGACAGCCGCCCGAGCCTGCCCTGAGCGAAGTCGAAGGGGCTGTCCCGCGAGCAAAGCTCGCCAGCATTGCCTGTGTGGCGCGGCCGCCCTCGCCCCGCGAAGATTCGTGGAAGGGCACGGCTTTAGCCGTGCCGAAAAGCCATAGATTCGACTCAGGCCCCGCAGGGAACCAACGCTCTCACCCAGCCCGTACAGACAGATTCCCTTGACTCCAAGACGTCGCGCTGTTGACGTCATCCTGAGCGGCCGTCAGGCCGCAAAGGATCCAGCGCGGAGTGGCAGAACTGCCGTCGACTCACTTGCCACCACCCGCAATACTCACGTGGAGACAGCCGCCCGAGCCTGCCCTGAGCGAAGTCGAAGAGGCTGTCCCGCGAGCGAAGCTCGCCAGCACTGCCTGTGCGGCGCGGCCGCCCTCGTCCGCGAAGATTCGTGGAAGGGCACGGCTTCAGCCGTGCCGAAAGCCATAGATTCGACCTAGGCCCCGCAGGGAACCAACGCTCTCACCCAGCCCGTACAAACAGATTCCCTTGACTCCAAGACGTCGCGCTGTTGACGTCATCCTGAGCGGCCGTCAGGCCGCAAAGGATCCAGCGCGGGTGGCCACCCATTCCTAACTCAAATCTGAATCACTCACAAAACAGGGTGCCCCATCCTTTCCGCGTTCTTTGCGGAAGGGTGGGAGGCGATAAAGCAAATCCCAAACGGCCGCCATGCCGCCATTCCAACGAGAATCGTAGCCCCGGGCCATAACCTGGCCCAACTGCAAAATTGATTACGGACAAACCAGATAGGAGACCAAACTTACCGCTGCATGTCTTCAGATCCGAACCCAATCCTATGCGTGCACATCCAGCGTAACCGCGGACCATTGAGGCGTCGAGCCACTGGAATCCGTCCCTAGGTCAACCGGCAAGGCGGACGTCACTTCGTTGGCGGGACTGAGGCTCGCGATCGGTTGGACTGCGGGCGGAAACGCCATGAAGGCTTGCACCGCGACCGAACTGCCCGAAGATGACGCACTCGCGGCCTCCCCCTTCGTTTTCTGGTCGTCCTCTTGCGGAGGACTCGGCGCCTGAGGTAGTCCTACGTCGATCAAAGAGGTCGCGTTCAGAAAAGAAACCGGACTGATTCCCGTCACGCTCACGATTGCACTCCCCCAACCGGGTGCCCGTCGAGCCTGCTTTCCAGCACCACCGGATTGCTTGAATTGCTCACCTTTCAGGATAGGAGTTCCCCTGGCGAATCCCCTAGACCTTTCCGCAATATGCCCAATCCCCAGTTCCTGCAGGCGATTACCTGTCGTGTCACGGCAGATGCCTCATGTGCCCACACGATGCCAACCTTGCCTTTCTTTTTCAATCACTTACATCCACCCAATGCGCCATTCCACCGCTAAACCCCGATTTTCCCCCTTTCATTGGGTTCCGCGTGCTATCACAGCATTGCTTTCAATAGGATAGTCACAACAAGAAATCCAGGGAGAGGTCCATCGAGAAGGCTCTCTTCCGTTTGCAAGGTTAGATTTGGTTTCATCGATGCGCTTCGGGATGTGCTTTTGGAAAGGGCACGGCTTCAGCCGTGCCGACTGAGCCAGGAAAATCCGGGCTTCAGCCCCTGAGGTAAGGCTTTTCCCAAGCCGTCCAGAGGTTTCATGAAACCGCGCAAAGAGTGAAGGTCAGACAAGGGGTAGGGCTCTACAGGTTCAACCGTTTTCAGCGTTTGTTGTGAAGCTTCACCCGGGGAAAAGTGGCAGATGCCTGACTTGCCACAATCCCAAGCAGTGGAAAGCGAGAGGACATGCACAAGCCAGTAAAGTATGTGGAGAAAGCAGTGACCGTGGCCGCTACAGGCGCATGGGCGGTATTTGAGCGCCTGAACCGGATCAAACAGAATCCGTCGCCGAAGCCCAAGTGGTCGGACAAGCCGCTGCTCAAGTCGTATGAGAAGACCAAG
>DATHPO010000301.1:0-23053 GCA_035483835.1 Terriglobales bacterium
GCCCTGCGTTTCTTATGAGCGGCAGTTTCTGCACGCGGGAGAAGCGAGCCCGCTGATGGAGCACGAACTTATCGTCACGATCACGGATACGCAGGGCGATGTGAAATCTGCCGACCGGCGCTGGCAAGATGCGACTTAGAGACTGGGACGGCTGAGGATCAGCTATGATGTCGAAGCTGAAATAGTCTTCCAAGGCATGTAGGCAGGAGAGCGAAGCGCTACAGATGCGATACGGATTTGTCATCGACCAGGACCGGTGTATCGGGTGTCACGCCTGCACAGTCGCGTGCAAAGAGGAACACCAGGTGCCCGTTGGTGTATTTCGCACTTGGGTCAAGCATATCGAGAAGGGCGAGTTTCCTCACACTTCACGCCACTTCGGGGTGATGCGGTGCAACCATTGCGACAATTCGCCGTGCACGGAAATCTGTCCCACCAGCGCGCTCTACCGGCGAGCTGATGGAATCGTTGATTTCGACAACCGGCGCTGCATCGGTTGCAAGGCTTGCATGCAGGCTTGTCCCTACGATGCTCTCTATATTGATCCCAACAACAACACTGCGGCCAAGTGCAACTTCTGCGCCCATCGGGTGGAGATGAGCCTCGAACCGGCGTGCGTGATCGTCTGTCCCACGCAGGCGATTCTCGCTGGAGATCTGGACAACCCTGGAAGCAAAGTCAGCCGTGTGGTGGCGACCCAGAAAGTATCGGTGCGCAAGCCGCAAAAGGGCACGCAGCCTAAGCTGTTTTATGTAGGCATCGAAGGCGATTTGCTCGAGCCAACCCGGATTTCGCGGACGGACACGTACTTCGCTTCAGACTGGCGGGATGGAGCCGCCCAAGCGAGCGCTGGCGACGCAGGCAATCTTGCAGTTGCCCTGGCCCGCGAAGTCTACGACGTGCCCCACCCTGCACCCTGGGGTTGGAGGATTGCCGCCTATCTTTGGACCAAGGCGGTTGCGGCGGGAGTGCTGCTGGTTGCGACGATTCTGTTAAGTCTGGCCAACGAATCCGCTGCCACGCTGCTCAATATCGTTTGTCCGGCCATAGCCCTGGTCGGCCTCGCGGTAACTTCTGCTCTGCTCGTTTTCGACCTAAAACGTCCCGACCGTTTTTTCTACCTTATTACCAAGCCCAATTTCCGGTCATGGCTGGTCATTGGCACTTACTTTTTAATTGGCTATGGTGCGCTTGCCGGAGGATGGTTGCTGTGCGGTATTTTCGCAAGCTCCGTTCCCAGCGTGCTGCGATGGTTCGCTGCCGCCTTCGCAATAGCCAGCGCGTGCTATTCGGCATTTCTTTTCGCCCAGGCTAAGGGGCGCGACATGTGGCAAAGTCCGCTTTTCTTGTGGCATTTATTGGTGCAGGCTTTGGTTGCTGGATCCGCCGCGATATTGATCGCAGGCATCCTGATGGACGCGCCACCAGGAATTCTCAAGCCCGCAGCTCTGATCCTCCTAGGTTCATTGATCGTCAGTCTGGCAATGAACATGGGGGAGATTGCGCTGCCGCATGTCAGCGAGGACGTGCGGATAGCCACGCAAGTGCTAATCAATGGACGACTGCGGAAACGATTTTGGGGGCTAGTCATCGGCACGGGACTGATTGCTCCAATTGTTCTCGCTTCGCTCGGGTTGGCATCTTTAGTTCCCAGCGCTTCTGCATTTGCCGTTGTTGCCGCAGTTCTGGCGCTTGCCGGCCTGTGGTGGTTTGAAGAGTCATGGGTAAAGGCGGGGCAAGCCGCTCCACTCAGTTGACGAAATCATTTATGAAAGACGATCTACCTCTTAATCCGCAAGCGTTGGATCTTGACGAGCCCGTGGGAGGACTCGCCAGTTATCCTCCGTCCGATCGTTGGGATGATTGGACCGAATACGATCCCACGCAGTGGCCTAAGAAAGTCGAGAAGCATTACTCGCTGATCCCAACCATCTGCTTCAACTGCGAGGCGGCCTGCGGACTGTTGGCTTATGTCGACAAAGACAAAATGCGGGTGCAAAAGTTCGAAGGCAATCCCGCGCACCCGGGCAGCCGCGGCCGCAACTGTGCGAAAGGTCCGGCGACTCTCAATCAGATAAACGATCCCGAGCGCATCCTGTATCCCCTACGGCGGAGCGGCAAACGGGGAGAAGGAAAGTGGGAGCGCGTAACCTGGGATGAAGTTCTGGACGACCTGGCCGCGCGGATTCGCCTTGCCCTGCAGGAGGGACGCAAGAACGAAATCATGTATCACGTCGGCCGTCCCGGCCATGAATTGATTTACAACCAGCGCGTGCTGCACGCCTGGGGCATTGACGGACACAACAGCCACACTAATGTTTGCTCAGCCGGCGCGCGTACTGGATATGCCTTCTGGCACGGTTTCGATCGTCCTTCACCCGATCACTCCAAGGCCCGGTTCATTCTGCTGCTGAGTTCGCATCTCGAAGCGGGACACTATTTCAATCCGCACGCGCAGCGAATCATCGATGGCAAGATGGACGGCGCGAAGGTATGCGTCATCGATACTCGTCTTTCGAACACTGCGTCGAAGGCTGACTACTGGCTCTCAACCTGGCCGGGGAGTGAGTCGGCCGTGCTGTTGGCGATGGCTAATGTGCTGCTTCAGGAAAATCTGTTTGACTCCGAGTTTGTTCAGAGGTGGGTGAACTGGGAAGAGTATCTGCGCGAAGAACATCCTGCCAAGCCGCAAACCTTCGAGACATTTCTGGAAGTCCTCAAGCAAACTTACGGGCAATACACTCCGGATTTTGCGGCGCAAGAGTCCGGAGCGGATCCTCGCATGATCGTCGAAGTTGCCCGCGAAGTAGGCCGCGCTGGGTCCGCGCTGAGCACGCACGTGTGGCGAAACGCCGCCGCGGGCAATCTCGGCGGATGGCAGGTGGCGCGAGCGTTGGAATTCCTCGCTGTGCTGGTGGGGGCCGTGGGAACGCCCGGTGGGACTTCTCCCAGCGCCTGGAACAAGTACATTCCTACGCCGCCCATGATGCCCCCGCCGCCCAATGCGTGGAATGAATTGATGTGGGCGCGCGAGTATCCGCTGGCGTTTTTCGAGATGAGTTTCCTGCTGCCGCATTTTCTGAAAGAAGGCCGAGGCAAGCTCGCGGTATATTTTTCCCGCGTCTATAACCCGGTGTGGACGAATCCCGACGGTCTCAGTTGGATTGAGGCGCTGACCGACGAGAGCAAAGTTGGGCGGCACGCTTGTCTCACTCCAACCTGGAGCGAAACTGCCTGGTTCGCCGATTATGTTTTGCCCATGGGCCATGCTTCCGAGCGTCACGACCTGATGAGCCAGGAAACCCATGCTGCGCGCTGGATCGGTTTTCGGCAGCCGGTGCTGCGTCTGGCGCTGGAAAGGCAGGGCAAACAATTCAACTTTACGTATGAAGCGCACCGCGAGGCCGGATTGGGCGAGGTGTGGGAAGAAGACGAATTCTGGATTGAGCTGTCGTGGCGGGTCGATCCGGATGGATCGATGGGCATCCGCCGCTACTTTGAGTCGCCTTATCGACCGGGAGAGAAGATCAGAATCGATGAATACTACCGGTGGATCTTTGAGAACAGCGTTCCCGGTCTGCCTCAAGCAGCCGCCAGCGAAGGGCTCACGCCGCTTGATTATATGCGGAAATACGGTGCTTTCCTGGTTGAAAATGACGTGTACGAATTGCACCGCAAGGCTTTGAAACCAGATGAAGTCCAAGGAAGCACGGTTGATTCGTTGACCCACGTAGTGAAAAAGAATGGATCGTCAATCGGGGTCGAGATCGATGGCAAAGCTGTCGCCGGTTTTCCAACGCCGTCGCGCAAGCTCGAGTTTTATTCGAAGACGCTGAAAGATTGGCGCTGGCCCGAGCATTCGATCCCCGGCTACATCAAGAGCCACGTTCATCGCGACAACATCAACGCCGCGAAAGGCGAGATGCTTTTACTTCCTACGTTCCGCTTGCCAACTCTCATTCATACCCGGTCGGGCAACGCGAAGTGGCTCTACGAAATCTCGCACAAGAATCCGGTCTGGATGCATCACGAGGACGCCGAGCGTTTAGAAGTTGTCACTGGCGACTTAGTGCGTGTGCAAACCGCCATCGGGTATTTTGTGGACAGAGTCTGGGCGACGGAGGGAATGCGTCCTGGCGTCGTCGCATGCTCGCATCACTTGGGGCGCTGGCGTCTGAAAGAAGATTTCGGCGGGGAACGCTGGTCGACGGCGCTGGTCGATCTGAAGCAGGTCGAGCCCGGGAAGTGGATGATGCGCACCATCCACGGCGTTCAGCCCTTCGAAAGCAGCGATCCCGACTCATCGCGCATTCACTGGGAAGATGCGGGCGTCCATCAAAATTTAACCTTCCCCGTCCAACCGGACCCGATTAGCGGGCAGCATTGCTGGCATCAAAAAGTCACGGTAAGCAAAGCAGGCGCGGAAGATCGATATGGAGATGTTTTCGTGGACACCAACCAGGCGCACGAAGAATATCAGCGCTGGCTGCAAATGAGTCGTGCTGCTTCCGGTCCCGGCAACCTCCGGCGACCTCTGTGGATGATTCGCGTGTATCGGCCCGCGCCCGAAGCCTTCTACCTCCCCAGCAAATAACGGTGGCTCGAACCTGAGCGACGAAGCTTGGCCAACACAAAAAGCAACGGACGCAACGGAGCGGCGATACGCAAGGCTGGCCTGCTTTCTTTCGTGTTCGTGATGTATTCGTACACCACGGCGGGGCCGTTCGGGTTGGAAGATCAGGTGACGACCTCGGGGCCGGGGATGACGCTCATCTACCATCTCGTCCTCCCGTTCTTCTGGTGCATTCCGATTTCACTTGTGGCTGCTGAATTAACGTCTGCAATGCCGGTGCAGGGAGGCTTCTACCGTTGGACGCGCGCCGCCTTTGGCGATTTCTGGGGGTTCCTGGCGGGCTGGTGGAACTGGTGCGCGTCGTTCCTGCTGGGCAGTGCCTACGCAGTGCTGTTCACTGACTACTTAAGTTTTTTCTTTCCCTGGATCACTGGATGGAAACACTACGCGGTTGCAGTTTTCATGATCGGAATCATCGCCTACATCAATATTCGCGGCATCAAGACGGTGGGAAAGGTCGCGACCCTGCTGGAGACGCTCATCTTTTTGCCGGTCGCGGCCATGTGCGTGATCAGCGTGCGCATGTGGCATCACGACCCGTTCGTGCCGTTCGTTCCGCCGCATCAGCCCGTGTTCCAGGTTTTCGGTGTGGGGCTGGCATTGGGATTGTGGCTCTACTCGGGTTACGAACAGCTCTCGACCGTAGCTGAAGAGGTTGAGGAACCGCAGAAGAATTATCCGCGCGCGCTGGCCTGGGTAGTGCCGCTTTCGATGGCGACGTATTTCGTCCCCACGGCATGCGCTTTGGCGGCACTGGGAAACTGGCAGGACTGGCACACGCGCTACTTTTCCGATGCCGCACGGTTAATCGGTGGGCCTTGGCTCGGCTTCGCCATGACCATGGCGGCAGCCATTACCTTCATTTCCATTCTCAACAGCACCGTGCTTTCCTCGACGCGCATGCCATTCGCCATGGCTGAAGACGGATATCTGTCGACATTCCTTACGCGCCTCCATCCCACGTTCGGCACGCCATGGGTGGCCATCTTGATCTCGGCTGCGATTTACTCGGTGTTCGCTTGGAACACCCTTACTCAACTAATCTCGGTTTACATCTGGCTTCGGATTGCAACCTCGGTGCTGACCGTACTTTCCGCATGGCAACTACGACGCAAGCGACCTGATCTGGAACGCGCCTTTCGCATCCCCTGGGGAAGCAAAGGCCTGGCGTACGCAGTGATTGCTCCTCTAATCATGAGTGGGGTCGCGCTGATCGCCAGCGACAAGTTTGGCCTTAAGTACGGGCCACTCGTGCTGCTCTTGGGACCGGTTGCTTATTTCTTTTCCCGAAGACGTTTATCGGCGTGACCCGATGTGTTTCAACTGATCCAGTCGAGAATTTTGTAGTAGGCGCCGGCGAAGGGCAAAAACCAAGGGCGTCCGTTGTAAAGACCAAGCGGCGCACCGGGGAATGGAACGTTGGCATACGGATTTTCTTCCGTGCCGCCGCTAATCTGTTCGGCGATTTTTGCTCCCAGATAGGTTGCCATCGCCACGCCGTGCCCCGCGTATCCGACCGCGTAGTACATTCCGTCGATGCGGCCCGCGTGGGGCATGGTGTCGAAGCAAAAATCCAGCGTCCCGCCCCAGGCGTATTCCACTCTCACATCGCGCAATTGGGGATACACGCCGATCATGCCGCGCCGCAGGATTTCAGCGCTGCGCCGGATCGTGTTGCTGGTTTCCGGAAAGAACGCTGCACGTCCACCGAACAGCATGCGATTGTCCGGCGTGAGGCGATAGTAATAGAGATAATGCTTGGAATCGAAAATCATGCGATTGCGCGGGCTGAGTTCGTACGCAAGAGCCTCCGGCAGCCGTTCCGTGGCAATAATGAAGGAACCGATAGGAATGATTTTCTTTTGCAGCGCTGGCGTAGTCTTTGAGGTATAGCCGCTGGTTGCGATGAACACGTCCGTGGCAAACACCCGTCCGCGCGGTGTGCCTAGCTGGAACCCCGAACCGCCCTTGCGGGAGGCGCGCTCGATGCGCTCCACGCGTGTGTTTTCGCAAACATAAGCTCCCGCATTAAGCGCCGCGCGGCCAAGCCCGGCCACGTAGCGCGCAGGGTTCAATCCTGCGCTGACTTCATCGACCATGCCGCCATAGTAGATGCCGGATCCGATCTCAGTGCGGAGGTCGCTTTTCGCGACGATGCGAAGTCGGTGATTGAATTCCCGAGCGATCACTTCTACCGAACGCGCGTAAGTATCGAAATGCGATTGCTTGCAGGCTACTTCAAGGTGACCGCAGCGCGAGAAATTGCAATCGATCTTCTCTTCGCCAATAATTTGTTCGACCACATCGATAGAGGCCAGGGAAGCGGCATACATTCGCCTGGTCGCGTCCATGCCATAACGAGTTGCCAGCGTCTCAACTCCAAGCTTCATGCCAGTAAGCACCATGCCGCCATTGCGCGAGCTGGCGCCCCAGCCGATGGTATTGGTTTCGAGCACCGCGACCTTGGCCCCGCGTTTTGCCAGAGTTCGAGCCGCGGATAGGCCGGTGAAACCTGCGCCCACAATCGCGACATCCACGCGCTCCGGCAATTCACTCGGAGTGCCGCCAGGCATCTGGACCGTCTCCAGCCAGTAGTTCGACGGGTTGAAGTTCGTGATCACCAGACCAGCTATTCTACGGAGTCCGCTGTGACTTGGTCACGAAATCACGCCGAGCTTTGGCCCGCGCCCCGGGCGAGGGCGTCCGGGGCTACGTGTTGCGTGCCGCTACCGTCGCACCTCTTGTGTGAGGCTTGCCAAGGTGATCCGCGCCTGGTCCGAGCCCACGGTATTCAACTCGGCCGCCTCTCGCAGGTAATGTTCTGCAGCCGCTTTGTCTCCGGACTTTAGCGCGATCTCCCCAGCGTGGCGAAACATCTTTGCGTCTCGAACGCCCACCGCCAGCGCGATTTCGATCTGCTTCCGCGCCTCTGCATATTGGCCGTTTTCGTACAGAGCCCAAGCGTAGGAATCTAGTGTGAAGACATCGTGCCGGCGCGCGATTTCTCGCTTCGCCACTTCCAGCGCTTTCCCCGGCTGCTTGGCATAGTCCGCGTAGTAGAAGATCAACTCGTGATTGGAATTGTCGCCACGGTTGGTTTCGAGCAATGATTTCTGTTCGAACTCGGCGAAAGCCTTGTTCGATTCGTCTGTCTTCCCGGCCAGCTGCAACGCCTGTGCCAGGTCATACAGATTCTCCGCATGAGGGGCGGCGTGATAACGCTGCATCAGCAAATCCACCGCTTCGGCGTATCGCTTCTGCTGAATTCTGACCTTGGCCAGATTCCCGAGGGCATAGTGATATCCCGGAAACATGGTCAGGGCCTGTTGCGATAACCTCTCAGACTCATCAATCTTTCCGATTGCCAAGTTCAGGTGCGCCATCTGAGTCACGATCCAGGCTCCATCTTCGACTTCACCGGGCGGCGTCGACTGGTATGCCATGTTCATCAATTCCAGCGAACCCTCGATGTCCCCATACAATTCGCGAAGATACGCAGCACGGGTCAGGCCAGGGATATTTCCTGGTTTCAGATCGAGCATCCACTGCGCCTCCTTCTCAGCATCGCTGTAGTTTCCGAGTTCCACATTGGCGTCATCGAGAAAGCCGTAGAGCATCACGTCGTCGGGCATTTTCTGATTGAGCTTTTTCGCAGCCTCAAGAGCCGTGGCGAACTCGTGTTTGCCCAGCAGAAGCCAGACGTGAATCCTCTGGCCATCAAAATTATCGGGGGCGATATCGAACGATTTCTGCAGCGTCTCCTCAGCCTCTGCATAGAACTTAACGTCGGATGTCTCGCGCGCCCTCCGTGAGAGTGCCAGAGCCAGTGCGTTGTACGCCTCGAAATCTTTTGGGTTTTTCTCGATCAGCTTTCGCGCCTGCGCCATACCGCGCTCGGCAGGAGAGAGTTGGGTTTCAGCAGGGGTGTTCGGGCCTTGTGCAAATCCGGCAACCGTGCCCAGAAACAACAGTAGAAGAGCCGCAATTCGTTTCATGACATTCCTCTCTTGAGTCTTAGAATCGTTGGGGAAAATCCGTGGCCGCCGTTTCTCCTCAGCGGCCACGAAGCCGGCTTACTTCACCGGGCAAATGTCATTGGCTTGGCCAGAGCAACCTCTCTGTCCGGGGCCAATGTGGTGGCTGTCACGCCCGCTGTGAGCCGGTTTCACCCACGGGAACGTGGTGCCATAGCCGACGTCGTTGAGTTGAACGCCGTCGCCAATCGGCGCGCCGTATTTCTTCGAGTCGATCAAAATGCCAGCCACTGTCCGCGAGGCGATATCCACCACATCGTCAATCGGCCGGCGGCCGTCCGGGAATCCAGCCAGGTCCCCAACCAGGAAGCCGAGACGCTTCTGGCTGCCAATGGCCGTTGGAGGAATGCCTGTGTTTAAGCGCAGCAAGTCGGCGATTGGTCCTGTATCACCGGCACCGCACCCTGGGCAGATCGGAGGCTCGTACTGCACCAGCAACAGCAGATCATTTCGCGGCGGAGGCGGCACCGGAACCCCGAATACGGAACCGTACAGTTGCGCCAGCAGCGGATTAAGGACGAAACTGGCAAACTGCTTGTCGTTCACCGGGAAGTCAGTGCTGAACTTGTCTTTGGAACCAGTTCCAATGATCAGTTCATTGATCAGCGAGTTGCCTTCGCGGTTTACCTGCCGCCACTGATTGCCGCCATCGGATGCATCCGCAACTCGACGCACGCTAATGCGTTGGCGGGATGTCGCTCCATAGGTCCCGATCACCGCATCTTTATCGTTTGCGTTGTGTATCTTTCCATCCACCGTGAGCATCGTGATGGGAACCTCCAGCACAATCGAGTTCACGTTGAAGCCCGCTACTGAATCGGCGGCGTAATTATGAGTGTCGTCGGCATCCTCCGCAGCAGTCAGTATGCCGCCCACGCCCATGCGGTAGTTGATGGAATCAAATGTTCCACCCAAGTCGATGTAGAAAGGATCATCGACCGTTCCTGCGAACACACGCACGTCATTGCCCAGATCAAAAATTCCTTGCTTAAACAACTCGTCATACTGTGGCATAGTCCGCGGGCCAACATTGGAAGGCACTGCATAGAGAGTTTTGCCTTCGCTCAGTTCCGTCCGCACGCCGTTCTTCATCATCACAACCGAATAAGTTTGCCGAAGACTCAACCCTTCGGAACCCTTGCCGGTCAGCGAAGTAATCGGAGGAATGCCGGCGATGCCACCGACAAAGCCGGTGAAAACTCCCGGCATGCGGATTTCCGTCTTGAAGCGGAATTGGAAAGTGATATCCGGAATTCCGTCCCGATTGTTGTCGACATGCATTTCGTAGAGAACGTTGGGATCGAAAGGAAAGTAGTTGGGTCCGTTGGAGGGTTCCAGGAACCCGTCGACGTTGAGAATCATAGTCACGCGATCCGGGTGGTCGTAGCTGACGAACGCGTACCAGTCAGTCACGTCCGCGGAGTGGTCCAGCGCGGAGATGGGGGCCTCGCGATGGCTGGATGCGAACAGGCTGGCCGGAACCAGCATGAACAGCGCCATGGCGAAGGTCACCATCGTTTTCAGTCGCTTCATAAAGTTTTCCTCGGGGATTGAATTCGTAGACGTTGCCACATCGTGGGCTAGGCCGCTGGGCGCGGCGCCACGCCCCGGCGGTTTACGAACAGCTCCGTCTACTGCATCAAGTACGAGCAAGATTGGAGTTTGGATTTAGATCGTGTAGGGTGGACATTCCTGTCCGCCGGGTTTTGAGGTTGGTCTCATTCGCAGTGATCGCGTGGGGGAGGCTCCCGGAGCAGAAGACCGAAGCCGACAGATTGCCTTGAACCTAATTCCGCGCCGCAGGCGGCATCGCATCGCCGGGCACGGAATATTCATTGCTCTTTCCACAATGCGGACAAGTAACCTTAGCATTCTTGGCCGCCATCTCTTTCAAGAATGCCGTAAACGTCTTCCCGCAGTTCTTGCACAAAACTTCGACTGTAGGTTCGCCCATAGGCTTCCGTCCGGTCTGGAGGTTTCTACATTGGATGCCGCAACCACTTTAGCAAATTCTAGAATTTCAACTACACTAACTGTTTCCACAGGTGAGGACCAACAGGTGCCCAAGTTCGCCATCAGGTTTCAATATTTGTGTACAACTTTCGTTTTTTGCATCACTCTCGCACTCGCAACCGCGCAGACAATTCCTCCCGCCCTCTACAGCGGGCTCGACTGGCGCCTGATCGGTCCCTTTCGCGGCGGCCGAGTGGTCGCCGTGGCGGGGTTTCCCGGAAACTCAACCACCTTTTATTTTGGTTCGGTCGGTGGCGGCGTTTGGCGAACCACCGATGCCGGCACCGTGTGGGAGCCAATTTTTGATGGGCAACCCGTCGCTTCGATCGGAGCCCTCGCCGTGGCGCCATCCGATCCGAAAATCATTTACGCGGGTACCGGAGAAGCAGATATTCGGTCCAATCTGTCCTCCGGCGACGGCGTTTATAAATCAACAGACGGTGGCCGAAGCTGGACCAACATCGGACTGCATGACTCGCGCCAGATCAGCAGCATCCTTGTGGATCCGCAAAATGCGAACATCGTATACGTTGGCGCCTTCGGACACGCTTACGCACCGAACCATGAGCGCGGTGTCTACAAGTCAACGGACGGCGGCGCGAGTTGGACGAAGGTTCTCGATCAAGGCGCGGAGATTGGAGTCTCTGCTCTTGCCATCGCCGCCGAAGACCCTAAACTACTATTTGCCGCCACGTGGCGAAGCCAGCGTCCGCCGTGGAGCACGTATGCGCCGCTCGACGGCCCGGGCAGCGGTCTCTTCCGCTCGCAGGATAGCGGTCAGTCATGGTCGCGGCTCACCGGGAAAGGACTTCCCGAAGGTGACTGGGGCCGCACAGCCGTAGCCGTTTCGCCTAACGGCAAACGAGTGTACGCGCTCATCAGCTCCTCGAAGAAACCCGGACTCTATCGCTCCGACGACGGAGGTGACACGTGGACGCTGCAGAACGACGACCGCCGTCTCGCCAGCCGTGCCTGGTATTTCGGAAATATCACGCTCGACCCAAATAATCCCGATGTCATTTATGTGCCCAACGTCGCGCTCTACCGCTCCGAAGACGGCGGCAAAACAATTTCAATCGTGCGCGGCGCACCCGGCGGAGACGATTATCACCAGATCTGGATCGATCCCAAAGATTCTTCTCGAATGATTCTCGGCACCGATCAAGGCGCAACCATCAGTCTCGATTACGGACGCACTTGGAGTTCCTGGTACAACCAGCCCACCGGGCAGTTCTACCATGTTGTCACGGACGACCAATTTCCCTACGTGGTTTTCGGTACCCAGCAAGACAGCGGAAGCGCAGCGGTTCGCAGCCGCTCTGACGCCGGACAAATCACGCCGCGCGATTGGTTTCCGTCGGGCGGCAGCGAGAGCGGATACATGGTCCCGGACCCCAAAGACGCAAGCATCGTCTACCTGACCGGCACTTACGGCGACGTCGTGCGCTTCAACATTCGAACTTCATTCAGCCAGGATATTACTCCGTGGCCCATGCCGAATTTTGGTGTCGACATCAACGCTCGCAAGTATCGCGATCCCTGGACTCCCATGCTGGTCATGTCCCCGTTCGACAAGAAAACTCTTTATCTGGGCACTCAGTACGTAATGAAGACAATCGACGGCGGCCTGCATTGGGAAACCATCAGTCCCGATCTGACCGGATCGACGCAGCATCCAGGCGATAAGAAGCCCGAAGGTCCAACTACGGTCGCGAACGCGAAGCAACGAGGATACGGCGTCGTCTACACAATCGCGCCTTCGAACCTGAACGGAAACCTGATATGGGCGGGCAGCGACACAGGCTTGATTTACATTACGCGAGACGGCGGAAAGACCTGGAAAGATGTCACGCCCACCGGCCTCAACGACTGGAGCAAGATCTCGCTGATCGAAGCCTCGCACTTCGATCCCGCTGAAGCCTACGCAGCCGTGGATCGCCATCGCCTTGATGACCAGAAGCCATATCTCTACCGCACGCGCGATTACGGCGCGACCTGGCAACTGATCACCGGCGGCATCGGCGCATCTTCATTCTTGCGGTCGGTCCGCGAAGATCCCCAAACCCGCGGCTTGCTCTTCGCCGGTACCGAACTCGGTGTTTACGTTTCGTTCGACGACGGCGATCACTGGCAATCGCTACAGCTGAATCTTCCCACAGCTTCAATCCACGACCTGGCCATTCATGGAGATGACCTCGCCGTCGCGACTCACGGACGCGCGTTCTGGATTCTCGACAACATCACTCCATTGAGGCAGGCGCAAGACGCCGTGAAAGCTGATAGCGCGTATCTCTATCGCCCGGCCACAGCCATCCGCGTCGATAACGATAGTTTCCTCGGCACTCCATTGCCGCCGGAAGAGCCGACCGCGAACAATCCGCCCAATGGCGCCGTCATCGATTACCACCTCAACGCAGCCGCAAACCACATCAAGCTTGAGATTCTTGACGACAAGCAGAATCTGGTTCGAACGTTTTCCTCGGATGACGCGCCCGAGGAGAAGCGTCCTGCCCTCCCCATCGCCGATCGATGGCTCCCCAAATCCCAGATTCTTGAGACCACCCCAGGGATGCATCGCTTTGTCTGGAATCTGGCATGGGGCACCCCCAGCGGTAAAGCTGCAGATCAATCCAGCGAATACGAGTATCGCTCTCCCCGAGGACCACGCGCAGTTCCGGGCACTTACCAAGTCCGGCTCACTGTCGACGATAAGGTTTTGAGCCAGCCATTAAAGATCGTGATGGATCCGCGATCCCCTGCAACTCCTCGCGACCTGGAGCAGCAACTCCAACTCGGCCGCCAGATTTTCACCGAAGCCGTCCACGGACGGCAAGCTTTGGCTCAGATCCGGTCGGTGCAGAAACAATTGTCTGACTTGGATCAAAAACTAGACGGAGCTCACGCTGATCTGAAGTCCACCGTATCCCGGCTGGAAACGGAAATCCGGCAGATACTCGCCGACAGTGAAAGCACGACTAACGCGATCGGACTCGAAAATGCCAGCGCCGGGCTCACCTCCGCGTTGGCAGTCGTCGAGAGCGGAGATCGCGCCGTACCTTCGCAGGCCGTCGCGTTGTATCACGAATCAAGCCAGGCGTTAAAGCTGCGCATTGCCGATTGGAATCACTTCAAGACGACTCGCTTGCCACAACTCAACCAGCAACTGCACCAGGGAAACATGGCGCCGATTGCAATCAGTGAAATCGCCGAAGACGCCGACCTGAGCTGATGGGAATGCAGGCGGGCGTGGACGCACCCAGTTGCCTAGCTGAACAACTCAGCCTTCCACAATTTCTGCCCCGCCAGCGCACTGTAAAAGCCCCAAACCGCGAGCGCACCAAGGGCCAACGGCGGGAGCCACACACTGCTCAAATACCAAGCCGAAAAATCCAGAGTTAAAGGCACACTCGACAGCAACTCGGTGGTGAAGATGCCGACACCCAAAGTTACGAACCCGACTCGAAACACCACGATGGTCGCCCCTCCATAAAGCAGCGCATACGCCGTTCCCTCAATCCACGGATAATCGCTGCCCAAGGTTTTCAACGTGACCCATATCGCCACGAACACCATGGCCGCCAGCCATTCCTTCCGCAGCACAACCCGCAACACGAAGAGCAGGAAAAAGAAAAGCAACGTGGCTTCGATTGAGTCCGGGATTCGAAATAACAAAGCTTCCAGCACGTGGCGGCCGCCCAAAAGGTAACTCGTCGAAAAGAATTGCGGAGGCGCGCCCTTACCCATCGTCAGCAACTGACTGACTTCGAAAGTCAGGATCCACACGACCCCCAGGATTACGCCAAACAAAACATCGCGCCCCACCAGCGGATCGCGCAACCGGCCCATCACAATCCGGCTCCAGGAGACCAACGCCTGTGGCCAGTGTCGGCGCACATAAGGCTCGAGCGAAAGATACAGCACCCATATCAGGCCTGCGAAAAACAGCGCCGTGCTGATAGCCATCGTGAATGGAAACAGCATCTCCACACTCGGCACCATGTGCCCTCGACACAGCCACAATGCGATCAGCGTCACAAAAAGTACGCAAGCCAGTCGGAACGCGCCGCGCCGGTCGCCTCTTCCTCGAATGTAGTTTCGGCGCGCCAGCAACGCAGCACCTGCCACCACCGACAGAATCATTGCTAGAAGAAGCAACTGCCCCGCTCTTTGCCCCGTGGTCGTCGGCGGGTCCGGACGCATGCGTTGCGGACGAGTCCAAGGACCGATCAGCGAAAAGAACACCGGCTTGCCTTCAAACGCAGCCGCTTCAACCCGCAGAGGACGGCTGGTGCCGGGCCACGTTCCAGTCCACGCCGCCCTCGTGTCCGAAGCAGCTAGCGAAGTCCACAATGGTTCTGTCGGCTTGAATTGCGTCGCATCCAGGCCGGCTTCGCGAAACAGCGTACTCCAATCAACCGCCTGCGCATGCGTCCTGACATCCTCGCTTTGCATTTGCGGCGGGATCGCCTGGAAGAACGTCAAGCGTCCTCGCGGATCCATCGTCAGGTTCACCATTCCCGATAGCACCGGCGGCGGGTCATCGCCAGTTACGATTCCCGGAGTCAACGACGAATCATGGAAATCGGTCGCCATCATGTACTGCGGGCTTTGCCGGTACAAAAACTGCAGCACTGCTGGCCCACCAGACAGCACTTCGTTCCATTGCGGATGTGGCTTGTCATTCTTATCCACATAAGTCAGAAAATCATTGTCATAAGAGAAGTCGATGGCGCTATCCGCGGGCTTATCCGCATACCCCAGTTGGCCGACAATTTCTTTCGCCTTATGGGTCAACACTTCCGGCGATTGCTCCAGGCCCAGCTTTCCCATGCCGCTCGTCTTAATCGCAAAATAGCTGACCAGAACCAAGCCCAGAATCGCTGCCGCTAAACAGAGCACTGCCGTTCGTGGCGCCAGTCCCGTGGTCTCTCCCGCCGCCGCGACCATCTGCGGCGATGGCGTTTCGCCCGCCGCCAGCGCGGCAGCCAGCGGGTCGCCTCCCGGCAGCGCCGCCGCAACACTCATTGCCGAACTCATCCGGTTTGCCGGATCGGCTTCGAGACAACGCAAGATCACCCGCTCCACCGCGGGATCAAGATCTTTCACCAGCGTCGATGGCTTGCTGGGCGCCGATTCACTGCGCACCCGGACCAGTTCCGGCAATGACTCCACGCTGAACGCCCGCTTGCCGGTGAAGATTTCGTAGAGCACCAGGCCCAGCGAGTAAATATCGCTTTTGGCGTTGACCTCTTTGCCTTCCAGTTGTTCGGGAGCCATGTACGCCGGCGTGCCGCTGCGCACATCGCTGCCCGGAATCTGGTCCACCAATCCGGCAAGGCCAAAATCTGTGACCACGACCTGACCCCGGCCATCGAGCATGATGTTGGCTGGTTTCAAATCGCGGTGCAGCACGCCCTTGGCATGAGCCGCGGCCAAACCAGCACAAAGCTGGCGCGCGATTTCCAAAGCCTTGTCCGCGGGCAGGCGCCCAATACGCCGCAACAAAGACGCCAAATCCTCGCCGTCCACATACTCCATGGTGAAGAAGGTGTGCCCATCCACTTCGCCCACGTCATAAACCCGGCAGACGTTCGGATGCGAAACTCGCCGCGAGAGCCGAACCTCATTGCGGAAGCGCTCCAGCAGAGTTTCATCTTGGCTCGCCTCTTCGGGAAGAAACTTGAGCGCAACCGGCTGCCCCAGCGTCAGGTCATCGGCGCGATAAACCTCTCCCATGCCGCCCCGGCCCAGCAATGCAATGATGCGATACCGCCCGGCCAGCAGGCGTCCCGGAAGAAATCGTCCCTCGGTCAACAAACCGCCGGAAGAACTCGAAACCCTCGCTGAGCCGGAAGACGCCCTCGCAGACGCCCTGGGCTTCGAGTCCACGAACTCCATGGTCGCGAGTTCGTCCCCAGACACCATCGCCGCACCACAGGACACGCAGAAGCGTCCGCTGTCCGGCACTTGTGAACCACACGATACGCACGTCGCCATCAATCTCTCCGCCTAACAATTTATCGCTTAGTCCACGCTCGTGCCAATCGCACGGGGGAATGCGAATAGTAAAGGAACTTTACAACCCTTTACACCCCCGGACTGTAAAAAGGATAAAATGCAATAAATCTGGCCGCGTAGGGCGGACACTCTTGTCCGCAGTCTTTGAGGGCTGCTGTTGCTTGTAATTGATCTTGCTAGGACTTGTTTCGTAAGTGCTCTTCTTGGGAAGGGCACGGCTTCAGCCGTGCCAATAGAGCCGCGAGAAACGCGGGCTTTTAGCCCCTGAGGCAAAGGCTTAAGCGCACAGGAGTATTAGCACAGACTGGCAAAGTGCTCGACCAGACGCCGCAACCAGGAGCCACGAGGGAAACCGCGATGCAAATCCTAGCCGCCAACCGCAACTTAACGCCATCTTTCGGGTTCAAAGCAACGACCCCAGCCTCGCGTATTAAAGAAAGCGGAGTGAGTCACATGAAATCAAACTCTTGGATCTCGCTGTCCCATACGTCCTGGATGACAATTGTTCTCCTGATGCTAGCCCTGCCTCTGCCCGCATTGGCCGCCCTCGGCGGCGACGTCTCCTCGGTGCAAGAGGATCAGGTCCAGATGAAGGGCACGCTGAAGACGACGGAACACAATTTCTATACCGTTCATGAGATCAAAGCCGGCAACGGCACGGTAGTGCACGAGTATGCTTCATCCTCCGGTGAGGTATTTGGCGTCTCCTGGCAAGGCCCGTTTATTCCCGACATGAAGCAACTTCTTGGCAGCTACTTTGACGCGTACACCTCCGCTGCACAGGCCCAGAGGACCGCTCACCGAGGTCGCGCCCCACTAAATATCCAACAGCCTGGATTGGTAGTTGAATCCAACGGCCACATGCGGTCCTATTCCGGCAGAGCCTACGATCCCGGAAAGTTCCCGCAGGGAGTCAGTACCAATGACATACGGTAGAGGAGGAAGCGTGCGCGCACTTTCAGCGATAGTTTTGGTCGCAGGGTTGGCCTTTCTAGGGGCATGCAGCAGTAGCGGGACACCAGCCGGGATTCCGGTTACGATTACATTGTCGGCCAGCACCACTTCATTGAATCCCGGCCAATCGTCGACCATAACCGCTACGGTTGTGAACGATCCAAGCAATAAAGGCGTGACTTGGAGTTTTACCCCAAGTGGCTTTGGTGCCCTGAGCAATCAGACCACGACCACAGCAACCTATACCGCACCAACGAGCGTCCCGACCGCGACAACTGTGACGATTACGGCAACCTCGAATGCCAGTTCCACCGTCACCGCAATGATACAGATCGCGGTACAAACTTCCGCCGTCACCATCTCCCTATCGCCAGCCGCCCCACAAACAATCAATCAGGGACAGCAACTCAGCGTCAACGCGACGCTTAGCAACGACACCAGCAAGAAAGGCGTGACTTGGTCACTTTCCCCACAGGTTGGCTCTCTAACTAACCCGACAACAACTGCGGTGACCTACCTTGCGCCAGCTAGCGTGACCAGCAATACTGCCGTGACTATAACGGCGACGTCGATAGCCAGCTCTGCGGCGACGGCGACACTGGGGATTACGGTGTTTCCTTCCGGCGCAGGTCCAAATGTTGCGGCACTAACCGTCGACCCCGGGCCTGTGCCTACACAGGTAGATGCCAACCTCGCCTTTGTCAGCCTCACGCTCTGCATTCCAGGTACTAGCACGTGCCAAACGGTGGACCATATCCAGGTCGACACAGGATCCTCCGGCTTGAGAATTCTGCAGTCGGTGATTCCAGGTCTTTCGCTTCCTTCGGTGGTCGATACCAGCAACGGCGATATCCTGAATAACTGCGTTCAGTTCCTGGACACTTCATACCTCTGGGGGCCAGTACAACAAGCCGACATCAAGATAGGTGGCGAAGTTGCCGGGACAACCAACGTCCAAACCGTAAGCAACTCAAACTCGAATATACCAACGGCTTGTACGAACGGCGGAACAATAAATGAGAACACGCCGACGCTTCTGGGTGCCAACGGCATTCTGGGAGTGGGCCTCGAACCGACGGACTGCATTCTTGCGGGCGCCGATTTTTGCGACGGAAGCGTGACGACAACGCCTCCTAACGTGTACTTCGAATGCCCCACCTCAGGATGCTCGACCACTGACTCGGCGGTATTTGTGCCCGCGTCCGCGCAGGTGACAAACCCGGTAGTTTTGTTCAGCACAGATAACAATGGTGTCGTTATCCAATTCCCCGCCGTTCAAAGTGCCGCCCCCACGGTCAGTGGCTCTCTGACTTTTGGCATTGCGACGCAGTCAAACAATGCATTGGGTTCCGCAACCATCTTTGGGCTTGACACGAATGACAACTTTATCACCGTCTACGCCGGCCAAACCCTTAACGCCAGTTTTATTGACAGCGGTTCGAACGCGCTGTTTTTCCCGTCTTCCATAACAGTGTGTACGGACAATACTTCCTTCTATTGTCCGGCCAGTCTCACCGCCCAATCGGCGATCAACGAAGGAGCGACGGGTACGCCAATAAGCACTGTGAGTTTCAGCGTCGACAACGCCGACAACCTTTTCAACAACAACCCCAACGACGCCGCATTCGGCACGCTAGCCGGACCACAGGGAACAGCAAACACTTGCTCGTCCAGCGGCGGTTCGTGCACGTTTGACTGGGGATTGCCTTTCTTTTACGGCAAGACCGTCTTTACCGCCATCGACGGCCAAACCGTCTCGGGCGGAACCGGCCCTTTCTGGGCGTATTAGCGCCGGTAGCTCACAGTTAATGTAGCCGTAGTGAACTTCGGGTCACCGAGGTTCACTGCAGGCTCGCTCTTCGTAATTGCGCCCACCAATTGGGACGATTTCTTCGAACCCTTGCCACGCCTTCGTCCCGACCCTCACATTGACGGTTGTTCGACTGCTCGCGTACTCCATAGGAAGGACGGTCACTGCATCGCGGAAATATGACCCTAACTCCTTTGTCCGGAATATTTTGCGTATAAGTCCTTTAAACTCAAAGATTTTGAGGGTAGTCCGGCTCTAACCCCATGATTCCAAAAGATCGAGGGGGAGGGGGGTGGAGCCTAAGATAACCAGATGGTAACTAGTCTAATTTTTTCGACCTGAGAGCCCTCTCGCGGTCTCGCCCCATGACCTCGCCCCATTACAAAGACGTATTGCATCGGTAATGCAGAAGATCATCGCCTCCAATTACACTATCCGCCATGAAGAACTTTGAAACTCTTACCCAGCGCGAAATTCTGGCGCTGGCCATTTCACTCGAAGAGGAAGACGAGCGCATCTTCGCCGATTTCGCCGAAGGTTTGCGCCAGGACTTCCCCGCTTCCTCCGCCGTGTTCGAAGGCATGCGCGACGAGGAATCCGGACACCGCCGACGTTTGATCGAGTTATACCGGCAGAAATTCGGAGAGCACATCCCGCTGATCCGCCGCCATGACATAAAGGGCTTCGTACAGCGAAAACCGGTTTGGCTGGCGCGCCCTCTCCGCCTCGACGTAGTGCGCAACGAAGCCAGCGCCATCGAGGTAGAAACTCGCAGGTTCTATGAAAAAGCCGCAGGGCGAACCGAGGATGCCAGCATTCGCCAACTGCTCGACGACCTGGCCCAGGAAGAGCGCGCCCACGAAGACCGCGCCCAGGAGTTAAAGGAAGAAGAGTTGAGCCCCGATGTGAAGCAAGACGAAGAGCGCGCCCGCCGCCGGCTCTTCGTTCTACAGATCGTACAACCGGGCCTTGCCGGTTTGATGGACGGCTCGGTATCCACGTTAGCGCCAGTCTTCGCCGCCGCATTCGCGACACGCAATCCCTGGGACGCGTTTCTGGTTGGCATGGCAGCTTCGGTAGGCGCAGGCATCAGCATGGGATTCGCCGAGGCGCTCTCTGATGACGGAAGCCTTACCGGCCGCGGCCATCCCTGGGTCCGCGGATTGATCTGTGGCGCCATGACCGCGTTGGGCGGAGTGGGCCACACTTTGCCGTTCCTGCTACCCAGCTTCCGTCTGGCTCTGGCTGTTGCCTTCGTGGTGGTGCTGGTCGAGTTGGGGGTCATCACCTGGATCCGGCATCGCTACATGGACACGCCGACAGTCTCCGCCGCGCTGCAGGTAGCCTTGGGTGGCGCCCTGGTCTTCATCACGGGAGTCCTGATCGGCAGCTCGTAGCGTTACAGGATGTGTTGTGAAGGATACCGCGAACAGGCCGGACAGGCTTTACTGCTTGCCCACGCTGGCTGGTTGAATCTCTTCCACATCTACCCAGTTGGTGGGATAGATGCCGGTGTAGCAAGCCGTGCAGTAGCTGGTTTTCTCGCCGTCGCCGCAGGCTTTTTTCAATCCCGGGAGCGAGAGATACGCCAGCGAGTCGGCGCCAATGAACTCGCGAATTTCCTCGACCGATTTGTTCGCGCCGATCAGTTCTTTTTTCGAAGGCGTGTCCACTCCGTAGAAGCAGGGTGAAATCGTCGGCGGGCAGGAAATGCGCATGTGCACTTCTTTGGCGCCAGCACTGCGGACCATGCGCACAATCTTGCGGCTGGTGGTGCCGCGAACGATCGAATCGTCAATCAACACTACGCGCTTGCCTTCAAGCAGGCTGCGCACCGGATTGATCTTCAGCTTCACCCCAAAGTCGCGCACGCTTTGTCGAGGTTCGATGAACGTGCGTCCAACATAATGATTACGAATGAGCCCAAAGCGAAAAGGAATCCCACTCTCCGCCGCGTAGCCAACAGCCGCGGTTACACCCGAGTCCGGCACCGGAACCACGACATCCGCCTCCGCCGGCGCTTCGCGCGCTAATTGCCGCCCTAGCTCCTCGCGGCTCTCTTGCACCGCCCGTCCAAACACGCGGCTGTCAGGGCGCGAGAAATAAACGTGCTCGAAGATGCAGCTCGACTGCGCCAGCGCCGGCGTATACGCTCGCGAAGTAATTCCCTCGGGGCCGACGACGATCAACTCGCCCGGCTTCACGTCGCGCTCGAAGGTGGCGCCGATCAGATCGAACGCACAAGTTTCGGAGGCAAACACGATCGTGTCCTGCTTTTCGCCGTCGATGGCGGGAATTCGTCCCATCGCGAGCGGCCGAAAACCGCGCGGATCGCGGGCCGCAAAGATCCGGTCGGGACTGATCATGACCAGCGAGAATGCGCCCTCGACCCGGCGCAGCGCATCGGCAATAGCTTCGGGAAGGGTTTGCTCTTTCGAGAGTGCGATCAAGTGCACGATCACTTCGGTGTCGCTGCTGGTCTGGAAAATCGAGCCCTGGCTCTCCAGGCGATGGCGGATGTCCTGTGCATTGACCAGGTTGCCGTTGTGCGCCAAAGCCACCATGCCTTTATTCGACTGCACCATGATGGGCTGCGCGTTGAGCAGTGCCGAATCGCCTGCGGTCGAATAACGCGTATGACCGATCGCCAGCGTTCCAGGCAACTTAGCCAGAACCGCTTCCTGAAAAATGTCGGCGACCAGGCCCATGGCTTTGTGCATGTGCAGAGCCATGCCGTCGGAGGTCACAATGCCCGCCGACTCCTGGCCCCGGTGTTGCAGGGCGTGCAGGCCAAGGTAGGCGAGCTTCTCAGCCTCCAGGTGCGAATAAACCGCCACCACTCCACACTCGTCGCGAAATTTGTCGGAGGTTAGCATTTAGCACTTAGCCTTTAGCGATCAGCTTGAACACTCATGTGGGGACAGCCGCCCCCGGCTGTTAGGCCGAGCAAAGCTCGGCAGTTTCTTAATCAAACGCAACCGTATCCGGATCAGCCTTCAACGCCGCCTCCAGGGCGCCCTCGAAAGAATCTCGTAACTCCTTCACCGCCGCCGACACCACCACCCGGCCATCCAGCTTGATCTCTACTTGATCAGAAACGGTCTCACCGATCTCATTCGCGGAGAGCCCATATTTACTCGATACCTGTTGGATTCCCTGCAGACTGCTTCGGTCGCACGAGATCAAGACACGGCTCGCGTCCTCGCCAAACAAAACAAACTCCGGCGGCAATTCGAGCGATGCCAGATTTACTCGCAGCCCCACTCCGTTGCCAAATGTGGATTCCGCCAGCGTGACCGCAATGCCGCCCTCCGAGCAATCGTGGGCGGAGTCGACCAAGCCAGCGTCGATCATCTCGGCCAACGCTTTCTGCAGCGCTGCCTCTCGTTCCAGTTCGAGCGCAGGAGGAAATCCCCACACAGCACCTAAGATTTCCTTGGCATACTCGGACGAGCCAAACTCGGATTCTGCATCCGTCAAGTCTCCGGGCTCCGAGGCACGCAGCAGAACGATAGCTCTTCCCGGCTCGCGAAAGTGCGGAAACACGGCTTTGTGAACGTCTTCGAGAATGCCGACGATTCCGATCACCGG